>JABCNV010000066.1 GCA_013333935.1 Prevotella sp. | reverse complement strand
ATTAATTCTTTCCCTACACGACGGTCTTGTTTGGTTTCTGAGGGTTTTGGTTGGGATTTTTTTTGTATTTTTTGTTTCCCTCGTGCTCTGGTTTGGAGGGGAGCCGAGCCGTGGCGGAGGCCATCGCGTACGATAAAGTCTTTCATGACTGCTCCGGATGGTAGGGGAGCCGAGCCGTGGCGGAGGGCATCGCGTAAGATGAAGCCTTTCCCTGCTGCTCCGGATGGGAGGGGGGAAGGCACGTGGAGGGATTGTTTGCAGAATACAATTAGAAGAAGCGTGTGATGGATAGCCTTTATAAGATGAGAAAAACCGAAAGAAATTAATAAACAGATCTCCAAAACAATAGATAAATAACAGAAATATGAAGTAATCAGAAAGTCGGAGTTAAGATTTCCTTTTGCGGCTCCCCTCCTTTGGAGGGGCCGGGGGAGGCTTCAGTTTTCATCATTATATTTTATTGATTATGTCCAATTCAGATAACCTATCTATCCCTTTCGACGCCATTACAGACTATCTTACAGGCGCCGCCACGCAGCAGGAGTTTGACGAGATTGACGCCTGGCGGGCGCTTTCGGCTGATAACGAAGCATACTTCGCACAGATGAAGGAGATTTGGTTCTCCATAGTGGCCGAACGGCGAGCCGATTTTGACCCGCAGCTGGCCTTTGAAGAGTTCAAGGTGAACGTGCAGAGGCTCGTCAGCTGTCGTGCTGTCGTGTCCGGAAGTCCGTCGTCGTCGCACCGCCTTGTCAGGATAGCGGCTGCCGTTGTGGGTGCAATGGTAGTGGGCGCAGCGGCGTGGTTTGTGGGCTATACCGCAAGAAGCGAAGCCGACGGACGCATTGTTGTGCGCGCCCCGCAAGGCTCGCAGACCGTCGTTGTGCTGCCCGACAGCAGCGAGGTGCACCTTAATGCGGGTTCGCAGCTGGTGTACGGTCAGGGCTATGGCATCGGCAACCGCCGCGTTGCACTGGAGGGAGAAGCGTTTTTCAACGTGCGGCACAATGATGATTTGCCCTTCATCGTGCGGTCGAAAGACTTTGACGTGCACGTCACCGGCACGAAATTCGATTTCCGGAACTACTTTAACGACGACGAAGCAGCTATTACATTGTTCCGCGGTTCCGTCGCCATCGACGACCCTGCAGAGCATCGCCGCCTTGCCACGCTGACGCCCGGGCGCCGTTTTGTTTATGACAAGAAAACCTGTGCGTGGCACGTTTCCGGTGTCGATACCACGCGCGTGGGACGCTGGACGCGCGGACAGATATTCTTCGATGAGAAGCTTCTCACCGACATAGCCAAGGACCTCGAGCGCTCGCACAACGTCAACGTTGTAATTGCCAACGACAGCCTGCGCACCCGTCGCTTCTACGGGTCGTTCGACGTCACCGACAACGTCACCGAAATCGTCCGCAGTCTCGCCATGAGCGGCGGCATCCACTATCGTGTAAAGGGTCGGGACATCATTCTTTATTGACCTTCTGGACTGGTGCCAATGCCGCCTTTGCCGCTTATGGGCACCGGGGTATACACGTTTCCCGCTGCAATTCCTGTAGGAGAGACCTCTATCGAACAGGGGGAAATGCGGCAACGAGAATTGGGTGTATATCCGACTGGGTTTGCGCTTTGCAAAGCCATCATGTTGTTTTGGCTGAAAATTAAGTTCTGTAAAGGGTAAAAATAGTGCAATCTATAAATTTATTTATAACTTCATAGCGATTTTTAAAATAGTTTCTTCCATCACTTTTGGGATGGCGCAAGGCGCTTGCGCGCGCGTAAATGCCTGCAAAATAACCATTTTTGAGTATTGTCAAATATTCTAAACAGCTATATCTTTGCACGCATAAATATTAATCCTGTTACGCCTATCTCCTTATCTGATGGTTTCGAAATATATTTTTGTCGTGTTGTTTGGCCTGTTTTCACTGCATTGTGCGGGTCAGGGAAGTGTCCGTGTGAGCGGTGTTGTGGCCGATGCTGCGGATAAAAGCACGCTGGCTTCGGCTACGGTTTCTTTCCAAGGCAAGCATCCCAGGGCTACGTTTACCAATGCCGACGGCCGGTTCTCGCTCGATGTGGTGGCGGGAGAGAGCTATGTAATGAAAGTCAGTTATGTGGGATACGAATCTTATAAACGCAATTTGACTTTCACCAAAAGCACCACGCTGTATGTGAATCTGAAGGCGAATCTCCGCCTCAGCGAAGTGACGGTCACGGCCAAGGAGGCGCAGGGCCTCGTCACGCGCTCCATCATCGGGCGGGATGCCATGAACCAGCTGCAGCCCAACAGTATTGCCGACCTGATGGAACTGCTGCCGGGAGGTTATTCCAAAGACCCTAACATGGGCGTTGCCAACACAATAGCCCTGCGCGAAACGGGGACGATAACGGCCGGCGGGGCTTTATACCGTAACAATGACTTTGCCATATCCTCGCTTGGCACGCAGTTTATCGTAGACGGGGCGCCTGTCAATACCGATGCCAACCTGCAGTTTTCTCCGCTCTCTGACACCCAGCGTATCACCTCGGGAAGCGGAGCGGAGAATAATCGCAACATTACGAACAAGGGAGTGGACATGCGGACAATCGGCACTGACGATATCGAGCGTGTGGAAGTGGTTCGGGGAATACCGTCGGTAGAGTATGGCAATCTTACCAGTGGCATCGTGGACATCAAGAAGATACGCCGGAAGATGCCGCTCTCGGCACGTTTCAAGGCCGATGGATACAGCAAGCTGTTTTCGTTGGGCAAGGGTATTGCCATCGGAACAGGGAACGCGCATGTGCTCAATGTGGACCTCGGCTATCTGGATTCGAAGATAGATCCTACCGACAATCTTGAAAACTATAAGCGGGTAAACGCCTCGCTGCGCTATACTTTCCGGAAGACGGCGGCGAAGACGACCGAATGGAAGTGGGAGTCGGCTTTCGATTATTCGGGCTCTTTCGATAACAGCAAGGCCGACCCTGACCTTAACTACGGCCGCATTGACGAATACCGTTCCAACTATAATCGTATGGTTTTCACCAACAGTTGGTCGCTCAAGCGCCGGAACGGGCTGCTCCGTGAGGTGGAAGTCAACACTTCTGTGTCGCAGCAGCTGGACCGTCTGCGCGAGAAACGCCTCGTGGCCCCGCAACGCTACGGCATTGTGCCCACGGGATGGGAGGAAGGAGAGCGCGAGGCCGCTGCCGTCTATGCTGAATATGTGGCCGATTATCTGTGTGACGGCAAGCCCTTCAATGCCTGGCTCAAAGCCAAGGGGCTGCTCCGGTTGGATGTAGGCAAACTGGAAAACCGTCTGAAAGCAGGCTTCAACTGGGACTACTCCAAGAACTACGGTAACGGACAGGTGTATGATATGAGCCATCCGCTCAGCGTCAATGGCTGGTCGGCCAGGCCGCGGCGCTACAAGGACATTCCGGGGTTGCAGAATCTGGCGGTCTTCGGCGAGGAAAACTTTGTGGCGAAGATAGGCGGTAGCGTGGTGGAAGGAATGCTCGGTCTGCGCCTGAATACCATACCGGCACTTGACAAGCGGTTTGATATGAGCGGAAAGGTATATGCCGACCCGCGTGTCAATCTTAATTGGCGGCTTCCCTATTTCACGGTTGCGGGCAGTCCGCTGCGATTCGCTCTCTCCTCGGGGTGGGGGTTGACGACGAAAAACCCCACGCTCAACTATCTTTATCCGGACAATTACTACAGCGATTTTGTGGAACTGGCCTACTACGATACCAAGAATCCCGAACGGGACAGCCGCTTTGTGGTGATGAGCTATAAACAGGATCCTACCAACTATGCCATCAAACCGGCCCGCAACCGGAAATGGGAGGTTCGTCTGGACATTGACTGGAAGGAGAACTCGCTGAGCGTGGATTATTTTTATGAACAAATGACTTCCGGATTCAGGTATTCGCGCATCTACGGCGACTATCTTTACAAGAAGTATGATGCTGCCCAGATGGCGGCCGGAACTGACTGGCACACGCTTCCATTCAAAGCCATGCATGTGCTCGACGGCTATCAGCAAGCATCGAACGGAAGCAAGATGGTGAAGCAGGGAATAGAGCTGCAATTCACTTCTGCCCGTATCCGTGCCCTGCGCACCCGCTTCAACATCAACGGAGCTTGGTTCCACACCACCTACACCAACAGCCAACCGATGTTCGACCCCGTGAGCACCGTGATAGACAACCGCCCCGTGAGCGAGTCGTATGTAGGTCTCTACGACTGGAACGAAGGAAGGGTGAACGACAGGCTGAACACCAACTTCACTTTAGATACCCAGGTGCCTGAATGGGGATTCATCTTCACCACATCAGTACAGTGCATGTGGCTCATCAAGACCAAGCGGCAGGAAAAGAACGGCTATCCCATCGCCTACATTTCGGCGGCCGACGGGAAGTTGCATCCCTACACCCCGGAGAGCGAGCAGGATGTCTTCTTGAAGCAGCTGGTGCAAACCTACAAGGACGACATGTTCCGTCCGTTTACGGTGCCGATGTCGATGATTATCAACCTCAAGGCAACCAAGCGCATCGGACGCTACATGCGGTTGTCTTTCTTTGCCAACAAGATATTGGATTACCTGCCTGATTACAAGTCTAATGGAAAAGTGATACGTCGCAACTCCTTACCTTACTTCGGGGTGGAAGCCAACCTTACAATCTGAAAAATATTTATCAAAAACTTAAAGAGAAAAAGAAATGAAAAATATCATATACACTTTTGCGTTGGGCGTGCTCGTGTTGCTGGCATCATGCAACGATGACAAGATACTCTCAGAGGTTTCCACAAACCTAACGATTCACTATCCAGAGAACGTGAACAACCTCAAGGTGGTTTCGGAGAAAATAGAGTTTACCAATCTCACATCCGGCGAGAAGACGAGTCTTACCCGTCATGATGATATCCGGTTGCCGGAGGGGCTGTACGACTGTGTGTATTCGGCCGATGTGACTTACGACAATGGTGTCGGCACGGAGATGAACACGGCGAAGGGCTATCTGACCGGCAAGGCCGAGAACATATCGCTCACGGGAGCCTCGAAAAGTCTTCAGTTAGAGACTTTCCTTTCGGTAGCAAATGACGACTTCATCTTTGAAGAAATATTCTTCGCCGGCACGCTGCGTGCCTCCGGCTCGCAATATTATGGTGATGGCTATATCAAGATATTCAACAATACTGACCATGTGCTCTATGCTGACGGACTGGCTTTCTGCGAGTCGAAGTTTAAGTCGGTGCAGTATTTCGGATATTCGCCCGACATCCGTAAAGACACTTTCACGGTATGGTCTGTCTATGTAATTCCCGGCAATGGAACAGAGCATCCGGTCATGCCAGGCAAGTCGTTGCTTATCTGCGACACGGGCATTGACCATCATGTGGCCAATCCCAACTCGTTTGACCTGAGTAAAGCCGACTTCGAATGGTACGACATCTCTTCATCTCCTTCCCATCTGGATATAGACAGTCCCACGGTTCCCAATCTGGACAAATGGTATTGCTACACATTGAGCTTCTATGTTTTGCACAACAGAGGCTTTACCTCGTTCGCCCTCGCCCGCATTCCTAAGAATGTCACCAAGGAGCAGTATCTCAAAAACTATCTATATACCTATTATTATACGATGTATCTTCCGCAGGGTACTTTCCCCATGAAGCAAACGGCCTATAAGATTCCCAACGCATGGATTGTGGACGGGGTAAACTGTAGCGTGCAGAGCAAGCGACTGTGGAACATACTTCCTCCGTCTGTAGATGCCGGATGGACGCACGTCGGACATATAGACCACGACAAGACCCGCTACTTCCGCAGCATCCGGCGCAAGTTGCAGTTTGTGGATGAAAAGGGCATCATGCACCTGCAAGACACAAATAATTCTACCGAAGACTTCAATACTGAATGTATTCCTTCAGTAATCGAGGAACAGCGAACGGCTATCAGTGCCGACGGCACGAAAGCGTCGACACTTACATACGATGGTGTGACGCCGAAAAGGTAAATGATAAAAACAAGAAACATGGATAAGAAAACTGTTCCTTTACTGATAGCGGTTTCGCTTGCTTTCTCCCAGAAAGGTGCGTCGGCAAAGGTGAGTGAAGACATTGTAGAGCGTCAGATAGAGCATCGGAGTGACACCCGTTCGTGGTTCTCGGGCATCTATCATAACCCTGCCATGCAATGGAACCGTTACCGATATTCACTGAATCGCTTGAGCGCAACCTACGACAACAGCCATGCCACCGTTCCGCAGCAATTGGAATATGGCGACAAGGTCGTGGCAGTGGGGGGAGACATAGACGCTTTCCTGCGGAAGAAGAAAGTTTCGCTCTGGGGAACGGCACACTATGGGAACAGCAAGACGCATCACGTGTGCTACAATGAGACTACAGACTTCGACCTTCTTTATCCCTATGTCATGGCCGATACCATCGGAGGAGGAGTTTCGCGAAAGGAAACCTACGACTTCCTGGGAGGATTTGCCTATCACAAGCGCAGGTGGACGGTTGGTGTGGAAGGCCGATACACAGCCCGATTGGAATATCGGACAGTAGACCCTCGCCCCAAGAACCTCACGGGATACTTGAAAGTGAAAGCAGGGACGGCTTATTCCGGACTTTTCAACGGGACTTATGAAGGAGGAGCTTCGGTGGGATTCCAGCGATACAAGCAGACCAATATCCTTGAGTTCTACAACGAAACATCACAGCCGACGGTTTATCAGCTTACGGGATTGGGTATGGATTATTACCGTTTCAGGGGTTCTAATACATCTACCTATTATAAAGGATTAGGCTGGAATGCCACCATAGGATTGCATCCCTCAGCTCCCCGAAATGGCATTTATGCTTCGTTGGATTACAGTTCTCTGTCAATAGATAAAGTTATTTCCGACCTCAATGAATTGCCACTGACCAAATTAAAGCTGCAACAGCAGACCTTTGAGATGGGCTACATGCACAAGGGGAGAATAAACACGTGGGGAATAAGGGTAGCAGAAGCCTGCGATGAACGTCGGGGAATAGAGAATATCTTCGGTTCGGCACAGGACAACATCTATCCTCAGATAGCTTCGGGCCGCCAATATCAGGAAGTCCGATGGAATCTCTCGGCAGGTCTGTTATGGCAATATCGTCCGTCAGACAAGTCGGTATATGATATTTTCGTGAATCAATGCTACCGTCATATCCAGGAAACCTATGCCAGCCCGTGGCGGAAGATGGCTTCCTCGGCGCAGGTTTCGGCCCTTTCCCTGAAAGGCATGTGGCAGATAAAACGGTGGATTTTGCAAACTTCCGCCTGTATGGACTATGTTTGGAACAGCCGTTGCGACATGGTGTTGACCGGAAGTATTAACGAAAGCATGATGGCCCCCGTGTACAATCGTTACGCTTTTTATAAGAACAACCGTTACGAAACAAGACTTCAGGCTGAGGCAAACTACGCTATGAGCCACAATTACAGTGTGTTCGTCGCTGCAACCTGGGGCTACGCCCACTATATGAAGACAGAACACAACAGCTTTATACGTCTCTCACTGGGTATGGAATTCTGATTTTAATCTCAAATAATTTATTCACACTAAAAATTCAAAGACTATGATGAAAAAATTACTTCTTTCATTTGTGATGTTGGCAACCGTGGCTGTAGCTTATGCTGCAGACTTCAAGTATCAGTGGCATCATACGATTTATGGACAGACCAAGTCGGGAAACACTCCTGTTTCCGTCATTAAAACAACAGACGGTAACTACGTTGCCTTTACTGCATTTGGTTCCAACACGCTCACGGGAACCAAAGCTTATTTCGACGGTAAACCGCTGAAGGACGCTGAAGGAAAGGAAATAGAAGGTTGCCCGTATGTAGGCCACAATGAAAACTCCGTCAACGACAACCTCCTGTTGCAGAAAATGAATCCTGAAACGGGCGATGTGATTTGGACGGTATACTCGGATAAGGGCTATCTGTACAGCAATAAAGCCATCTATCCGACAGCTGACGGAGGCTTAGTCTTTGTCGGCGACGTGCGCAATCTTGCCAACAAGACAGAAACAACACTTTTCCGTCTCGTCGGAGCCGACGGACAGAAGACCGAAGTGAGCTACACGCCTGCCGGAAATAACCGTTCAATATCAGAGGGCGTCATCGCCAGGATAGACAAAGACGGTAAAGTGGTATGGGCCAGACTGGTAGCCAAATCTGGCCATCCAACCGTAGGTGGGAAGAGTTTCGGTGGATATTCCGTTTATTATAAGGACATGGTCGTAGACAGCAAGGGAAATATCTATGTGTGCGGCAACTATATGTCAGACGTAACGTTTGTGAAGCATGACGGCACTCAGGAAACCCATCAGGCCAAGAATACGGCAGCGTGGGACGGTACCGTGCAGACTTCGGCCGGTGACCCGTTTATTGCCAAGCTCGACAAAGACGGCTATCTGCTCCAATTCATGACGGAAGACGAGAGCGGCGTGAGGTTTGCGACGTTCGAAAAGATGGTTATAAAAAACGACGTACTTTATGTGAGCGGGCGTTTACAGGGCGACGGCACGGCCACCATCAAGTTTGGTGACACCACCTTGCAGCCTAATGGGTGCCATAACCTCATCTATGCTTCCGTGAAGACCGAAGATTTAAGCTTCAACTATATCAAGATGTTGGTCGCAGGAAAGTTCGGTGACAAGAATTATGCTGTACAGAATATGAATCTCCAATATTATAATGGTAGTCTTTACATGACCGGTCTGATCACGGGAAGCTTGGCCGACGATGCCGCTTCAGAGCCTTTTATCGCCACAAAGACAAGAATGCGCGAAGCCATGATTGTAAAGGCAGATGCTAAGAGCGGCGCTCGGTTGGCTGCCGGCATAGACGGGGAGAACATCACGTCGGCCTATGCCGTAATAGAAACGAAAGACCCTTCTACGGTTTGGGTTTATGGATATTATTTGTTAACCAAGGCCCGCCTCAACAAATATACGCTCACGGAAAGAAAGCTGGTGAAAGGCACGGAAGAAGTTGCACTCGAACAAGCTTATATGGGTATGTTGGGAACGCCGCTGATTGACGGTACCGGCTTTGTGTCTATGGCAAGGCCGCGCTACGACTCCGGAACTATTCTGGGTGTATCAGGCGAGCCGACAAAGTTCTTCAACTGGGGCTCTGTCCTCACCAAATATACTTGCGAGGACATATTGCCGGACCAAGACACACCGACAGCCATCAAGGGAGTGAGCGTGCAGAAGGCCAAAGTGCTCAACTGCGATGTCTATACGATTGCGGGAGTGCTTGTCAAAAGAGCCGGAAACATGGAAGAAGCTGTCAACGGCCTGGCTTCCGGACTTTATATCATTGGCGGCAAGAAGATCGTCGTGAAGTAAGAACGATATCAACAAGCTATTGCGAGTTGGTAACAGAATTGGGTTGATGAACGGGTGGTATAACCGGAGGCCCCCTGTCCTTACGCCCTGCCGCCGGTGCTGCGACGGCCGTCGCACAGGTTGTACGGCGACCGTCGTCATGCTCGTATCACGGCCGCAGCACGCGTGTATGACGGCCGCCTGTTCGTCAACCCGAACATCTGAAACCGGCAGCCTTACAAAATTTGAAATATATCTCACATGAAGAAAAACTATTCATGGCCGCTGTTCCTCTTGTTGTTCCCCCTTGGTGTCTCTGCCCAACCGTTGGAGCGGGACACCTCTTTCCTGACGGGAACGCTGAAGAACGGGCTTACCTACTATATCCGCCACAATGCCAAGGAGCCGGGCATTGCCGACTTCTACATTGCCCAACGGGTGGGCTCCATCTTGGAGGAACCCCGGCAGCGTGGACTGGCCCACTTCTTGGAACACATGGCTTTCAATGGCACCGCGCACTTCAGGGGTGACAGTAAGTCGCCGGGTATCGTACCGTGGTGCGAGAGCGTGGGCGTGAAATTCGGGGCCAATCTCAACGCCTATACGAGCGTTGACCAGACAGTGTACAATATCTCTGCCGTACCTGTGGGGCGTGAGGCCGTGCTTGATTCGGCCCTGCTCATTCTGCACGACTGGAGCCACTCCCTGTTGCTCACCGATAAGGAGATAGATAAGGAGCGGGGCGTGATACATGAGGAGTGGCGCATGCGCCGTTCCGGAAAAGCCACACAACGCATGATGGAGCGTGTGATGCCCATTGTGTACAGAGGAACAAAATACGAGGACTGCCTTCCCATAGGTTCGATGGACATCGTAGACCGCTTCCCTTACAACGATCTGCGCGACTATTATAAGAAATGGTATCGCCCCGATCTGCAATCAGTAATCGTAGTGGGCGACATCAAGCCGGCCGAGGTTGAGGCTAAAATCAAGCGCTTGTTCGGGAATATTCCCCGCGCTAAATACGCTGCAGAGCGCATTTACTATCCCGTGAACGACAACGACCGGATGATAGTGGCTACCGACCGTGACAGTGAGCAGCCTATCATGCTGGCTAATCTCTATATGAAGCACGATGTCGTACCCGACAGGGATAAGAGCGACGTCAGCTATCTGCGGGATTCCTACATGGAGTCGCTTATCATCTCAATGCTCAACGCCCGTTTACAGGAACTGCAACAGCAGGCTGTCCCACCTTTCCTCTCGGCCACGGCCCATGCCGGTCAATTTCTCGTGTCGCGCACCAAGGATGCCTTTTGGCTTTCTTTCGGTTGTCGTCAGGAAAATGTGAAAGGTTCGTTCGATGCCGTGATAGCCGAGAGTGAGCGTGCCCGCCGCTACGGCTTTACTGAAAGCGAACTGCGCCGTGCGCAGGAGAGACAGATGAAAGTGGCCGAACGCCAATATACCGAGCGCAACGACCGCCGCAACCGCTATTTTGTGACCAAGGCGCTACAGAATTTTCTCTCGGCCGAACCGATGGTCACGGAGGCTTTCCGGCTTGAGCTGTTCAGGCTGTTCACCCGCACGGTCACATTGGAGCAGGTGAATAGTGCGGCGCAAAAACTGATTTCGGACAAGAATCAAGTGCTTGTAGTTTATGCGCCTGATAAGCCGGAATTCAATTTGCCGGCCAATGACACACTCGAACGGTATGTACTTGACGCGCAGGCAAAGACTTACGAACCCTATAAAGAGGAGAAACTCGCCGGAGAACTTGTCCCCCGGCTGCCCGAATCTGGGAAAATAGTCAGCGAACGGTCCGGCCCACACGGTACGAAAGTGCTTGAGCTGAGCAACGGAATTAACGTCTATGTCAAGCAGACCGACTTCAGCAAAGACCAGATAGACATGCGGCTTTGGGGCGATGGCGGCACTTCACTCTATCCCGACTGCGATGTACCCAACTTCCCGTTTGTCTCTGGCGCCGTCACGGATGCCGGTGCAGGCACATTCGATAAGAACGGATTGCGCAAGATGTTGTCGTCGAAGATAGCCAGCGTGTCACCATCTTTCAGCGACGACACGCAGCAACTTTCCGGAAAATCATCGGTTAAAGACCTGAAAACAATGCTGGAGCTTACTTACCTCTACTTTGCACAGCCTCGCCGTGATTCCGTTGCTTTCAGCGGAACGATAGACCGTATGCGCTCTTTCCTGACCAACAGGGAGGCGAACCCACAAGTGAGCTACAACGACTCGCTCGTGTCGATACTCTATGGCAACCATCCGCGCATGCAGCCCACCAAGCGGGAGACGCTCGATCATGTATCCTACGACCGCGTGTGGCAAATCTATCGGGAGAGTTTTGCAGATGCTTCCAAGTTTACGATGCTGCTGGTGGGCAATATCAATATCGACTCTCTACGCCCCTTGCTCTGTCAGTATGTCGCTACATTGCCGTCGAGCAAGACCAATACCGTAAGCGTAGAGGTTCCGGACCGGACAAAGCAGCGTGCTCCCAATGTGCGCAAGGCCGACGAGACGCATCTTTTTAAAAAGAAGATGAACACACCTTCGGCACTTGTCAACATCTTCTACACCTTTGAAGAACCTTACACGCCCAAGAGCGACCTCATATTGGATGTACTGCAACGAGTGTTGCAAATGGCCTATACCGATAGTGTTCGCGAGGAGAAAGGAGGAACATATGGTGTGAGTGTCAGCTACTCGCTCGAGAAGGATAACCATCCCACGGCCATGTTACGCATATCTTTCCGTACCGATCCTGCCAAGTATGAGGCCTTGATACCATTAGTATATCGTCAGGTGACACATATCGCCGACCGCGGACCTAACCCCGTTAGCATGGACAAGGTGAAGAAATATCTGCTGAAAACATACGGACAGAACATCATCGACAACGGCTATTGGGATTACGTCATCTACCATCAGCTTCAAGATGGCATCGACTTTCACACCGGCTACAAGCAAATGGTGTGCAACCTCACGGGCAGAGATGTGCAGAAAGCAGCGAAAGACCTTCTCGACAGCCATCGCCGTATAGAGGTAACCATGCTAAGTGAATAGTCTCTCGCTTCGTACAGGAGAGAAATAAGCCTCCACAGCAGGTATTTCCTTTTTCTGTGGAGGCTGTTTTTCACTTGGGTTGCTGCAGCAGTAGAATCCTGTTTTTCAGGGAATGACATCAGAGAGGGGGTAGTTATCCTATTGTAGATAGAGAACTTAGATACCTACAGCTCCCTTTCCTTCTTAAGCCAGCCCAACTTTGTTCGGACGGCCATTGCTCCCTGCGGATGAGCTCAAATACACGAGCAATTCGCAGGTTGTCGTAGATATATGCCCAAGCGAACGTTTGGCGGCAGATGGGTACGGAGAGCAGGCAGGCCTAGGCCTGTGTGTCCGTCATCACAGCAGGGCTTGCAACGACATAGGTCCCGCGAGCACCTTGTGAGGCTGTATTTCGCAGGCATTTGCTAGTTTTCTTGCAGTAGATGCTGGCACAGTATATAAAGTCTGTGTCTAATTGTTGTATTCCTCTTGGGGCATAAGGTTGAGGGTTAATGGAGAAATAAAGTTAATATATTTAACCCAGCAATGCCCAAATGGCAGGATTAGTGATGATATTTGCAAGTATATTCGAAGCAATATTCTCACCAAACGATTTTATTTTATCAATGAGTTTAGGCTTAGCCTTTTCTAAATCACCCTTTTCTTCCTCTACAACTTGCAATATTTCCTTTAACTGGCTTACAGAAAATTGATCCTCAAGTACTTTTACGAGTATCTCAATGGATTGTTGCTGAGACTGAGTATTTATATTACTTATGTTGTTGTGTATATTGATGCCTTTTGTAAACTTACTAGGCTTTGTTTTCTCAACTACCTCAGGATATTCTAAGAAAGCTTCAAGAATAGCCAATAACTTTTGCTGTTGCTGAGGTTCTAAATCCTTTTTACTAGTACGTTCAAAGTCATCAATATACTTATCACCTGGAAATTGAACACTTAAGAATCTCATAGTTCTTGCCAACCATTTAGTATAAATAGCATCTTCTTCACTTTCATATGTATAGTATGAAAATGCAATAACACCATGAGGTGGATATATCTTTCGTAATTTTGGTATTCTTTCTTTTTGTTCTTGAATAAGTCTTTCTAATTGTGTTCTTACAGTCTCTTTCATAATTCTTAGATTAAAATGTATAACATAATAACCGCAGGGCCCCAAACGGACTGCTGCGATTACTATAAATACTTGCTTTTTACTTCACTTCCTCAAATATATTCTATACTGATTATCAATGAGTTACATTCTTATGGTACAAAAATGTTTCCTCTATTTGAGTAGTATTGATTAGAAAACATCTTGGATGTTGTCGCCTTGTTGATTATGAACATATGTCCATTTTGCTAATCTGAGAACAGAAACAAAAACTAATAGTGCTTTTGCTGCTGTATATTCCTGTGGAAGTAAAAGTCCATGTGCTACATCATTACGAATATTATAGCCAGCCTTTGTATATGTTTGGCTAAACAAAAGAAGATCTTCTTTGGTAAAGATTGATTTTAATGCTTTTGTTTTCAATAATACCTCTAATGTGACAAATTCAGTATTTCCATCTTTGACTTTTACGATTGGTTCTCCTAAATCATTTACTATTAACCGCATTATACCTTCAAACTGCGTCGATAAAAAACTTATGCAGAACCTCCAGTCTGTTTTCTCGCCAGTTACAAATTTTTGATGTTGGATTAAAAACTCGTGAAGACCATTTTCAACCAAATCAAATGGCGTAGTTTGGATGCGTTCTTCATTGTGTCCTTTATGAACAACAAAACTGTTAAATCCCATACGGCATAAGTCTTCTTTGAGCGTATCAAAAGAGAATGTATTATTTTTCATCGTTATTGCTAAAACTTGTGTGAAAATATAAAAAGCATATTGACGATATTGGAAGTCAAAGAGTTGATGTAATATTATCTCTTCATGCGTACATTGCCTTTTATTATTATATGAGTCAGACTTAACTGCGTGTGTTAATTGAGTATAAATAAATTCTTTTATTTGATTTTGTACTGCTTGATAGAGACGATCAGCACTTAAGCAAAACCAATCAATACCTAAACCACACAGTGCAAGAAAAATATGAAAGTGCTCTCCCTTTGAAATAGATACTATTATTTCTTGCATTGCCGCTATCCGTTTTTCATATTCCTCTTTTGTGATTGAATGTGAAAATTTTATATATCTCAATTCACTTTTATTTGCTTCATATTGTAATGTTGCATTTTTCCTTTTCTCCTCATTTTTAGCTTCTTTATATAATCCAATAGCATTAACTAATT
>JABCNV010000006.1 GCA_013333935.1 Prevotella sp. | reverse complement strand
TGATTGTGAATTTGTCGAATGTCATTGTGGTTTCTCCTTTCTTTATATTGTTTTTATGATTTTCGTCTATAGGGTTTCAAACGATATGCCCAACCGATTGCGGCTGACAGATTGTCTAACGGTGTAGACAAAATGGCACCATTTGGGAGTTGAGGAGTTATGGGGAGTTAAGGAGTTAAGACAAATGCAGGGCTGATGTGGTGCTGAAAGTGTAGGGGAGGGGGCTTCTGCTAAATGAAAAAATCATCCTATTATAATATGGTAGCGGTTAAACTATTGTCTTAACTCCTAAACTCCCCATAACTCCTTAACTCCTTTGAAAGAGTCTTTAATGCCTCAAAATATAGTCACGACACTCTTCCATCAGCCATTTCGGTGTACTCGTAGCTCCGCAGATGCCAATGGTATGGGCGTCTTTGAGCCATTCAAAGTTAATTTCTTCAGCGCTTTCTATCTGGTGACTGTTGGGGTTTACACTTTTGCATTCGGCAAAAAGCACCTTGCCGTTGCTGCTTTTCTGTCCGCTTACAAAGAGGATAACATCGTGGCGGGCGGCAAAATCAGCAATATTGGGCATGCGGTTAGCCACCTGCCGACAAATGGTATCGAAGCTCCTGAACGTAGCTTCGGGCGAAATATGCTGCTGAATATAGTCGATGATGCGGTGGAATTCGTCAAGACTCTTCGTTGTCTGCGAATAAAGATAGATGTTCTTTGAGAAGTCGAGTTTCGTCACATCGTCGAATTTCTCGATAACAATCGCCTCTGACTTGGTCTGTCCTACCAGTCCGAGCACCTCGGCATGGCCGTTTTTACCGAATATTACAACCTGTGCGTCTGAATTATTCTGATATTGTTTCTTGATTCTTCTTTGCAAAGCGAGCACCACCGGGCACGTAGCGTCGATGATTTCAATATGGTTTCGCTCAGCTATTTCGTATGTCTCGGGTGGCTCTCCATGGGCTCGAAGCAACACCTTGACGTTGTGCAGCTTCTTGAATTCTTCGTGATCGATGGTGATTAAACCCTGTTGATGCAGGCGCTTCACCTCCATTCCGTTGTGCACTATGTCGCCAAGGCAGTATAGCGTATTGCCTGCAGCAAGTTCCTCTTCAGCCTTTTTGATGGCAGTAGTCACGCCAAAGCAGAAGCCGCTGCCATGATCTATTTCTACTTGTACTTCCATTTCTATGAGTCTAACAATAATCGGGCCTAAGCTCCCATGTCGGACGGAGGGTACCTTTATCAGGGTTTGACATTGACATTTATCACTACTTTGGCGTTGTCGGGGTCGTTGGTGATCATCAATATGCGCGGCTTTTGCTGTGCTTTCTTCAGTCCTTCAGCCTCGGCTGTTATCTTCAGTCGGGTTGATTCTCCGGGCTGGAGCTCGGTTTTATTGAGCGAAACCTCGAGGCCTGTGGTGAACATCTGCAGTGAATGTATCGTCAGCGGACTATTACCCTTATTGGTAAGCAGAATGAATCCGCGCTTTTTGGCGGCTCCCTGAAAGCTGCCGAGGTTCAGCTGACCGTCTGAAAGGCGGAGCTGGGGGGCCTGACGGCGCTGCTTGGCAGTAAGTTTTTTAAAGGCGGGCAGCGCTACGGTCGAGACGGTTATTCCCTTTTCCTGGCTTATTTTGTCCCCGGGGAAGAGGCCTAAATATACTGTTGTCTGCGTTAGTCCGAGGTCGCGAAGCTTCGATGAGTTCAGTTGGACAACCACTTTACCCGTTCGCCCCGGAGCTATTCTGGCGGGTTGCACTTCCGCTGCAAGGTAAGCGGGCAGGCTCATCAGCACAGGACGCGCCACTTTATCGTCGTCGTTTCGGATATTTATTTCGGCAATGGGCATGTCGCCCTGATTGACATTGTCGAACAAGATGTCGTTACGGTCGGCCGACAACGCCCCCAATGCAAAGGGATAATTGCCGTTATAGCCTGCAGGTTCGGCGGTAACAACACCCTTGATAGCAAGTATGGCAGGCTTTGCAGCATTGCTGTAGATGGCGATTTGCTTATAGAAGTGCCCCATTTGTTTTGCATCGTAGGTGACACTTACCTCAAATGAGGCGCCGGCTGCGACGGGAGTTGTGGGAAAAGATGCCGTTGTGCATCCGCAACTTGTCTTTACACTGTTGATGAGCAAGGGTTTGTCACCGCTGTTCGTCATCGTAAACAAGGCGGTTACAGGATGTTTGAACGTGACTTGTTTGCAATCAATGATGGTGTTTTTTGTAGATATCTTCTGTGCATAGGCTCCTGTTGTGAGGAAGCATAGGCCCAGCAAATACAGGTGTTTTCTCATAATTGTCGTTTATTTCACGGACAGAGATCTGGCCATTTCCCTGCCGCCATACTCTGGACTGTACGCACACTGCACGGTACAGAGGCCTGTAGTATAGTCGCCTGCGCGGTCAAGATAATACGAAGTCTCGATAACGTGCGTGCCTTTCGGTAGTTTATCAAAATAATAATTGGTGACATTATCCTGCGGTGCGCAGTAATAGCCCCGGCGATAACCACTTAGTTGCTCGGCCGGTTCCATGCAAGCAGCGCGCTTGTCTTGCAGCTGGACGAAGTCGAAATCGCGTTCTGCCTTGATGGTTATGCGCACCTTTATCTTATCGCCTGCCTTTAACGCGCCCTGATGGTCGGGTATTATCTCGCGCTTGACGCTTAAACCGGCAGCCGTCGACTTCACGCTTGAGGTCTTTTGCCATGACGAAGCATACAAGGCTCCCCAGGAAGTTCCCTGTGATGACTTCTCCGCGGTGAACACCTTGCAGCCTGCAGCGGGAACGGTTGTCTTGACATAGCCTAATCCTGCTGTTGCCTGAGGCAGGTCTAAAGCCTTGCCGTCAATCTTCAGTACGCTGTGCTTGCCCGACGTAAGTTTTGTCATGTCTGTCTTTCCATTGGCGTTCGAGAGGAAGGCATAGACGGCATCAACGGCGTTGATGGGTGTATCCCAGCTCTGTGTACGCTTTTCAGCCAGCAGCCAGCGCTGCATTTCTTCTATCGTTGTCGTGTCAGACGGCGTAAGAATCTTCAATGCTTCAATAGCCGCTACCTGCGTTGGTATACGGTAATTGCGCCAGCTGTAGGCGGCTTTAGCCGTTTCATAATGGCGTCCTGTCTCGTCGTTTGTCACACTGTATTCGCTCATGCTCTGGAGATAATCGCGTGCATGTGCGGTCTTTCCATAGTGCGCCAGGATAACTGCCGACCTTGCCTTGCCGTAAATAGTCAGTCGGGTAGGCATCTTATCAAGCAAACCGATGAGGAAATTCATGTCAGGGGTTGCTTTCCTGTCGGCTAAAGCACAGTTATATAAATAATGACAAGCCAGCTCGCTCGGCTCAAGGTTTTTCTTTCCCCTGCGTTCGGCCTCCCGCAAATCTTCCACTTCGCTGGCTATTTGCTTGTCAAGGTAGCCGAAAGCACGGTCTTTCATCGTTGCGAGTGCGGCAGAAAGTGGGGTAATGTTTTGCAGACGGGTCAGAATATTAGCCACTTCAAGCGTCATGTATGGGCTGCTGTTCATCCCTGGCCACCAGCTGAAGCTTCCGTCGCTTTGCTGTAGTTTCTGCAGCTTAGCGGTGAAATCGTTCAGTCTGTAGCTGATAGCTGTTTCATCAAGATAGCCTGCGAGCTGTTGCTTTTGCTCGGTTTCGCGTGCCGCATCGTTCATCCACGGCGTCTCATTCAGCAGCAGAGTCTTCAGCTCTTCATTCTTTTGCAGATTGCTGATCAGTGAATTCTCCTTCCTGTTCTCCTGTTGCCACAGGCGGATGGTTTCGGCAATCTTCTTCGATGAGCCAACAATTTGCCGTCCAATAGCATTGGCATAGATGGCTGATGCTATGGAAAGAACATCCTTGTCTGACGGATTGGCGAGGGTCGGCAAGGCCTGAACCATGAGCCATGCGGGGTGATTAGTGTACTCTACCGTCAGACGGCCGTCCTCACTCTTAGGTGGGAACAGTCCCTTAAGGTCTATACTCTTCGTGCCCGGACGATGTTGTGTGAACGGAACCGTGGTGATTACGTGTTCCCTGTCTGGCAGAACGGGAAGATAATGCTGCTCTCCATCGCTGAACCCTTTGCCGTCAGCGGTGATACGTGCCACAAGCAATCCGCCGTGACGGGCATTGCGCGACAGCTGTTTGGCGTCAATTATGAACGCCGCCGTCGTGCTTTTCCCAGCCTCTATAGCAAAGGGTTGCGTGAGCGTCAGCACCTCGCTGTTGTCCTCGGGCGTAAGAAACTGCAGGCGTGCAGTGCCGTTAACGGCTTTCTCTGAGGTGTTGGAGATGAGTGCTGCTATCTGAACCTTGTCGCCCTGACGGATGAATCGGGGCATGTTAGGCTGCACCATGACGGTTTTTTGCGCCACGGCGTCAGCCTCAATCAGTCCGTTATTGAGTTCCTTATCGTGCACCAGGCCCTGAAAATGCCATGTGGTGACGCTCTCGGGCAGGGTGAAACGGAGGGAGAGATTGCCGTTTTCGTCACTGACTAATGCCGGAACGAAGAAAGCGGTCTCGTTGAGATTCTCACGGATGGCATCAGCATATACGCCAGATGGTGTTGCTGTTCCGTCCAAACTGCTGCCTGCAGTGGCTTTGGTTGCGACGACATCAAACATCTTTGATTCGTTCGTGCTCCTGCCTCTAATCCTTACTGATTTCTCCATCAGCACGGGCTGGTTGAAACGTTCTACCACCGAGCCGCTTCCAAGCACGGCATAGCTCATCTCGGTTGCGATGTCGGCGTCGAATCTTGTGAACGTAAGGTCTTTGACATGATATTCTTTAAACGGCTCAAAGCCATACAGACCGATGGCGCCTTCGCTGCCTCCTTCCCATGAAGCATTGCAGGGAAGAAAGCGTGATTGTTGCGGGAGCATCCATGAATTTTTGTATATTGCGTCAAGACTTTTGTCGTAAAGGGTAGCCATCAATTGCGCCTTGGCGGGTTTCCCGTTGGGTGCAAGCACCTGCAATGTCCACTCTTCTTTCTGCCCGGGCGTAAGCTTGTCGCGGAATGTCTTCCATTGCAGCGTGAGCTTTTTGTCGGGAACGGGTCGCGAAATAAACGTACTGTGCTCATAAAGCCTGCCTTGCCATACCCACGCTGTGAAGATAGAGAGCCCGTTTCCATACTCTTTCTTGTAGTGTAGCTGACGTGTAACATTCTCGTTGCTGATGTTGTATGACCCTTTTGCAATAACCTTTCCGTCGGCAATAGCGGTGTAGAATATCTCGGTTCCTACGTTCGAAGAGCCAGCTTGCAGCCATACGGGCTTGCCGTCGTTGGGGAATTGGCTGGCCGAAACGTAATACCAGTCGGGCGTATCAACCACAGGGCGTTTGTCGTTCATGCTGAAAACTACAACCTCTTGCCTTATGGTGTCGCTCTCGCAGGTAGCAAACAGCGTGTGTTTGCCCGGTGCAAACTTGTGGTTCAGGTTGATAACGCTGTTTGCTGTCGCTGTAGTCTCGGCCCCCTGGTCAAAGCGATACGTAATGGTTCCGTCGATCAGTTCGCCTGCTGCGTTCTTACGGGTAAAACTAAACTGGGCCAAACTGTCACGCTGTACCCTGGCAGGCAGGTCCGTGGTAAGCACAGCATTGCGGTTGCTTAGTGGTAACCGCAGTTCATCTTCGTGAGTTTCGCCATCGGTTGCCGTCACTTTGGCATTGACAACAAGCTGATAGAAGAGGGGCATATCGATGTCGTCATCGTCCGGAAACGCCACAGGGACACGCATTTTAAATGTGCCATCGTCGGCCGTTGCCACCGTATCGCACACCACGGTGCCCTCATTTCTTACGCCGTTTCGTCTCCACCACCAGCTTTGCTGGCGCTTAGCGGTGTACACAACACGGGCTCCCTGTACGGGCACACCGGCGTAACTGCGGGCTGTTCCCGTCACAATGATGGTGTCGCCGGAGGCATATCGTTTTTTATATTTGTCAATTTCGACCTTGAAATTAGGCCGTTTATACTGTTCTACATGCACCACAACGACGTTGTGTTTGCCTTTGAGGTCGGCCCGTATAGTATAGCTTCCCGTCAGTCCGCCTTGCGGAAGGGCAAAGTCGGCCGACAGCGTGCCGTAGTCGTCAGTGCTTACTGTCTTCTCGATTACGTCCTTATAATTGGCATCCAACAGCGTAAGTTTGACGCTTCCCCCTGCCAGAACTTTGGTCGACAGCGTTGCAGGAACCTCATGCCATGCCAGTCCGGCCACATGAATTGTTTGCCCGGGACGATATATTGAGCGGTCAGTGTATAACCTTACGTGGTCACTTTCGGCTGCATTTCCTTCGTTAAAGTAGGTTGCATCAGCCGGAAGGTTGTCGCAAGCCTTGTCGTTATCGGTATAGGGATAGACGGAAGTGGGGTAGCGCTTGGGCGTGTGGTAGATTACCTCGCCGTCTTTTCCCGTTACCAGATGGTCTACACGTGCCGTCTTGTTAAACCAGTTCTGCTCGGTGGTAACAGTTAAATGCACGCCCGCGATGGCTTTTCCTGTTGTGGCGTTGACCGTAACGAGGCGCAGATTCTCCTTGTCAATCTTCTCTCTGATGACGAAAAGGTTGCTCACGCGCAGCAGTTCGCGCTGGGGTTCTATGGCTTTGTTGCCTGTCGAAACCTCGATAAGGTAAACACCTATGGGCATACCCTTGAGGTTTACAGAGTCGGCATGCTCTTTCCAGTCGGGCTGACCGAGGTATCGGCGCGTAATGGTTTGCACGGGAACAGGCTGAACATAGCGCCGCAGTTGTGCATAATCTTTCTTGCTTGACGCCTCGAGCTTTGTGTCTCCACCTATGTTTACCTTGTAAACCCTGACGGTAAGCTCATTGATGTTGCGTATCAGGTTGATACGAATCTGCCGTTCAACATCGGGCAGAAGCATGCGGTCGCCGATGCTGATGTTGAATTCGGGCTGCTGAAGGCCGAGCAATGCGTTGCGCAGCACGTTCATTCGGGGCCATTTCCCCCATTGATTGAGGGCGTAATTAATATAGTTTACCAGACTTTCTGCGGGGGTATCGGTGGATTCGGATATAAAGTTGTAGTGTTCGATAGCCAGTTCTCCGGCTTCGGGCAGGTCGCGGTAGACTTCGATGAGCGAGTCAAGACTGTGCAGATAACGCGACTTTCGGGCTACTTTCGTGCTGGCGTCGCGGCTTTTTTCAAGGGCTTTCATTGCCGTCAGGCAGGCTGCAGGGCGGTTGTCGTGGGCGGCATAGTATTTATGAAGCGTAGCAAAGTCGCCGGCATACAGGCCTACGACGTGCAGCAGGTCGTTGTTGAAGATGCGGCTGTCAAGGCCCGGGATGAAGGCCGGCGCCAGTTCTGTGGTCTTGTGACGGGCCAGTTCATCGGGGTCGGACATCGATTTCCTGAAGTATGGCCGGCTTAACGTGTCGGCTTCCTCGTTGCTCTGGGCAAGGTCTTGATAGATTAATCCCAGGGCGCAATCGTAGACAGCCCGAAGAGCTTTGTTCTTTGTCTGCGCCTCTTTCTGCTTGATTTCTTCAACGGTTGCGGCCGCCTTCTCGTCATCGAACAGGCGGCAGGCATGATATTTCGCCAGTTGGGCCTTGATCAGATGGCCGTAGTTGTCTTCTGCCGTGGCTTTTGCAATGATGGTATTCAGTATGGAAATCTCGGTCTTGGGGAGGTCTTTCTGTTGGGCTTCCGCCACTTTTTTCCATAGTGCAGAGAAGCTTTCGCCCATCATCATGATGGGAACGAGCAGCAAGATAAGCGTAAACAGAAGTTTCTTCATGTGTGTTGTGCTTTTTGTCAATCCTTGCAAAGATAGGGAATATATTCTAAAAACGGTAAAATATGCGGTAAAAAGAGTGCCCTTGCCGGTACCCCGACTTTGTTGTTTGCCGTGTTTTGCGGCGGGATGGCAGCGATTTCCCGGATAGATGCCGTGCCGGGGGAGCGCCCTTGATGGGGTTTGTGCAACAGATTTGCACGCTTGCGGAAAGGTCTTTACGAACAAAATATTATTTTACAAAGCAATAACAGTTTGTAAACAAAGTTCTTAAAATTCTTGCATTCCGGCTGTCTTCAAAGCGGATGATGCGGCGATGATTTTGCCTTTATTTTGTTCTGTTTTCAGGTTTATTAACTTATGTCTGGACTTTTATTTTTCTGCCGTGTTGCCTTTACGGCGTAAAGGGTTTACCCTTACGCCGTAAAGGGGAAGCTGTTAGCCTGTAAAGCCGGTGCGTTTACGGCGTAATCGTATGGCCTTTACAGCGTAAACGTAAGGGCATGGCAGGGGCTGGGGTATATAATGGTCTGGTTATTAGCAGATTGATGTAACGGCATGGTTTCTCCCTCATGGTGTGCGGGCCATGGCTTTTGGCAAACAAGCTCGCCAGGGAAGCCCGTTTGGAAAAATAGTTCAGACAATAGGCGTGAAAATAATATTACATTATTTTTGCGTCTGTATTCAACGGGAAACCGCTCCCGACGTGCTTTGCCGAGGGCGGATAAAATGATGTTGCAGGTAAAAATTTTCAGAACGGGCGTTATTCTCCGACGGCCTCGCGGTAGCGTTCCATCAGCCAGCTGTTTTGTTCAGCGATGGACATGTTGCTGTTGTCAAGCTCAAGGGCATCTTCGGCCTTGCGAAGGGGCGACACCTCACGATGCGTATCGATGTAGTCACGCTCCTGAACGTTCTTCAGAATGGCCGCATAGTCGGCCTTTTCGCCCTTGGCTGTCAGCTCGTCAAAGCGGCGGCGGGCACGCACTTCGGCCGATGCGGTGACGAAAATCTTAAGTTCGGCGTCGGGGAAAATGGTGGTGCCGACGTCGCGTCCGTCCATCACGATGCCCTTTTCCTTGCCCATGGCCTGCTGCTGCGCGACCATAGCTGAGCGCACAAAGGGAATGGCGGCAATGGGACTGACGTGTGCACTGACCTTCATTCCGCGAATTTCGCTCTCGATGCACACGCCGTTGAGGCAGGTATCAGGGCGCCCTGTGGCGGCATTGAGCTTGAAACTGATGTGAATTTCGGGCATCAGGGCTTCGAGTTTTGCCGTGTCAATGCTGCCGTCGGCGCTGAAAAGCCCGTGCTGTAATGCAAAAAACGTAACTGCACGATACATGGCTCCCGTGTCCACATAAACGTAACCTATTCTGCTTGCCAGGTCTTTGGCCATGGTACTCTTCCCACACGACGAGAAGCCGTCGATGGCTATTGTTATCTTTTTTATCATATTTGTAGTTAAAAGTCGCCATTTTGAAGCGACTATTTTGATTGATTTGCAGATTGAAAATATTGTGCTCGAATAACGTTTTAAATATGCTACCGCATTGTTTTTTACTTTTTCACCTATTTACTCCATGCTTTTTGGGTCAGCCCTACAATCTCGTCCAGCATTGTTTTTTGCTTTTTTACCTTTTTAATCTTTTACTTTTCTAAAGTCCATACGCCACGCTTAGCACCAGACTTGAGCTGCTGACATGGTATTTCCCGTAAGCGAGGTTCAGCTTGAAGCGCTCAAGGTTCAGGCCTGCACCGAATGACAGGCCCGCGCCGTGGCTGCTGCCTCCGTTGGCTGACGTAATTTTCATTTCGTCGGCACGGCGGAAGTTATATCCCCCGCCTACCCAGAAGCTCTCTGTTAACAGCACGTCGGCGCCGACAACAAAGTGGTTAAGAAACTTATAATCAAGGTGATTGAGGTCTACCAATGTCGCATGAAGGCGGAAAGGCGTGCCTGTAAAGCGCTTGGTAACGCCCATCTGGATATCAAAGGGCATGCGTTCGAAGCTGTCGTGATAGGCTTTCAGCTGGCCTCCGAGGTTCTTCAGCACCACGCCTAACGACCATTCGCGGTCGGCATCATAATAGTTCAGGCCGAGGTCAACGCCGAAGCCGATAGAAGTGTAGTCGCCTAAGTAAGATGTAATCAGGCGTGCCGAGATACCGCCCGTGAGGCGATTAGTGAGCATGTACGAAAAATAACCGGCTAAAGAAAGGTCTTTTGCCGAGAACTCGCCGGTCTGAACATTGTTCTCGTCCACCTCTTTTATCTTCCCGTAATCCACATATTGCGCCGACACTGCCCAGGAAGCGCGCTCCCTTACAATGCGGTTGAAGCTGGCACTGGCCATGTTTGCCCCCGACATATAGTTCATGTAGTTGAGGTTTATCGTCTTATCGTTGACCGAAGCAAGCAATGCAGGGTTGTGGAAAATGAGAGCCTCGTCGTCCTCGATAACCGTAATGTTGTCGCCTCCAAGGGCTGCCGCGCGGGCGCTGACGGGCAAACGCAGGAAGTTATATTCCGTTTGGCTCTCGCTCTGAGCGTGGACAAGTAATGTCCCCAGCATCATTAGAAAGACAAAAAGGGCTTTTTTCATTTAAAAGTTCTAATTATTTCGCAAAGTTAATGCTTTTTTGAAGATTTGCTGTACTTTTGCAATGCATTTCGGTTATAATAACGAAGGCGCTGGCGCTTTATTGTACACTGCCTGAAACGGCGCAGGTTATGCCTCGGATAAAGCCCTGCCACGCGGCCGGAAGAAGAAGTAAACCATGGAGATAAAGAAGAGCGACAAAGCCAATTTGGACAAGCGACGCAGGGAGAATTTCCTGTTGGGGCTGGTTCTTGCTCTGGCAATGCTCTTTGCCGCACTTGAGTTTACCACGCACCCTGCCGGATTATCGGAAGACAAAAACCTGCTTGACGACCTGCCCGAGGACCTTGATATGAAGCCCGCCATTGAGCAGAAGGACATGATTTCGGCTTCTGAAGTCCCGAGTCCGGCCTCAAAAGCCATCACGCAAAAGGTGACGGAGGTGCCTAAAACCGTTGCAACGCAGGAGATAGCACCCGTTACAAGCAAGCTCGTTATTGGCGACGGGGAGGGCGTTGCCAGGCAATCGGACGTAACAGAAGCCCTGCCACAGATACCCATAACGAAAGATTCGGTTGTCCTTAAAACCGTAGAGCAGTTGCCTGAATTCCCTGGAGGCATCGTTCAATTCATGAAATGGTTGACACGAAACTTACGTTATCCTTCCATGGCCCAGAGCCAAAGGATACAGGGAAAGGTCGTAATTTCGTTCATTATCAATAAGGACGGCTCTATCGCAAGCCCGACAATAGTGCAGTCTGCCGACCCTCTTTTAGACCGAGAAGCCATGCGAGTTATCAGAATGATGCCTCATTGGAAACCCGGATTACAGGATGGAAAGCCCTGCCGCACGATGTTTGCTATTCCTGTTAATTTCCAGTTGTAAGGCCGCCAAGGCTGGAAAGAGACTATGAAATTGACGGAGAGAGGCAGAAATACTGATGGATGAAAGACAGAAAACAGAGATAAATCACCCGTAACACCATGTATAACGCCGATGAAATATTAAATAAGGTAAACCACTTTATTGTGAATTTGCCTTACAACCGTAAGCCCGAGAGCCTCTATGAACCTGTGAAATATGTGCTCTCTATAGGGGGGAAGCGCATCCGTCCTACGCTTATGTTGCTGGCTTATAATATGTTTAAGGACGACCCCGAGGGCATTCTTATGCAGGCTGTAGCATTGGAAACCTACCATAATTATACGTTATTACACGACGATTTAATGGATCACGCCGACCTCCGGCGCGGGCATGAGACGGTGCATAGACGCTGGAACGACAATCAGGCTGTGCTGTCGGGCGACTCAATGCTGGTGCTGGCCTACGAGCGCATGGCGCAATGTCCGGCCGATAAGCTCGGCGAAGTGCTCTCCTTATTTACGCAGACAGCCCTCGAAATTGGCGAAGGGCAGCAGTATGACATCGATTTCGAGAAGAGAAATGACGTGAGTGAAGACGAATATATTGAAATGATTCGTCTCAAAACCAGCGTTCTTCTGGCCTGTGCGTTGAAGATAGGGGCCGTTCTTGCAGGCGCATCACAGGCCGATGCCGACAATCTGTACAAGTTTGGTGAACAGATAGGGCTGGCCTTTCAGTTGCAAGACGATTATCTTGACGTCTATGGCGACCCGAAAGTCTTTGGTAAAGCAGTGGGCGGTGACATTGCATCGAACAAGAAAACCTACATGCTCATCAATGCCTTTAATCGTGACGACAACCGCCAGCGAATGGAATTGCAACGCCTGATAAGCGCCGAAACCTTCGACAGAGACGAGAAAGTAGCCGCCGTTACGGCCCTGTATAACGAAATGGGCATTGATAAGATGGCGAAAGACAAGATGGATTTCTTCTTCGAACAAGGCAAAAGATACCTTGATGCCGTCAGTGTTCCGGAGGAACGCAAGTGTGAACTCCGTGCCTATGCCGAACGAATGATGAAACGAAACTATTGAATATGCCCCTCTCTTTTATTGACACGCATGCCCATTTAGACGGCGAGGAATTCCGTGATGACCTTGATGCTGTGGTGGAAAGGTCGCGCGAGGCCGGAGTGAGCGCCGTTTTTGTGCCCGCCATAGACGCTTCTTCGCTGACGACGGTGATGGAAGTGTGCCGTCGTTATGCCGGATTTTGTTTCCCAATGGCGGGGTTTCAGCCCGAAGAAGTGCGCAAAAACTGGCGCGATGTGCTCGCAAAGATGAAGACCGCCTTGGATGAAAACCGTCTTTTACCGGAAGAATCGCCGCTCCGTTATATTGCCATCGGCGAATGTGGACTTGATTTTTACTGGAGCCGTGAGTTTGAAAGGGAACAGCTGCAGGCTTTTGAAGAGCAGGTAAAATGGTCTGTAGAGTATCAACTGCCGTTGATGATTCACTGCAGAAAGGCCCAAAACGAGTTGCTTCATATCCTGAAACGCTACGAGAAAGAGCTGCCAGGAGGTGTTTTTCATTGCTTTACAGGCAATCCGAAAGAGGCTGAAGCCTTCCTCCGTCTTGACAAATTCTGCCTCGGTATAGGCGGCGTCTCGACGTTTAAAAGCAGCCATCTTCGCGAAGATCTGCCGGCATCTGTCCCTCTTGGCCGCATAGTTCTTGAGACCGACAGCCCTTATATGGCGCCCGTTCCGTACAGAGGGCAGCGCAACGAGAGCGCTTTCATCAGGCAAGTATTGCACACACTTGCCGAAAGCTACGGCATAAGCGATGAAGAGATGGCCAGAATCACGACCGAAAACGTGGCTCGGGTGTTCCCTGTTTTTGCCCGCTTCAAGGCTAATCATAAGCTTTAAAGAAAATTAAAAGTACATATTTTATATACTTTTCTATCTGAAATATGGTACTTTTGCACGTGCAACATCGGGTTGCAACGTCAAACACACAGGGAAAGATGCTCGAGTGGTTGAAGAGGCACGCCTGGAAAGCGTGTAAACGTCTAAAGCGTTTCACGGGTTCGAATCCCGTTCTTTCCGCTGTTTGATGATTGATTTTCTTGTAGATTAATTCCTGAAAAGAGATGAAAACCTTTTTTAAGCGTCTCACAATACTTCTTTTTATTGTAACTTCCTGCACGTTGGCACAGGCACAAAAGGTTGCCGATGCGAAACATTCTGCACAGCCGAAGACAGAGAATGTGGCACCGTCTGTCGCAGATTCTGCTGCTATGGATGACGAAGAACTCGATAGTGCCGCCGCCGAACAGATGTCAGAGCCCGCCGCTTTCGCCGCCGACAGCACCCAGGTAGAGCAGGCTGATGCTCCGAGTATTCACAAAGCGTTGAAAACAAAGTTCATAGAGGGTAACGCCGGCTTTATGTCTTTCGTTGCCCTGGCGCTGGTTTTGGGTCTGGCTTTCTGCATAGAGCGGATTATTTACCTAAGTCTTTCCGAAATCAATGCAAAGAAATTCATGGCCGACCTCGACCTCAAGGTCATGTCAGGAGACATAGAAGGCGCGAAGAGTCAGTGCAGGGAAACGCGCGGTCCTGTCGCATCCATCTGCTGTCAGGGGCTTGAACGCATTGACGAAACGATAGACAACATCGAGCGCAGCATCGTCAGCTACGGCTCTGTACAGAGTGCAAACCTCGAGAAAGGGTGCTCATGGATAACCCTTTTCATCGCCATGGCTCCGTCGTTAGGCTTCCTGGGCACGGTCGTGGGCATGGTAATGGCCTTCGATCAGATACAGACAGCCGGAGACATCAGCCCTACTATCGTGGCCGCCGGCATGAAAGTGGCCCTCATTACAACCATATTTGGTATTATCGTTGCGCTGATATTACAACTTTTCTACAATTATATTCTCTCGAAAATAGACCATCTGACGTCGCAGATGGAGGAGTCATCCATAACGCTTCTCGACACCATTATGAAATATAAGTTGAAGAAATGAGACGCCTCTTTGTTCATAATCTGACGGCATGGCCCGCTGAAAGACTGTCCTCGCGTGTGCTTTATGTGCTCGTGGGCATCACAGGCGTGGTGTTTGTCCTGTTCTGGTTAGTGGGCTTTAATCTGCCTTTTGATGACGACCCCAATTTCACGGCCCCGCTTTTCACCAATCTTCTGCTGACATTGATATATGTATTGACCTTCATTGGCATTGGCATGGGCGTGTGGTCAGTGTTGCGAACGCTGAAGGTAAGGGGGAAATCGGAGAGCGTTGACAATAATATCCCTACCCGAAAAATAAGTTATGCCGTTGTGCTTACTACGCTGGCTAGTCTGCTGTTGTTCTTTTTCGCGGGCTCGTCACGGCCTATGACGGTCAACGGCGTGAGCTATACCGACGGCTTTTGGCTCAAGACAGCCGACATGTTCATCTATACTTCCCTGCTCATGATTGCGGCAGGGGTGGGTGTTGTCGTCTATGGGGCGATGAAGTATAATCGTAAAAATGATATTTAGGCGGCACAAGCACGAAGTCCCCGGACTGAATACGACGTCAACGGCCGACATATCGTTCATGCTGTTGATATTTTTTCTCGTCACGACAAACATGGATATTGACAAGGGTTTGCCGCGACAGTTGCCCCCATATAATAAGGGGGAGAATCAGGAATCGTTTGTTTCGAAGGGTACCACTTTAGATTTGACCCTCACTTCACACAGTCAGCTGCTTGTCGACGGGAAGCCGTCGCCGGTGGAAGGCCTCGAGGGGAAGATTGAAGCCTTTGTAAACCGCGTCGGGAAAAGGCATTTAATCAAGGTCAGTGTCGACCCGCAGGCGAGCTACGACAGCTATTTTCAGCTGCAAAACCAGCTGGTATCGGCCTATAACCGGCTGCGAAACCAGACGGCACAACGACTTTTTGGCTGTGCCTATACGTCGTTATCGCCCGACCATAAGGAACGGGTAAAGGACGCCTGTCCGCAGCGCATAGCCGAACAATATAACGCCGAGGCTCCACAGGCGCAGCCTGCAAGGGAGAAAGGAGGGCCGGAATGAGCATGTTCAATCGCCGCCGACACGTGGTTCCGGGGCTGAACACGGCCTCGCTTCCCGACCTTATCTTCTCGGTTCTGTTCTTTTTTATGATAGTCACCCACATGCAGAAAGTGGCCGTCAAGGTGCAATTCCGCACGCCCCGAGGCACGGAGCTCACCCGTCTGACCAAGAAAACGGCCGTCACCTACATTTATATCGGCCGCCCCGCAGGCAGTCTTCAGCAGACGCTGGGTCCTGCCACACGCATACAGCTCAACGATAAGTTCGGCTCTGTAGCCGATGTCATTGATTATGTTTCAGCCGAAAGGGAACGCATGTCGCCCGAAGACCAGCAGCAAATGACCGTATCTGTCAAGGCCGACCGGTCGACAAGGATGGACGTTATCAACGATGTGAAGCTGGCGTTGCGCAAGGCAAAGGCCTGCCGAATCAGTTATTCGGCAACCGACAAAAGCCATAAATAGTTACCAAAACGGCGTAATTTGCTGTCAATTTGGTGCAAATTACGCCGTAAAGGCATTAGTTTTAAATTATTCTCATTACCTTTGTGCATAATTTTCAAATCGTATGGCACATCATTCATTAGACGCATTAGACCGGAAAATTCTGACAATGGTTTCGGCCGATGCCCGTATCCCCTTCCTTGAGGTGGCGCGGGCGTGTAACGTAAGTGGCGCCGCCATTCACCAACGCATCCAGAAACTGACGTCGTTAGGTGTCTTGAGAGGCTCCGAGTTCATCATCGACCCCGAGAAAATAGGTTATGAAACCTGCGCTTATGTGGGCTTGTTCCTGAAGGATCCCGAAGATTTTGATGACGTGGTAGAGAAGCTTCGCCAGATTCCCGAGGTGACCGAGTGTCACTATACCACCGGCGGGTACGACATGTTCATTAAGATTTACGCGCGCAACAACCACCATTTGCTTAACATTATCCACGACAAGCTGCAGCCTTTAGGCCTCTCGCGCAGTGAGACCATTGTGAGTTTCAATGCCGTTATCGACCGACATCTGCCCATTCTTGTGGATGAAGACGATGATGAGCCGGAAGAGACCGAGCCTGAATTTTAGCTGCCGCCTCGTGCCTGACGTGTAATTGTTGCAGGCTTTATGGTGTTATTTTAAGGGTGTGACGGCCGTCGCACGAGCGTACCACGGTCGTCGTACGCGCTTTTGACGGCCGCCATACTGCTTGTGCGGCGGCCGCCGCACCCTGTGCTTGCATTGTAAACGGAGCGGCAGAACATCTGCCGCTATCGACAAAATTTCCCGTCTTCTCCCGTGCTTGCGTCGTAAGTGGGACAGCAAAACAGCAGAAAGTTACAGCCTGCAGGCCGTAACCTCATTCTGTCTATAGTGTTTTTCCGATATCTGGTGAGAGTAAAGGCCTTGTTTCTACAGGCTCGTTGCACGACGATGCCAGGTCGAGAACGAGAAGCCGTCGTGCTTTTCAATGGAGGTTTCCTCCCATTCAGCCTGGTCAATTTCAGGGAAAAAGGCGTCGGCATGGGCAGGAATCCGGTCGACGTGCGTAATGTAAAGCTTTGATACGAAGGGCAAAGCCTCCCTGTAAAGGCGCTCGCCGCCAATGATAAACACCTCTTTTTCACCGGCACAACTATCAATGGCGTCGGGCAGTGACGGGTAAACGGTGCAGTCTTTTAATTGCCGGAGGGTGGTGCTTACGACGATATTGCGGCGGTTTGGCAGTGGGCCGTGGGGCAATGACTGAAAGGTTCGTCGGCCCATGATGATGGTATGGCCGGTTGTCAGCGCCTTGAAATGGGCAAGATCTTCGGGTATATGCCAGGGCAGTGCGTTGTGATAACCTATGGCTTTGTTGCCAGCCATGGCCACAATGATGGATAATTGCGGTTGCATAGTGATGTGCAGGTGTGGCTTAAATGATGTAGGTGTCGTGGTCGGGCAGGTGAGAAGTCTTGATTTTCCACTCCTGCGGGTAGAGGTTATTGGCGCGGTTACCAATGTTTTTCACAAAACCGAGTGGCTGATGGCGGTAGGTTACGATGACGAAGCCCGTCGGAACGCTGCCGTCTAACGTTACGGCTTCCTTTCGAAGATAGTTTAAAGCGTCGGTATATTCAAGCTCGGCGTGCGGAAATGCCGACGTGTTGAGCGCCGTGCTAAGGGCAAGCGACGTGTTGGGAACGACGTCACGACCTTTGATATTGCCCGCCGTTACACCGGCATGTATGGCGTGAAGCGACGTCTTTACACGGTTATACACGGGCGCCCACCACGTGGGGATGGCCCTGATGCAGCCTTTTTCGTCCATGAGGGTGAAGTCGCCCTGCAGCCATGCCGCCGTTTGGGCTGTGTCGGCAGCGGGTGAGGTGCCCCGCTCCCTGCCCTTGTGGCGCTTGCGTTCTGCCCCTTTTACGGCTGTTGTGCGGGCTTCCTTCAAAACGTCTGCGCCCTCGCCGTGTTTTCTCAACACTGCCATGAACAGGCCTTCGCCCGAGGTAAGCCCGGGGATAAAGCGGTAAACGGGGTGGCTGTCAACAAGCGAGCCTGTGATATTCCATTCGTCAGGGGTTTCCAATTCAACAAAATCGGCCCCGAGATTTCGGGCTATCCAGCTGACGTTTTCTTCGTTTTCGCGGGCATTGAACGTACATGTTGAATAGACTAAAAGGCCGCCATCGCGCAGGCATGGCCAAATATCTTCGGCGATTGAGCGCTGCAGAGCCTGACACTTCTCTACGTTTTGCAGGCTCCATTCGCTGACGGCGCCAGCATCTTTGCGAAACATTCCCTCTCCCGAACAGGGCACATCGGCAAGGATAATGTCGAAAATCTGTCCGGCTTTACGATAGTCTCGCGGGTAGTTATTGGTGACAATGACGTCAGGATGGCCAAATTTCTGTACGTTTTCAGCCAGTATGCTGGCCCTTATTTTGACGGGTTCGTTCGTGAACAGTAGGCTTCCGGCAGGCAGGGCAGCACGTACGGCGGTGGTCTTTCCGCCCGGGGAGGCGCATAAATCAAGCATCATCACCGGCTCATGTACCAGTTGATGCAGCACCTCGCTGACGAACATCGACGACGATTCCTGAACATAATACAGTCCGGCGTGCAACAGAGGGTCGAAGGTAAAATTGGGACGGGTGGGCAATATCAGGCCCGTGTCGCACCAAGGCACGCGTGAAGCCTGACGGATGGCAGCGTCATGGGCTTGCCCTTGTTCTGAAATAATGGGCTTAAAAGGGTTGAGGCGTATGCTGGCGGGGGCGTCATGTTGCAGGGCTTCCGTTAATTTGGCATAGAGAGAAGGGCCCATAAGCCGGCGCGTATAGTCTTCGAAAAGAGGAGGCAATGTCATAAGAATAGAGCTTTATGGTTGCAAAAATATGATTTTTTTCCTTACTTTGCAACTATATACAGGCGCCATTCGTCAAACATACATAAATAAAGAAAAACAGAACATGATTATGAAACAGTATCTTATAGCATTGGCATTGTTGCTTTCGCTCAATGCAGGCCAGGCCACGGCGGCCCGGAAGTCAGCACATCGTCGCCATCAGGCGCTTACCGAACAGGCTGCCCGTCAGGGTAAAACGGCGAAAGCCGACTCGGCCGACAAGGCAAAAACCTACCAGAAAGGCATTGAGGCCTACAGCGATACGTCATCGGCGGCAGGCGTTAAGGACAGTATGGTGCAGCCCGTTACCATATATCATAACCGCACAAAGGTAGAATCGGAATCTGAACCCATCATCCAAGCAATACTTAACGGTACGTTAGGTGCAGGTGGTTTCTTGCTGGCCATCGTTGCTATACTGGCTGCTCTGCTGTTCTCTCTTGCACCTCTTATCGCTTTTATTTTCCTGATCAAGTATTTTATCAACAGGCATAACAAGAGGATAGAGCTGGCCGAGAAGGCCATGGAGAAGGGTGTGCCCATTCCCGAAGCGGCAAAATCGCTGAAGTCTGAATCGCCGGAGTATTACTGGAAGCGCGGTGTGAGGAATGTTTCAATAGGTATAGGTATAGCTATTATGTTTGCGTTTGTGAACGAAGCCGGTTTCCTTGTAGGCTGTGGCCTTATGTTTGCCTGCTACGGTGTGGGGCAATTGGTGATTGGCAAAACTACAAAGTGATAGTCTTTGGATAAGTTTGACGACATCAGTCTGGTTACACAGGTGGCTGTTTTCCATAACAGGCGGGCGTATGACAAGCTTGTGAGGAAATACCAGTCGCCTGTAAGGCGATTCCTTTTGAACCAAACTCGGGGAGATAGTCAGCTGAGTGACGACCTGTCGCAAGACACATTTGTAAAGGCTTACACGCATATCGGCCAGTTTCAAGGCAAGTCTTCGTTCCTCACCTGGCTGTATCGTATTGCCTATAACGTATATTACGACTATGTCCGCAGCCGGCATTCTACGCAGGATATCGGCGCCGTTCCGGCGTCGGCACGCGCCAATGACAACGCCGACAGCGGCTTGAAGATGGACCTGCAAGGCGCACTCGGCGTGCTGAGCAGCAATGAGCGGGTGTGTATTACGCTGCAGCTGATAGAAGGACAGGCTATAGACAGGATAGCTTTGATTACTGAAATGCCGGTCAACACGGTGAAAAGCCATCTTACCCGCGGCAAAAGGAAACTGGCCGACTATCTGAAAGATAACGGCTATCATGAATAAACGATTATGGAAAATGACAATATAAATAAGGAGGAAGAGCGTATTCTGGAGCGCTTTTTTGCTGAAAGCAAGACTGATTTGCCTGACGACGGCTTTACACGACGCGTGATGGACAGCCTGCCACAGACGGCACGACGCCGCAACTGCGTGTGGACGATGGTGTGTGTGTTGGCTGCAGCGGCATTCTTTCTGTTGTCCGACGGGGCATACAGCGTGCGTGTTTTCGTAACAAATGCTGCACAGGCTCTGACGAGTGGCCTGTCAGCAGTTCACTTCAATGCAGCAAACATGCAGGCCGTAGCGGCTGCAGCGCTTGTGTTTCTGTTTTTAGGCATCGTAAACGCCACTGAAAACCGCTCTATTCTATGATGATATTGAGGCCGCCATCTTCGGTATTTCCGTCTGTTTGAGGCTTGGGTTTCGGCACATTCTTGAGCTTACCGTCCTTGTCGAACATGCCATAGGTGGTGCGAAGCACGGTAAATTCGGTGCGCCTATTGAGCTGATTGCACACCTCCTGCCTGCTTTTGTCCTTCAGATTTTGTATGAATTCAGGCGTCAGTACGTCGCCTTCTTTCAGCCAATTATACTTTTCAGTAAGCTTTTTCTTGATAATTTTAGGCTTTTCCTTGCCGTATCCTACGGGTGTTAAGCGGTCAGCAGCGATGCCATGCTGTATGAGATAGGCCACAACTGCCTCCGCACGGCGCTGCGAAAGGCGCTTGTTATATTCGGCCGATCCTTTGTAATCGCAATGCGCGCTAAGCTCTATCGTGATGTTTCCATTCTCTTTTAACAAGCCCACCAAATGGTCAAGAGCCGTCTTGCTCGAGTCACGGAGCGTGGCTTTATTGAAGTCGTAGAAGATGTTGTCGATGAGCGTTGGTGCCGAAATATTCGCCAGAGCAAACTGTAATGTGCTGTCTGTTGATTCCTTGGGGTTGGGAAGAGCCTTGATTTCTTCCTGATGGTTGAGATATCCCTTGCATGTGGCCATGAACAAATAGGTTACGCCCGGGTTGAGAACCTTTGTAAACGATCCGTCGCTGTGCACGGTAAGGCGCTCGTTGGTGCCGTCGTCGCCGATGCAATACACCAGAGCTGCCGGTAGTTCATAGCCTTCCATCTCGTAAACCCAGCCCTTAACGGTTTGTATTATCTCCGGATTTTCGAACGAATAAATATGATCCCATCCCCGCCCGTCGCCGCGATTGCTCGAGAAAAAGCCACGATTGTACGGGCCTTCAAAGGTCATTCCGAAGTCGTCGCCTTGCGAATTGAGCGGATATCCTGGGTGAGAGAGTTGGTAACGATGATCTTTTCCCACCTTGGCAATGAAGATATCGAGTCCTCCTAAGCCCGGGTGACCGTTGCTTGAAAAGTATAAATCGCCGTTCGGACGGAAAGTAGGAAACTCCTCATCGCCTGCAGTGTTGACGGGTTCGCCTAAGTTTTCCACCCCGCCAAAGCCGGCAGGGGTAATGCGAACGCGCCAGATGTCGAGTCCTCCCTTTCCTCCGGGCATGTCGGATGTGAAGTAAAGCCATTCCCCGTCCGGCGAAATGGCAGGATGAGCATAACTCGAAAGCGTGTCTCCCGTAAGCGTAATGGGTGTGGCCTTACCCCATGCAGCATCGCTTCTTTCCGACTTAACGATTTGCGCATAGCGCGGATAGGACGGACTTGTAGCACACTGCGTGAGATACATTTCACGCCCGTCGGGCGAAAAACTGCACGTTCCCTCGTCGTAATTAGTGTTTACTCCTCCGTTCACGGCTTCGGGTTTGCTCCACTTTCCCTTGTCATCTTTCTGCGAATAAAACAAGTCTCCCGCTTTCGTTCCGGTTATACCGCTCAGCTCGTCGCCCATAGCCTCGTTGCGGGTAGAGGTAAAATAGAGCTGGTCGTAGGCGTCGCCGTATAACATTGGCGAGTATTCGGCCCGGCGTGAATTGAAGATATCCATCTTCTTGACGGTGTAGCGGCTGCCCTCTTCTTTTATGCGGGGCGCATTTTTTGCAGCGATAAGACCCTCCTTTGCCAGGGTATTGTCGGGCAAAGAATCCAATACGAGCTTGAACTCTGCTTCGGCAGCAGCATAGCTTCCTTCTTTCATGAGCTGCCGTGCAAGGGCAAGATGCTCTTCGATATTGCCCTGCTGGTATCTGATTACATTGCGATAGGCAGCTACAGCCTTGCCTGTCTGTAACGTCTTGTCGTAGCAAAGGGCCATCTTTAAGGCAATCTGGCCACGGCGTTCGCGGTCTTTGGACGGTGTCTTCTGGTAGGCTTGCTTGTATTCATTGGCCGCATCGAAGTATTCGCCAAGGGCTAAGTGCTTCTCTCCCCGCTTGAAATTGCGTTCCGCTCCGCACGAAATCAGGACGAATAATGCAAAGAGAGATGCAGAAAGTATGGGTAAAATATAAAATTGTTTCTTAGTCATTGTAAACCAATAACGCAGAAACCGCCGGAATATTATATATGAAACCCCCTTCTGCTTCATCGTTCCCTGCAGAAAATAATGAAGCAGGATGGCACTGTACATTGTGGGAGGACAGAGGTCCCCTCTTATTTGTTGTCTACTTTAACTATGTGTGTCTTCGGCAATTTTTTGTTTCTTACGTTCACTGTGGTTACAACGGCCTGGGCTAAATTGATGAACGCCTGTCCCGTCATGGTGTCGACGTCCAGCGCTGCGGGAGTCCCCGTGTCACCATTCTCACAGATGCTCTGTACGATTGGGATTTGGGCGAGCAGCGGAACTCTCATTTCTTGCGCAAGGTTCTTGCATCCGTCCTTGCCGAAGATGTAGTATTTGTTCTCGGGTAACTCTGCAGGCGTGAACCAAGCCATGTTTTCAACCAATCCCAAAATGGGCACATTCACCTTGTCGTTGGTGTACATGTCAATGCCTTTACGGGCATCAGCCAGAGCCACCTTTTGAGGAGTCGATACAATTATCGCTCCGGTGATTGACAAAGTCTGCAATAAAGTAAGGTGAATATCAGAGGTTCCTGGTGGCGTATCAAGAATAAAGTAGTCGAGTTCGCCCCAGTCGGCATCGGCGATGAGCTGCTTCAGGGCGTTCGTTGCCATGCCGCCGCGCCATAGTGTAGCGGTGTCAGGGTTGACGAAAAAGCCGATGGAGAGCAACTTTACGCCATATTTCTCAATGGGAGAAATAAGTTGTCGGCCATCCTTTTCTACAGCATAGGGCTGGCTTTCTTCCACACCGAACATCTTTGGCATGGATGGACCGAAGATGTCGGTGTCGAGCAGGCCCACCTTATAGCCCAGCTTGGCCAGGGCTATTGCGAGATTTGCCGACACGGTGCTTTTGCCTACGCCACCCTTTCCCGAGCTAACGGCGATGATATTCTTTACGTCAGGCAGCAACTTTTCAACCTCGGGGCGTGGCGTTGACTTATATTCTGTATCGATGTTTACTTCTATTTCGTCGCTCACATAGAAGTGAATGGCGGCCTCGGCAGCCTTGACGGTCGACTTCAAAAAGGGGTCGGTGTCGCGCGGAAATATCAGCGTCAGCCTTACTTTCATGCCGTTTATGCTGGGCGTATCGGCCAACATGCCGCTTTCTATCAGGTTTTTCTTCGTACCTGCATATACTACTTTCGCCAGGGCGTCGGTAATAAGTTTCGGATAAAGTGTCATTATGTGTCTGTCTTTTTTGTGGAAAGCAAAAATAACGATTATTTATCTGAAATACAAATAAAAACTAAATAATTTCCCTGACGCTAAGGATTTTGCTACCTTTGTGTCAACACATTGAACCAAGCCTTACCATGCGACGCATTCCTGACACTATGATACAAAAACATATTCACTCCTTTCTTTTTCTTTTTTCATTGATTCCTTTTGCAGCGAAAGCCGGTAATGTGACGTGGCACGAGGGTGGAGCCGTTACCTATACGTTGCAGGACAAGACGAGCCCTGTCGTGACGAAGGCTGCCGCGCTTTTTGAAGACGATATGAAGGCGCTTACCGGCCGTCGCTGTCACACAAGCGGGCAGGGGGAAGTGGCTGTATATCAGCTTGACATGGCATCGAATAAGGAACTGAAGACGCTTGAAATGGCGCATGTTCCATTGTTGAAATTCATCACCCGCACGGACGCATTCTGGATAGGCGTGCGCGGAAAGCAGATTATTATTGTGGGCAGCAACGGCCGTGGTGCGGCGTATGGACTGCTCGAACTCTCGCGAATGTCAGGTATAAGTCCGTGGAAATGGTGGGGCGATATTGTGCCACGCCAGCGTCAGCGCCTCGAAATAGACGAGCATCTGGATAAGATCGAAGCACCTTCTGTAGAATATCGCGGAATCAATATCGATGACACCCAGTGGAGCAGTGCCCCCTGGGCCAGGACGTATCTGGGGGAACAGTCGGCCGACGGCCGCCTTGGGCCTGCTTATTACCATAAGCTTTTCGAGCTGATGCTGCGCTTACGAGCCAACACCATCAGCGCAGGGTGGGACAGAAAAGCCTCTGATTTCCTCGACGTAAAGGGCAATCGTGAGTTGGCCGACTCCTTTTCCATCGTTGTTGCCACGCCTCATCAGACCAACGCCGTGACCTTACACGAACGCAAAAAGCCTGTCAACATCAGCCTGTTGTGGGCTGACGACGGTTACGGCTATATGTTGTCGCGTGCCGATGCCGACGGCAAGCATGCCCCTCATGGTGCTGCACTCTATCACCTTAGCTATCAGGGGCAGCCCCACGACTACCTCTGGCTGTGCACCACACAGCCCGGACTGGTTTGCAGCGAGATGCAAACGGCTTATGCCCGCGGTGCCGACCGCTTGTGGATGGTGACTATCCACGACCCGAAAGTGGCTGCATATCAGCTTAATTTGTTCATGGACATGGCGTGGAACATCCATGCAGTGACACCCGCTACGGTGCAACGGCACATGCAAAACTGGCTTGACGTGCAGTTTGGTGAGCAGGTTGGTGCACGCCTGATGAAGCCCTTGACAGCCTTCTGTAGGCTTTCGGCCATACGCCGACCCGAGTTTATGGGATGGAATGAGGCACCGACGCGAGGCGTCAACCCTTTGTTCTCTGCTGAAAATAAGGTGAATAACACCGAGTTTAGCGCCGAAGAGTTCGGCAATGAGCTTGAAAGGTACCTCAACGAATATGATAGTCTCTCGCGCTCGGTGATGGAAATTGAAGATGTTGTGCCCAAAGACCTGATGGATGCCTACTTTACAATGGTCGAATATCCGGTTATGTCGGCTGCCGCTATGGCCACAAAGGCGTTGCAGGCACAGGAGGCACGCCACATCGGCAGGCCTGTAAGCTTCCATCATGACCGTGAAGCGCTCGAGCCTGCAGTACGTAGTGTGCTGGCTTTTAAAGAGTTAAATCGATTGACCGCTATCTATGACACGATATCAAAACGTAAGTGGTTCGGGCTGATGAACATGCAGCCGCGCGATCTTCCCGTCTTCGGCACCCCGCTTTTACCCGATACGCTAAGCCCTGAAGAGATTGAAAAGTACGGTCATCAGCAGCCTATCGCAGCTAAACTTGATGGTGAAAACTGCATCGTCCGCTCAGGATGCGACTTTTTTGAGGGCACACGGGGATGGGAAGAACTTGATATGCTGGGTCACTCGCTGAAGGCAGTGAAAATTCAGCAGGGCGGTTTGCTCACCTATCAGTTCAGTGCTGACGAAGGAACGGCAGAATTACGGCTTGCCCTTATCCCCACACACGGCCGTCGTGGTGTGCCGATGACCCTAAGCGTAAGCATTGACGGAGCTGCACCCGATACGCTGCAGGTGACCAATGCCGTGGGTACGGAAACGTGGAAACAGGGCGTTTTGCGCGGTCAGATTGTCGTCAGGCATGGCATTCAACTGTCTGCGGGCACCCACAATCTTACCATTCGTGCTCTGAACGAGCCTGTGATTCTTGACCAATGGATGATAGATTACAATAAGGACAGGCGCTTTTATGTCTTCCCGCAGCGCTGAAGCCGAGAATTTTTATTGTTAAATAAATTCTGAAAAATTTCGTTTCCGGAAAATGGCAAAATAGAAAATAAATTGCCGTTATAGAAGTTTTGTCTCCGCTTTTTGCCCTTCTCTAACGGCAATTATCTTCTCAAAATCTTTTCCTTATCCCATAAAGACCGGGTCATTACGTCGTAAAGGCCTGATGATTACGCCGTAAAGGCAAGACGATTACATCGTAAAGACAAGACGATTACGCCGTAAAGACAACGCGATTACGACGTAATGGCAAGCACATAAAGGCAGACATGGGATGAAGTTAAAGCAGGATGATTATAACCGTTTGATTATAAACCACTTACAATAATGACACAGGCATGCCTGACACAAGCATAATACCACATCGTCTACCATATCCGTATCCCGACGCCAACAAGCAGCAGGGGCTGAAAAACGATATGTTTCCGTCACTTTTCCTCCTGAAACGAGCGGGGGAAAGGGCATGAAAAATCAGAATTTATTTTACATTAATACTTCAAGTATTACTTGAATCGTTTAAGGGTAAAAAAGAAACACGATAGTTGCAGCCCTCACGCCAGCGCGAACAACCATAGGCTGTCTTGCCCTTGACGATATGCCCCTGCCCACACTTCGGGCAAACGTCGCCCTCATGTGGTTCTGAAACCTTGGCGGCAGTGGCGATATTTGTAGGCTCCGATTTCGTTTTCTTCTTCGCAGAAGCCCGTCGCGGCCGCGCTTTCCCAGCCGTTGTCGTCGTTCCTGCACCCTCCGGAGACTTAGGCTTTATGGGCTTCTCGTCAGGCTCACTGCCCTCAATGGTGCGGTTGCTATTGTCGCGCATCACGTCGGTTACAATCTCGCCTACCTGTCGTTTCAGCTCTTCTATGAACTGTGCAGGCTGGTAACGGTGGTGCTCGATGTCGCGTAGCTTCTTCTCCCAGATGCCCGTCAGCTCGACGCTGGTCAATAACTTTTCGTGAATGGTATCAATAAGCTGGATACCTGTAGGCGTAGCTACTAAATTTTTACGTTGCCGACGGATGTAATGGCGCTTAAAAAGTGTCTCGATAATGCCCGCACGCGATGAGGGACGACCTATGCCATTCTCTTTCATGGCGGCGCGAAGCTCGTCGTTGTCAACCAGTTTGCCCGCCGTTTCCATGGCCCGGAGCAGCGACGCCTCGGTATAATGCTTCGGTGGCTGCGTCTGTTTTTCGGTAAGCGTCGGCTTGTGAGGCCCCGTCTCGCCACGTGTAAAAGACGGCAACACAGCCTCTTCGCCATCCTGCTGATGCTGTGCTGTTGTAGAGTTGTCAGGGTTGTCGGGATGGTCGTCTTCGCTCTGCTCGTCCTTTGTGTAGACTGCACGCCATCCCGCATCGATGATTTCCTTGCCCGATGCCTTAAATTCGATGGCCTTTCCCTCCTGCTTTTCGTCGGCCTCTGTCGATGTATCAGCCTCCCGAACCTCGCCTACGACTGTCGTTGTAGCAAACTTACAGTCGGGATAAAAGGCCGCAATGAAGCGGCGTGCAATAAGGTCGTACACGCGTTGCTCAAAGTCGGTCATACCCGATGGCGTCTGGCCGGTAGGTATGATGGCATGGTGGTCGGTTACCTTTGAGGTGTCGAACACGCGCTTTGTCTTCGGAAGGTTCGGGCTTATAGCGGCTAATTGCCTGATCATTCCGAGGTAAGGCTTCTGTCCCGCCAGTGTGGTCTGGCTCACTCCGTTGAGTATAGACGGGCACTTGGGGTAAATATCGTCTGACAAATATTGTGTATCAACACGTGGATAAGTGGTTAGTTTCTTTTCGTAAAGCCCCTGAATAAGGTTCAATGTAAGCTCGGCCGAGAAGCCAAACTTGCGGTTGCAGTCGACCTGCAGCGAGGTAAGGTCGTATAATTGGCGCGGCGCCTCCCTGCCTTGCTTCTTCTCAACGCTCTTCACCGCGAAAGGACGGCCTTCGATTAACGCAAAGGCCTGCCGTCCTTCCTCCTCTGAACTGAACTTGCCTGCGGTGGCCGTGAAAAGCGTGTTGCGGTAAATGGTGGAGAGAACCCAATAGGGTTCCGGCTTGAAATTGTCAATTTCTTTCTGCCTACGTACGATAAGGGCCAGCGTTGGCGTCTGTACACGCCCGATGGAAAGCACCTGATGGTTACGCCCGTACATCAATGTATAGAGGCGTGTAGCATTCATACCCAGAAGCCAGTCGCCGATAGCACGGCACAATCCTGCAAGATACAGGCTCTCATAATTGTCTTGTTTTTTCAGGTTTTGGAAGCCTTCCTTGATGGCTTCGTCCGTCATCGACGATATCCACAGGCGTTTTACGGGGCATTTCACATGCGCCATCTGCATTACCCAGCGCTGAATAAGCTCGCCTTCCTGCCCTGCATCGCCACAGTTTATAATTTCGTCGGCACCGGCATACAGTTTTGAGATGACGTTAAACTGCTTTTCTATGCCCTGGTCAGGGATGAGCTTGATACCGAAACGCGCCGGAACCATAGGCAGGGCAGCCAGTGTCCAGTAGCGCCAGTTGGGCTGATAGTCGTTAGGTTCTTTCAGTTCGCACAGGTGTCCAAAGGTCCATGTTACCTGATAACCGTTGCCTTCCATGTACCCGTCCTTAGCTGTGGTAGCGCCTAATATACGCGCAATATCGCGGGCTACGCTTGGTTTCTCTGCTATGCAAACAATCATCTATGTATATATATGGTTTTAGGGTGCAAAGATAGTAAAAAAAACATGTATATACTTGGGCGTCTGCCTTTTTCGTTCTATATTTGCCGTATCTATCAAAAGCTAAGATAATGAGAAAGTTACTGCTTGTCTTCCTCATCTTCTGCATGGGAACGGCGTGTGCCCGGGCGCAGAATGAACGCTCGTGGGAGGAGTGGTTGGGAACGATGAGCGACGTAGACGATGCCGAATCGGACCGTTTAGAGCTGACTTATGAAGAGTTGAGCGAACTGGAAAATCATAAGATTGACCTTAACCGCTGTACGCGTGACGAGCTGTTGCAGCTGCCGTTTCTGTCGGCCCAGCAGGTAATGGACTTCATTGAATATCGTGACCGGCACGGCCGTATTGAGACGATGGTTGAACTTTACATGATTAGGTCAATGGAAAAAAGCACCATTGACCTGCTCTCCCACTTTGCAACCATCTATCCCGAGGTTGTAAAAGACACGCTTCCCTCGCTGAAAAACCTCATCCGTTACGGCCGGCACGAGTTCCTCGCCACCTTTAAGGCTCCGTTCTACAATCGCCGTGGCGACGAAAACGGGTACTTAGGCTATAAGTATAAGCACTGGTTGCGCTATACTTTTACCTCGGGACAACACGTTAAACTGGGCTTGGTGGCGTCGCAGGACGCTGGTGAACCATTCTTTGCAGGGCAGAACAAGGCGGGCTATGATTATTATTCGTTCTATCTGATGTTGCAGAAATGGGGATGCGTCAGGCGTATGGTGGTGGGCCGATACAGGCTGAAGTTCGGCATGGGACTTGTGATAAACAACTCGTTTGGACTGGGAAAAATCAACACTTTGGCCACATTGGGGCGGTCGGCCAACAATATTATGCCGCACGGTAGCCGGTCAGAGGCCAACTATCTGCAAGGTGCAGCGGTATGTTTCAGGTTATCAGACCGTTTCAGTCTGACGGCTTTTGCCTCATTGCGTAAGGTAGACGCCACGCTAAACCGCAATTCTTCAACCGTTGCCACACTGCTACGGACAGGCTATCACCGCACGAAGAGCGAGATGGAGCGACGCCGAAACACGTCAGAAAGCCTTTTCGGCGCCAATCTTAACTTCTTTCGCAATGGGTGGCACGCCGGTATAACGGGATTCTATACGGCCTTTAATCGGGAGCTTCTGCCTTCAACTACACAGCTTTACCGACGTTGGTACCCGCAGGGATCGCGCTTTTGGAATGCAAGTATCGACTATGGCTACGTGTCAGGCCGACTGAACCTGTCGGGCGAAACGGCTACCGGCAACTGCCAGCAGGTAGCTACCATCAATACTGTTAGCTATCAGCTGACGTCCACCCTTACGCTGGTGGCCCTTCAACGCTATTATCCTTACCAGTATTACTCGCTTTTCAGCAGGAGTTTTGCCGAAGGAGGTGCTGTGCAGGACGAAAGCGGCGTGTACCTTGGAGGCGACTGGCTTATCGGCCGGTTCATGAAACTGATGTTCTATACCGATTATGCGTGGTTTGCCTGGCCCAAGTATCGCATATCTGAATCGTCAGGGAGTTGGGACAATATGGCGCAGCTGTCGTGGCAAAAGGAACTGTGGAGCTGGGCTTTCCGTTATAGAATAAGGGCAAGAAAGAGGGATATTGCCGGTAAACGAGGCACCACCTCATACACCGAACAGCGCATGCGCTCCACCGTCACTTACAGCAACAACAGATGGAACTTACAGACACAGGCTGACGTGGCGTTGTGTCAGTTTACCCATAACAGCTTCGGCGTTATGCTGACAGAAAATGCAGGCTACAGCTGTCAGCGCTTCAGAGTGAACGTTACGGCCGGATATTTTCATACCGACGACTATAACAGCCGACTATACACATATGAACGTAGTGTGCTTTACAACTTTTCGTTTCCGAGCTTCTACGGTCATGGCATGCGATTGGCGCTGAACATGCGCGCCGATTTCACAAGCCACCTGATGTTGATAGGCAAGCTTGGCATGACGAAATATTTTGACCGAAAGGTAATTGGCAGCGGTCTGCAACGCATAAACGGCAGTTCAATGACCGACCTTGAGGTGCAATTGCGCGTAAAATTATAAATACTTTTACGGAATTTTTGGCATTATCTACTACCTGTGGCGCATAAAACGTAGTACCTCTTCAACCACCTGGCACACCTCTTCATCTGTCATCACCTGGTTACATGGCAGGCTAAGCTCTTCACGATGGATGCGCTCGGTGACCGGTAGTACAAGATTGTTCCATTGCTTATAGCATGCTTGCCTGTGAGGAGGGATGGGATAATGAATCATTGTACCAATACCCTTGTCGGCAAGAGCCTGCTGAAGCTGGTCGCGATGGGCACAAAGGATAGGGAAAATGTGGTAATTGCAGGCCAGATCATTCTGTCCTGATACACGCCATACATCCTTTCCGGGAAGGGAAAGCTCTGCTATGTCGAGCTGGGAATAATAATAAGAAGCGATGGTTCGGCGGCGGGCGTTCTCCTTGTCCACATACTTGAGCTTCACAGAAAGCACTGCTGCCTGAAGCTCATCAATGCGACTGTTTCGTCCCTCATACGGAAAGACATATTTTTTACTTGAGCCGTAGTTACCCAAGGCCCTTACAAGGTCGGCCAATTTCGGGTCATTGGTGGTCACCGCACCCGCATCTCCCAATGCGCCAAGGTTCTTACCCGGATAGAAAGAGTGGGCAGAGGCATCGCCCAGAGAGCCAGTCCGGCAGGCTGTTACACCTTTATTATTATACGGCAGTTCTATAGAAGCTTTCTCATCCTTCATGGAAGATGACTGCTTTGCACCGTCCCACAGGCATCCAACCGACTGCGCATTGTCTTCTATCAGCAGAAAATGGTATTGCTTACAGAGGTCGGCGATATGCGATGTCATGGCGCAGCGACCGTACATATGCACCAGAAGTATGGCCTTTACACGCGGGGTTATAGCCTGTTCTATCAGCGTGTCGTCTATTTCAAGGCTATCTGCACGCGGCTCTACAAGCACAGGGGTAAGTCCGTTTTCAGTTATCGAGAGAATAGAAGCTATATAAGCATTGGCCGGTACGATGACTTCATCACCCTGCTGCAAAACACCCATTTCGAGATAAGCACGGAAAATAAGTGTCAGTGCGTCAAGTCCGTTACCGCATCCTATGCAGAAGCGACTACCGATATAGCTTGCATACTGTGCCTCAAAACGCTTTGTAGCTTCTCCTTTCAGGTACCATCCACTGTCAATTACACGGCTAACGACAGTCTTTATTTCGTCGCCGTGCTGCGCTGTTATCTTTTTCAGGGATAAATAATCTATCATAAGCTGTCTGAAAATAACGTATCAAGCACCGCAAAACAACTGTTTACAGGTTCCACTCATAAGTATCATACACCACTGCACGGCCTCCGTATCCCTCCTTAAAGCCTATCAAACCCTCATTGATAATGCTACAACCCTGCTCTGTAGAGCTGCCAAGGTCGAGATAGGCGTAGGTGGGATAGTCTTCGTGCATAATTTTGTCGTAGATAATCTCCATGGCACCTAATGCCATTCCTTCATCATTGCCTGAACTATACTGGGCATGCACAACCTGTCGAGACAGATAAACGGTAACCCCACCGATGATATGCCCATTTTTATACGCGTTGTACTGAATGATATTTTTGGGAAAACGCGACTGTAGCAACCGCATTTCAGCCAGCGTGTGTACGGGTTTTGACTGGTAACGCTGCCACAAATGTTTCTCCAAAACCGGCCAGAACTCTGCAATATCAGCCTGACGCTGTACGGAAACACCATTTAAACGGGCCTTCTTGAGTTGCCTAAGATGGTTCCTTCGCCATTTTAAATGCTGCTGAATAAAGATGGTTGTACCAATATTCCTCGTAGAAAGCTTCGCCCCACACTTCCAAAAAAGGGCATATAAATCCTCTTCTGACGGAACCTGATGATATATCCAGGGAATGGCCTTATAGAGCACATGATAAAACCCTTTAAGGCGCAAGTAATTGTTAAGCTCCTCTAAAAGGTGACAGATTTCGACAGCAGTAACGCTGATATCCATAAGAAGCCCACCATAAGTAAGTCCGAAATGCGAGTAAAGAGTGTCGCCCGAGCTATGGGCTGGTAGCAGAGAATAAAGTCTCCCGTTCTTATAAAACATGAGGCTATAATCATGGAACCGGTCAGAATGGTAGTCCATGTAATCGCGATAAAATAGGAAAGTAGCGTTTCGTGCCTTGCCAACATACTCGTCCCACGCCGTTTTTTCCTGTGGAGTGTATCGTTTGATTTCAAACATATAACTGTTTATTGCTGAGGATTTTTCTTAGAACCTTTCACATAATCAAGGAAAATATTGTAGCTTCGTATGTAATCGTCTTCATCAAAATAATCTTCAGCAAGCACCAGACAGACAGCCCCGGAAGAGAAATCTTCAAGTGTACGCCATACTCCAGCCTCAACAAGCAAGGCCTGGTAAGGGTGATTAAGAAGATAAGGACGGTGTGATTGCCCGTTGGTAAGGGTTACCGTGAAAGAACCACTCACCGCAATAATCAGCTCACGACATTGTTTATGAGCATGCCCGCCGCGGTGTTCGCCCGAAGGAATATCGTAAGTCCAATACACCCTACGTATTTCAAAGGGTACATTTTTCAGCTGTTCGGCTACGGTTAAGTTACCGCGGGGGTCCATGATTCTGGGCAATTCAATAACTTTTCCCAACATAAAGTCCTTACTTTTTCATCTCAAAGAGTTTATTAAAATATGCAAGGCAAGACGATGGCAAGACGGTCTCATGCTACCTTTTCATATATGGGTCGGTGCCTAATACGGTTTTTGCCAGTCGCTTGGCTTTGTCGCGAAGTGCCGTCATGTCGCAATTTACATCATCATAACACAATACAACGCCCACTCTGCGCCCCACATGTGCTTCCTTTTTGCCAAAGATGCGCACGCGTGAACGGTCCTCACGGCACACTTCTGTTAAATTATAGTCTAACGGTTTATGGCTTTCGACCGGCGACAATACTACAGCAGATGCTCCGCTATGCTCAAGATGAATGGCTGGAATAGCCAGACCCATGACAGCACGGAAATGTAATTCAAACTCGTTAAGGTTAGTACAATGACTTAACGTAACCATACCCGTATCGTGTGGACGCGGACTAAGTTCAGAGAAAATAACCTCACCCTGCTTCGTTAAGAAAAATTCCACACCCCAAATGCCATATCCCGTAAGCGACTTTGTAACCTCATCAGCCATATGCTGTGCTGATTTCAAGGCTTCTTCAGAGATTTGATAAGGCATCCAACTTTCACGATAATCGCCCCCTCGCTGCACATGACCGATAGGCGGGCAGAAGATTGTCGGGCCATCTTTCTGAGTAACAGTGAGCAAAGTAAACTCAGAGTCAAAGTCAATAAACTCTTCTATAATCACTTCCTTGACATCGCCGCGTCCCTCTTCCATTGCCTCGTGGAATGCTTCCTGGAGTTCTTCATCATTGTGTACATAGCTTTGTCCATGACCTGAAGACGACATCAACGGCTTTACTACACAAGGGAATCCTATCTCGTCGGCAGCCTGCTTGAACTCTTCATAAGTTTTGGCATAGAAGTATTTGGCAGTACGCAACCCCAACTCGTGCGCAGCAAGGTCACGAATGGCACGACGGTTCATTGTATAATTCACTGCACGCGCAGAGGGGGTTACCTGAATGCCTGCTTTCTCAAAGTCAAAGAGGCGCTCAGTACGAATGGCCTCTATCTCCGGAACGATAATATCAGGATGGTGTTTTTCAACAGCCTTCGACAGGGCGTCACCATCGAGCATTGAGAAAACCTCGCACTCGTCAGCAACCTGCATTGCCGGTGCGTCGGCATAACGGTCGCATGCTATCACATACTGGCCTGCACGCTTCGCTGCAATCGTAAATTCCTTTCCCAGTTCACCTGAACCTAACAACAGAATTCTTTTCATGAAATTTAGACTTTGAGATTAAATTATAGTAGTTTCCTGTTCTTACACAGAGGTCTTACTTTAAATTTCATCAGTTTCTACTCGTCTTTTTATCATTGGAGGAAGCCGTTTCCATAACATCTGCCATTCAGGAGTTATAGACAACTTGTGCAAGTCCTTGTCTATAATCGCTTGTATGGCAACAGGTGTTATATGATATTTATCAGCAAGGGTAGCTGGCGTCATGGGATGATAACCCAATATTCCATAGCTTGATGCTATAATATCCTTATCAATTTCTCCAAGCATCGTAAGCAGAATATCCATGTTTATCCTGTCACCCTCACTGAAAAGGAGCCGCGACAAACTCATTAACCGAAGATAATTACTTAGCTGTCGTGAAAGTCTGTCCATGACGTTCTGCTCCGTACATAATGCCATAATACTTCTGATAATCACCTGAAGTAACTTCCTTTATCCAACGCTGATTCTCCAGATTCCATTTAATGGTCTTGACAATACCATCTGCAAATTTCGTCTCCGGATACCAACCCAACTCCTTTGTAATCTTAGACGGGTCAATGGCATATCGTGCATCATGGCCGAGACGGTCGGCAACGTGTTCAATTAAGCTATCATTAATCCAGCTGATATCAATATCGCCGTTGGCATTGCGCACCTGCTTTTTCAGCACTTTACGCAGTTCTTTGTCCTCGGCCATCATGTCATGAATAATCTTGATGGTAAGTTTCACGATATCAATGTTCTTCATTTCGTTGTGCCCGCCAACATTATAAACTTCGCCTTCACGGCCTTCACGTACCACAAGATCAATGGCTTTGCAATGATCTTCCACGTATAACCAGTCGCGAACGTTCAGTCCTTCACCATACACGGGGAGCTTTTTACCTTCGAGAATGTTGTTGATGATCAGCGGAATCAGCTTTTCTGGGAAGTGGTATGGGCCGTAATTATTCGAGCATCGTGTAATACTGACTGGCATATGATAGGTATCTCGGTAAGCTTGTACGAAGAGATCGGCACTGGTTTTGCTTGCTGAATAAGGACTATGGGGGCACAAGGGTGTGAGCTCTGTAAAATAGCCATCGGCCCCCAACGACCCGTAGACCTCGTCGGTAGACACTTGATGATATCTCTTTCCTGTCTTCCACACAGGATATCCTTGTGCATCCTTACCCGTTACCCATGCACGACGTGCTGCATCCATGAGGTTCTGGGTTCCTAAAATGTTCACACTCAGGAACAGTTGCGGGTCTTCAATAGAACGGTCTACATGACTTTCGGCTGCAAAATTCACCACATAGTCGATATCGTTCTCTGCAAACAATTTATCTGCAAGCTCCCGATCGCGAATATCACCCTTAACAAAGACACAGCGTCTGTTGTCAATATCATCCTTGATGGTGCCGAGATTTCCGGCATATGTAAGCGCATCAAGCACGATTACCTTAATGTTTTCGTTCGCATACTTTTTGTGGAGGAGATACTTGATAAAGTTTGAGCCTATAAAACCAGCGGCTCCTGTTACGAGATATGTTTTCATTTCTATCGTATTTTATTTCCGTTTTGTCTTTCGTTTTAACCTCTCTTCCCCAATGTAATAACTTCACAATCAGTAAATTTATTGCCTTCTATGGTCAATCTTACCATTGTTCTCTCTTTCTGCCATCCGCTTATGCCTGCTGCCCCGGGGTTGATATGCAACAGACCAAGCGTTTTATCAGGCATCACTTTAAGAATATGAGAATGGCCAGATATAAAGAGTTGCGGCGGACTGGCGTAAATAAGGTTCCGTACCGAGGCATCATAGTGCCCGGGATAACCGCCTATATGTTTCATCAATACATCAACGTCTTCTACCTTAAACCGCAGAATCTCGGGATAACGCGCATGCATGTCCCAATCGTCTATATTGCCATATACGGCTCTGAAGCGGGGTTTCATCGCCTCAAAACGGTCGGCAACGCCATTGCCGCCAATGTCACCGGCATGCCATATCTCGTCACACTCGCCGAGATATTCCTCATATTTGTCGTCCCAAAAGCCGTGGGTGTCGCTAATAATACCTATTCTGATCATGCTCATTGCATTTTAAGATACGAACTGTCTTTTGTAACCTGCCTCATATTTCATTTCTCTTGCACCTTTTTCTGCTCCATATGTGTGAGCGATGCAGCAAATCTTTCCCTGATAAAAGAGGCTATAAACCGCACCGTTCCGTCTATGCCCAGAAGCGAACTATTCACACAGAGATCATAACTATCGGCATGTCCCCACTGCTTTCCGGTATAATAATTATAATATGAGGCTCTGTCTTCCTCATGCTTATGAATGTATTTCCGTGCTTCGCCACGTGTAAGGCTGTGCCGTTTACACACACGCTGTAAGCGTTGGTTTATGTTTGCCGTGACAAAAATGTTGACAGTGTTCTTATATTTGCGCAGAATATAATCAGCTGTCCGGCCTACAAATACGCAACTTCCCCCGTCGGCCGCCTTACGTATGGCATCACTCTGGAACTGATACAGACTTTCCTGTGAGAAGTTATTGCGGTAAAAATTGTTTTCTCCCAGCAGCGGGACGTGAATATGGAACAGAGATTTAAGGAAACCTTTCTGCTCATCGTTCTGTTCAAAGAACTTTTCGCAGAAACCGCTCTCCTTGGCTGCCAGGTTCAGAAGTTCCTTATCATAGAGCTTGCAGCCAAACTCCACGGCCAGTTTCCTCGCTATCATCCCGCCGCCAGAACCAATCTGGCGGCCTACATTAATAATAATACCCTGATTATCCATGGCTGTACTCGTTAGTCTGTTTCTTGAATTTCCTCATAAAAATGACCATCATCACCCCTGCTATAATCGAGGCCACAAGGTCTGATGACGGTAAACTGTACCACACTCCGTCGATATCGTAGAACATGGGCAGCACATAAAGCAGCGGCAACAGGAACAAAAGCTGGCGCGAAAGCGAAAGGAAGATGCTTATCTTCACCTTTCCGATACACTGGAAAAAGTTGGTTATTACCATCTGGAAGCCTACAAAGGGGAAGAAGAACATGTCTATCCGAATGGCTCTTGCCGACATGTTGACCAGCGTTTCGTTGTCAGTGAAGATGCGTGCACAATAGTGAGGAATGATCATTGCGATGAGCCAACCCACCGTCATAATGCACACAGCCGACACCAAAGCCAAGTTCAGCACGCGCTGCAGCCTGTCCGTCTGCTGGCTTCCGTAGTTATAGCCCGCTATTGGCTGCATACCTTGATTCAACCCCATGATGAACATGAGGAACATTGTGCCTATGGCGTTGGCTATTCCGTATGAGCCAACAGCCCAATCGCCACCGTAACGCACGAACTGGTTATTCATAAAGATAACGACAACGCATGCACAAACATTCATCAGGAAAGGAGAAATGCCTATACCGACAATGTTTTTCACGAGATTGCCCTTCAAGCGATATATGCCTCTTTTGAGGTGGAGCAGTTCATGCTTGTTCATAAAGAGCTTCAGCTGATATATTAAAGCCATCGACTGCGAGATGACAGTTGCCAGCGCGGCACCCCTTATCCCCCAGTGCCACCAGCGGATAAACACAACGTCCAGAACAATATTCATTACCACTGTAAAAATAGTGGCATACATTGCCTGTTGTGGCTTGGATGCGGCTCGGAGCACAGCGTTCAGCCCGAAGTACATATGGGTAACCATATTACCCGCCAAGATAACCTGCATAAAGCTGCGGGCGTAGGGCAACGTCTGGCTGCTCGCACCGAAAAAACGTAGTATCGGGTCAAGGAAAACGAGGCAAACAATCGAAAAAACAAAACCTACAATGAGGTTCAGCGTTACCGTATTGCCCAGTAATTCTTCTGCCGTCTGATAATCTTTCTGCCCCAGTTTCACCGAGATGGTTGTTGAAGCTCCTATGCCTACTGCCGCCCCGAAGGCACCCGACAGGTTCATAAAGGGAAACGTGATGGCCAAACCCGAGATACCCATCGGCCCGACGTCATGGCCGATAAAGGCTCTGTCTATGATGTTATAGAGCGAAGAGGCTGTCATGGCTACAATGGCCGGCATGGCATACTGGAACAAAAGACGCCCGACAGGGCGGGTTCCAAGCTCTAAAGTAGCCCTCTTGTTTGCGTTTTCATTCTCCATATAACACGTGCAAAAGTAAGAAATATATTTGGCTTTTAACCTTTTTCAGACTACTTTTGCACGTAATTAATCAATATTCCAACCAAATGATTAAGCCCTGCACGCCGTCTGCAAAGGCCCTTACCCTCTATGAGCTGAACACTCTGGTTCGGGAGGCCATTGCCTCTGCGATGGACAGAGACTACTGGGTTGAGGCAGAACTCTCGGAAGTAAGGGAGGTAAGAGGCCATTGTTTCATGGAACTGGTTCAGAAAGACCTGTTTTCTCCCACACCCGTTGCGCGGGCATCGGCCAAATGCTGGAAAACAACGTGGACCCGCATACGTCCCCGTTTCGAAGCCATTACGGGCCAGCCGCTCCGCCCGGGCATGAAGGTGATGCTCCTCGTGCATCCCGATTTCCACGAAGCCTACGGCTTTTCATGGATTGTTTCTGACGTCGACCCCACATATACCTTGGGTGACATGGCGCGCAAGCGCATGGAAATTGTCAACCAGCTCAAGGCCGAGGGCGTGTTCGACTTACAGAAAGAACTCCCGCTTCCGCTTTTTTCACAACACATTGCCGTCATTTCCAGCGAGAACGCTGCCGGTTACGGCGACTTCTGTAGCCAGTTATCGAATAACGATTACGGTTTTTCTTTCATGCCCGTTCTGTTTGCGGCGGTGATGCAGGGCGACGGCGTTGAGCAGAGCATAGTGGCTGCTCTCAACGCCATTAACGCTGAAGCCGACCGCTTCGACGTCGTTGTCATCATACGGGGAGGCGGTGCAACGGCCGACATGAGCGGCTTCGACACCCTGCTGCTGGCCGAAAACGTGGCCAATTTCCCCCTGCCTGTCATCACGGGTATTGGGCACGAGCGCGACGAGTGCGTGCTCGACATGGTGTCGCACACCCGTGTCAAGACGCCCACGGCGGCGGCAGCCCTGCTCGTTGACAACCTTGCGCAGGTGTGGGCACACGTAACCGACTGCCAGCGTACGATTACGCAGCTCGTCGGTCAGCGCATGGCCTCTGAACCTTCACGTCTCGACCGCCTGTCAACCCGCCTCATAACGCTCATCCACGACCGCCTTACGCACGAGCAATTCCGCCTGTCTTCACTCGCCACGAGCCTCAAACCGGCTGCCGAATACGTGCTGACGACCCACCGAAACCATCTTGAACGGCTGGCCCTAAGGGCGAAATCGCTCGACCCCAAACTGCTGTTAAGGCGCGGCTACAGCATCACAACGATAGGCGGAAAGGCCGTGCGCGACGCCTCTCTGCTAAAAAGCGGCGACGAAATTGTGACGCATCTGGAGAAAGGCTCGGTGCATTCGGTTGTGAAATAAGCATATACCCGAATCATCCCAAAGGCGCCCCGCATGACAAAGAACACCGCATGATAACCCGCAAACAAACATTAACCCCCAACCATCATGGCAAAAGAAGCTATAAAATACGAAGAAGCCGTCCGGCAGCTTGAACAGATTGTAACCCGACTTGAGGACGGAGAACTCAATATTGACGAGCTTTCGGGCGAACTTAAAAAGGCCCGGAAGCTCATCACCCTCTGCAAACAGCGTCTGACAAAGACCGATGAGGAGATACAAAAAATATTGAAAGACCAATAAACCGCCCTCTTGCGCTTCTGCATTTACCCCCGCAGCAGGTACCAGCTGCTGCCTGCAAGCCTGCCCTTTGCTGTGTTGGTCGAACGTGTAAGGCATGCAAACACACGGTTCTGTGGGAAGACCGAGGACGTTTTCGCCTTGGTTTTCTCAATTTTTTCATACCTTTGCGGGCAAATGATCAGGAAAAATTAAGATATGGGAAAAGGCAAACTGGCGAAATTCGCCGAGATGGAGACTTTCAAAAACGTATTCCAATACCCGTTTTCTATGGTTGACAAGGTTCCCTTTGACATGCAAGGGCAGTGGCGTTTACGCTATTTTCGCAACAACAATCCTATCGTTCTCGAGCTGGGATGCGGCAAGGGTGAGTACACCGTCGGGCTGGGAAAGCTTTTCCCCGACATCAATTTCATTGGCGTTGACATCAAGGGAGCCCGCATGTGGACGGGCGCACGCCTGGCGCTGGAGCAGAAAATGGAGAATGTTGCCTTTCTGCGAACCAACATCGAAATTATTGATCGCTTCTTCGCCAAGGACGAAGTGCAGGAAATCTGGCTTACTTTTTCCGACCCCCAGATGAAGAATCCGCGCAAGCGTCTTACCTCAACCTTCTTCATGGAACGCTATCGCCGCTTTCTCACCGGCGGCGGATTGATTCACCTGAAAACCGATTCGAACTTCCTCTTCACCTATACCCGCCTGATGATTGAGAAAAACCGGCTGCCCGTCGACGTCATCACCGACGACCTCTACCACCGCACGCCTCCGGTGCTTGCGGGCTCTCCGCTGTTCTCCATCCAAACTTATTACGAATCGATGTGGATTAACCGTGGCCTGAACATCCGCTACATTCGCTTCCATCTGCCTCAAGAGGGCCGGCTGCAAGAGCCGGAAGAGGAAATTCCGCTGGACGAATACCGCTCTTACCACCGCGACAAGCGCAGCAGTAAAGCGGCTGCACGTTAAGCCGTCATATTGCTGAAATATATTTACAAAACCGTTTCCGTTACGCCGTTATTTGCGAACAGCCTGCCATCTATGCGCAAATACGCGATTCTCAGCACAGTTTTATAACTGCCTGATAATCACCATATTGTAATTTCTATGCAATATCCTGCCTTTCACGGCATGCAGAAGGGCTTGCCTTTACGGCGTAATCGCGTTGTCTTTACGGCGTAAAGGTTCGACGATTACGATGTAAAGGTTGGGTCTTTACGATGTAAAAGGCGGGGCATTATGATGTAAGGGGTTGGGCGGTTCGTGGTAAAGATTGTGGTAAACTGCTGCCGGAAGGGGTGTTTTATGGTATTTTTCAGCGCTTTTTTACGCAAAAATAACACGTCGCAGCACTGCTTTTCCGTTGTCTTTACGCCGTAAAGGCAATGAAAAAGTGGCACGTGAGTTTTATGATTTTGTAGCAGGCGGTTGTAACATACTGAATAGCAGGAAGTTAATTATAGTGCCGAAAATCGCCGTTTTCAGGCCCAAAGGGCTGTTTATCCTCCGAAACCGGAAAATCAGCAGCATTTATGCGATTTTTTTCAACAAAGTTTTTGCTGATGCCTGGCGTGTGTAAGTTGTCGGCTTTTCAGTTTGTTTACCGGTCTTCTGCCCTGTTTAAGCTTCCGGCTGCCGGGGGCGTGAGGGTATCAGACAGGCTGTAATGTTCATGATTGTCAGGACTATCCAGACGGGAATCATCTGTGAATTTAGATAATAACTGATAATCAGGCCGAGCAGGCACCATGTGGTTTCGAGATAGTCGCACAAGTCTCTGGAACGGATTCTGGAAAAATATTTCTTCCCTTCTTTTCTGACATTCTGCACAAAACCGAGCAATGCAACGACTATACAAATGAGCATTAACCCCCATACGGCATAATCGGATATTCCGATACGTTCGAGGGCGGGTTGCATGGCAAACAGAAAGATGAACACACAAAACGCCAGCGATTCCAGACGGTTCCTAAATCTAATTTTCTTCATGGTGTTTATAGATTTTGAAAATAATTTTAAAAGGTTGCCTTTTGACCATCGGCGTCAGGTCATTGGCCCGTGGAAGGGGAGTGGCGGTGGCGTATAGTCGGTTAATTTTCAGCCGGTTCTGTTGTTTCTCTTGCAGCCCTGGCCTCTTCCATCTGCTTGATTCGGGCGAAGGCGCGCCTGTGAGAGAGGATGATTTGATAGCGATAGACGATGCATGCCGTAAGGAAATAGCAGAACACCTGTATCCAGAGGGCCTGATATTCAGTCTCAATATCCTGCAGGGTAGCGCCCATCGACGAGATTCGCACGAAGCCCCTTACGCCGAAGGTGGACGGGAAGAGCCACGAAATGCCCTGCCAGAAGCCCGGCATGTTGCTCTGCGGCCAGCTGATGCCCGACATGAAGAGGAAGGGAACAGACGTAAAGACTACCAGCAGCATGACGTTTTCGCGATAGCGGACCATGCACGAGAGCGTCATTCCAAAGAAGATTACCGATAGCAGATAAGGTATCATCAGGCCGATTATCGTCTCGGCGGTGACCAAAGATATAAAGTGGAACATGCGCGGTACGCAAAGCGTGAGATAGGCTGCCATGACAATGTACAGGGCAAAGTAGGCTCCCGACTTGCCCAGAACAATGCGGAAGATGCCGTTATAGTGCTTGGAGATGGGCACAAGATTCTGGAAACGGTTCTTCTCGCGGGCAGTTCCGGCCGACAATCCTATACCTAAAAGCAGCGTCTGCTGGATGATAAGGACGAGCACTCCGGGCAGAATGGCGTTGCCATAGCCGCCGGTCGTATTGAAGATAGGCACCTCGTCATAGTCTAATGGTTTCGTATTCACCTCGTCATCACGTTGGGTATAGCCTCCGCCTTGGGCGATTTGAATGTCCGAACTGATACTTTGCGACACGGCGAGTGCGGTTTGATAGATGGCTTTATACGTCAGCATGAGGCTCATATCACAATATACTCCCACTGTGGCTTGCTCGCCACGAAGCAGCCTTTTCTCGTAATCGGGCGGGAAATAAAGGGTGCCATGAACCTGCTGACGGCCGGTAAGCTCGCGGGCTTCTTCAAGAGAGGTGCAGAAATAAGCCACTTTCGTATCGGAACCTGCATCGAATTTCTGGATAAATTCGCGCGAGGCGTGCGAGTGGGACATGTCTACAACGGCTACGGGTACGTCGCGGACAACCTCGTTATTGTATATCCAAGAGTAGAGAAGCGGATAGAACAGCGGGACGAGAACGCAGAAAATGAGGAGACCTTCGTCGCGGAACTCGTTCTTTATTTCCTCTACCATGATGTAGCATGTATCGGAAATGCCTTGCCTTATGTGGTATAACAGACCGTCTTTATCCATGTCTTATGGGGTATAAACATACTTGAGCATGACCGTCTTGATATGGTTGATGTTCAGGACGGGCAGTGCAAAGAACAGCAATAGCGCCGCAATATTGAGCCATGCATAGCTTAACGGATAGCCGTTAAAGATGCATAGCTGGTAAATCATGTAATAATGCCGCAACGGAAACAGCTGGGCGAGGCTCTGAATCATAGGTGACATGGCGAAGACTGGGAAAGTAGCGCCGCACGCCGAGAAGCTGACGACTGACCATAGTGAGCACACCGACATGGACATTCGGAGCGAAGGCACGAGGGCAAAGGTAAAAATTCCGAAGCCCTGACAGGCAATAACTGCCAGGAATCCTAACAAAAGAATGGGTACTATGCCGCCCGGGTGGGGGAAATGGAGATGATAGAAGATGTAGAATTCGAAGCCCCAGATAACCAATAGGTAGATAAGGGTTTGGGGAATCATCTTGCCTGCTATGGCGATATGGATGTTTCCGCCGGCCATTTTAATCCATTGTCGCGAACGATGGAACTTTAATTCGGTGCCGATAGAGTAGGGAACGAGAAGGAAAATAAACACCATGATGACGCCCGGAACCATGGCAGTGCTGAGGTAAACGTTGTAGTTAGTCCACGGATTGCCAATCATGTGTACGTCTAAAGCAATGGGTTGCAGGGATGTTCTTATCTCGTCGTCGGTCTTTCCCACTGCCGAAAGCTTGGCAGAACTTACGGCAGCTGATCCTAATGTCGCAATCGTCTTCAGGTCTTTATATACCAATGAGCCTGCCACAAGGGTGACATTGCTGTAGTAAAGTGATATTTTGGGTTGGTGGGATGACAGCAGGTTGTCGGTGGTTCCGTCAGGAATGAGGAGGAATCCATAAATCTGGTTGCGCTGAACGGCCTGCCGGGCCTCGTTCATATTGGCATAATGTGAAACAATGCGCGTGCTTTGAAAGGCATCAAGCTTTTGGATAAGTGCGCGCGTCGTGGGAGTATTGTCTTCGTCTACAACGCCAATGGGCAGCTCAACAGGGTTGCCTTCGTTCATCAGTGTGGTGAAGAAGCACACCGCCAATAAGGGGAAGATGAGGGTACAGAACCCATAAATGGGGTTCTTGTACATGATATGCAACTCCCTGAGCGAGATATGGTAAATGCGTCTGACTACTTCTCTAAAACTCATAAGCAGACAATTATCGCCTCTTTCTTTACTTGATAATCAACGACATGCCCGGACGAAGTCCGCCTATCTTGTCTAAAGGTCGGGCCTTTACCTGGAAAGTCTTCAGGTCATACTGCCCGTTGCTCTTGGTTGCCTTCCATACAGCGTAGGAACCTTCGTCCTTAATGTAGAACACTTTCATGCGCAGGTTTTTATTGAAAGCGGGTGAGAAGGCGGTGAATGTGTCGCCCACTTTCATGCCGTTGAGCTGATCTTCGCGTACATTAAAGGTTCCCCACATATCGCTCATGATGGAAATGCTCATGATGGGCGACCCAATGCCGACGAGTTCACCCACTTTCGGATAGATGTCGCTGACCTCACCCTCGACGTTTGATACCTGAACGGTCTCCTTCAGCAGAGATTTAACCACGTCGACAGCGCCCTTGGCAGCTTCCGCATTCTTCTGTGCGGCGGTCTTTTCCTGTGTGCGGGCGCCACTCTTTGCGAGGTCATACTGGTTCTTTGCCACTTTAACCTGTGCCTCGCAAACCTTATATGCTGCGAGGGCTTCGTCGCGTTTCTGGGCACTCATCACCCCTTCGTCATAGAGATTCTGCATACGGGTATAGGTCTTGTGGGCGACATCGGCTGCAGCCTGTGCCTGTTGGTAAAGTTGAAAAGCCGACTGGATGGCTTCCTTTCTTGCGCCGGCGTCGGTCAAACTGCTAAGCGCTTCGGCGGCTCCCTGTGTGGCTTTGGCCACCTTTTCCTGTGCATCTGCCTCGGGAATCTCAAGGATAGCCAGCGTGTCGCCGACGTGAACGTAGTCACCTTCTTTCATACGAAGCTCTACGATACGCCCGGGAAGCTTGCAGCTTACACGAAATTCGGAAACCTCTACTTCTCCCTGAATCATCTCTTTTGTCTGTCCAAGGGTAAAGAAACCGATGAGTCCGACGATGATTACCGCCATAGCCAGTCCGGCTATAGCCAGGAGAATGTTATGATGTTGCGTTTTTGCTGACATGATATATAATGTATTTTTTCGTTCTTAGTTTTCTTTAGTTTAATGTTCCTAAGGCTTTTTCAAGGTTCACTTGCGACAATTTCAGTTCAACTTCTGCGTCAATCTTCTGACTTTTAGCCATTTGCCATGCCGTCTGAGCAGCAAGGACATCGGTCGATTGCATCACACCTTCCCTGAATCCTACCTGTGCACATCGCAGGTTTTCTTCGGCACTCTTGATATTTTTCTCTGCCATTGCCAGGCGTTTACGGGCTTCCCCCACTTTAAAACGGCTCTGCGTGATTTGCAAGTTAATCTTTTCCTGCACGTCGGCCAGCTCCATTCGTGCCATGCTTGTGGCGGCCTTAGAAGCCCTTACCTTATAAGCGCCTTCCATCCAGTTCCATACGGGGATATGAACAACGAGGCCAACGTTCCACACTCCTGCAAAACGCTTCTGGAAACCGTTGAATACATTGGGGTTGGAAAAAGCATAACCGCCCGTAAGTGCCACGTGAGGGAGATAGACAGAACGCACAAGACGTGTGTTCTGCTCGCTGATATCGACAGCATTCTGCAGCATTCTTACCTCGGGACGACTACTGAAAGTAGAGTCGGGTGTGAAGCTTTCGCTGTCAATTTCTGTGGCTGTAGAGAGTTCGTTGCTGTTCTCATCGGCCAGCGTTATTTCTTCATTCATCGGTATTCCACACAGTTGGCAGAGCAGCATCTTGGCCAGGGCAAGGCCATCTTCAACCTGCGTGATCTGCATATCGGCCTCATTTACCTTGACGTCGACCTTTAATCTGTCGGCCCTTGTGGCCACACCCTGACGAATCATCTTGCTGACATCGTCGTCAAGCTTTTTGACAAGGTCGCGATAACTCATCGCAAGTTTCTGCTTCTCACGTAGTGAAACCACCGTCCAATAAGTCTGATCAATGGTGTATAACGTTGCCTGGGTCTTCAAGTCCAGATTGTTTTCCGCCATCAGCTCGCCGATATCGGCAATCTGATTGGCCGCCTTGATGGCACCACCCATAAATATAGGCTGCCTCAGCATGACGGCACCGGAGAATATATTCCTCGTATCGGTGCGGAAAGCCTTGGTAATTTCTTCACCAATGCTGTTGCCGAGCCCCGCCATGTATTGCGTAATGGGACCGTTTCCCAGTTGCTGGAGAACCGTACCTACCTTCGCAGCGTCTCCAGGTGTAAGTACACCTTGCTGCACAAGACTGGTGAGACTGTTGGTAATGCCTGTAGAGATGTCGGAGCCGATACGCTGTACGCCCACTGTCCCTATGTTGTTGAGCAAGTTCTTCTGGTCCTTGCTTAGCATACTTATTTCACGGCTTGTCAGCTCGTATCCGCCCAGGGCGTCTATCTTTGGCAGATATTTCGTGCGGGCTGCCTTGCGCACATTCAGGGCAACTTCTTTGCTGAGGCGCGACAGGTTGACCTGTTTGTTGTTGCGCAAAGCCAGAACCCTGCAGCTGTCAAGCGACAGCACACGCTGCGAATAGACAGCAGGCGTGATAGTCAATAATAATAAGATGGCGAAAGAAACCCTTCTCATGTCTTGTAAATTCGTTGTTTTACTCGAAGCTGAAGCTTCTGCTTCCTATCATATTACCGTCAGCAAAGATGCTGACATTGAAAGAACCTCCCTGCAAAGCCTGGTCAATGTCGCAATAAAGCGTGACGGAAGTCTCTTTCCCGTTGTACTCAACGGTTCGCTTCATCGAGCAAGGAAGTACACGATTCTCATAATTAAACGTACCGGCGTTGCCCAACAGGCCTCCTGCCGGTGTCAGAATGCGGACGTAAATTGTCTTCATTCCACTGGCGGCGGTGACGTTTCTGGCCAGAACAAAGCTCACAGCGAACTTCTGTGCCTTCTTTAAAAGACGTATGTTTTTGCCGTACTTGTTGAGCGCTGTCATCGTAATGCCCGTAGCATCAAGCTGTGCAGCTATGGCTACCTTTTCTGAGAGGTTAGCTTTTTCGTTGCTCAAACCGGCTATCTGGCGGTTAGCTTCTTCGTATTGTCCCTTGATACGGGTGTTCTCTGCCGTCAGCGTCTTGTTCACCTGATTCAGCGAATCAATCTCAAGAACGTAACTTCTCAATACGGCACGCACCGTTGCCAGCTCCTTTTTCAGACGAGTAATTTCGCGTGCATCGCTGCTTTTGGTTTCTCTCAGCTG
>JABCNV010000015.1 GCA_013333935.1 Prevotella sp. | reverse complement strand
CCCGACTTGTCCAGACCGCTCTTTTTGAGGTAGAGCAACACCTTCATTTTTTCTGTTTTCATACGCTTTGATGTTTTGTGGCAAAATTACCAATTTCAAAGCGTTTCTCTCTTATGCAGAAAACTGCCGACCGCAGCAACAGCCACACGAGTAAAAATAATTCAGTTACCGAATATTACTCCATCGTTACCTATGGCAAAATCGGGTAACGCTCTGGTAACTGAACTTCTGCCTAAATCTGCATATTATAACTCTTTTTGAAAAGAGCACTTCTATGCAAATTATTTCGTTTCCTGCTCATTATCAGTCAGTTTACACCAACTTCGATATTTCTTCATTTTCGTTGATTAGTTGCAGAACGATTACATCGTAAAGGTAATGCGATTACGACGTAAAGGCCGGACGGTTACAGCGTAAAGACGCCGTCTTGACGGGCTAAAGACAGAGCGTTTATGCGAGGTGTATCTTGCTTTTAATAAGCAAGTTATAATTATTACATCGTCATTACGACGTAAAGGTTTTGTCGTTACGCCGTAATGGTCGGATGCAGGCTTCGTTGAATAGCTTTCAGGATGCCGGAGGTAAATGCGGCAGAGGAAACAAAAACGGGTATGCCGTCGGGCATACCCTGCCGTTTTTATACTTCATTTTATCATTAAGGCTTTTGTTTGTCGGTTAATGTGTTAAATATAGAAAAGATATTAACATCATCTTCCTTTAAATGTCCTTGGCGAGCCCTTTCTAAAAGAGAGGATGAAGAAATATATCAGCACCGCTTTTCTTTAGGTATGCTTTTAGACAAAACAAAAACGGCGGAGCAACATTTCCGTTGCTCCGCCGCTTGCGGATTATTATTAAGGATAGGGCTTATGGTGTGCCTAACCTTACTTATAATAATTTACTTTACGTAAACTAACCGTTTACTTTACATAAACCACTGCCAGACGGTTAGAGGTTACGCCCTTGACACCCTCGCCACTAGCTCTGTCAACGATGACACCACGGTTTCTGAGGTAGTTGGCAACAACGTCAGCACGAGACTGTGACAGGCGGTCGTTAAATGCCTTAGAACCTTCAGGTGAAGCGGTACCAACAATTTCAACGTGGCGACCTGCATCAATCTTATTGAGGCTTCTCTTGTTGGCTGGCGTAAGGATATACTTAGCCTGCTGGAATGTAACGAAGTAGAGGTTATCAACGCTGATAGTCTTCTCGCTGGTTTTCTCAACGGGAACTTCCTTAATAACTTCAACAGTCTTAATAACTTCCTTAGGCTTAGCTGCCAGCTGGTTGCGAAGGTCGTTGATCTGGTTGTTCAGGTCATCAAGACTAAGCTTCTTGAAGTTGTGTGTTCCGTTGCTGGTGAGGAACTTGTAGTTCAAACCAACAAAGAGACCTACCTGTGCAGCGCGGCGATCAAAGTGAACAGCGTCGCCAGGACCATTGGTAAGGTTCCAGTAAACAGTAGGCTCTACATAGAACTGCCATGCCTTCTTTGCACCAAGATTCCATGAGAAGTCAAGACCGCTTTTGAAAGTAAGTTCGTCATCATCGCCTACGTTAGGAGTCATTTTAAGGAATTTGTCACCATAAAGATAACTGTAACCAACACCAGCTTCAGCAGTTACCTCAAATACCTTATTCTCATTGTAGCCGAGGAAAAGGTTGGTAAGATTGATGGTTCCGTTAAGACCTACGTTCATAATCTTAGCGAAAGTCTTTGCATGAAGGAAAGTCTTAGACTGTGTGTTAACGCAGAAGCCGTTATCACCAAAGCCTACTAAGCCTTCAATGTTTGCACCAAATACAGGTGAAAAGTTCTTACCGAGCTTAAAGCCAGCGGTGGGATTGAGAGGGAAAACGTGGTCAAAAGTCATAGGAGTGGTAACACCGCCCTTTACACCCAGGTACCAGTTGTCCAGGAATTTTGCCTTTTGAAGACCTTCTTGTGCATTTGCGCCGTTGATGCCAGCGGCAAACAACGCGATAGCTAATAAAAGCTTTTTCATAATCTGTGTTATCAAAATGTTATAAAAAAATAATATAGAATCTCTATTTAAAGCTTTCTTGGCTGCAAAATTAACGTGTTTTTTTAAATAAACAAATTTTTTTATGAGAATATCACGTAAATTATGCCGTAAAGGTTGTTTTCTTGACCCTAAGTAATGAAATTCAGAAGAAAATGCTATCTTTGCATCCGTTAATTGGTTACCTTCCCACGGCTTGTCGTCGTGCTTTGTGTTTCTTGAGCAAAGGAGAGCAGGAAAAAACAGAATATGTTAAGAAACGATAGTAAAATTTTTGTTGCTGGTCATCATGGACTTGTAGGATCGGCTATTTGGAATAATCTTAAAAACAGAGGTTATAATAACTTAATTGGACGTTCGCATGCCGAACTTGACTTGACAAACCAACTTGCAGTCAAGCAATTTTTTGATGAAGAACGTCCCGATGCCGTTATTTTGGCAGCGGCTTTTGTGGGTGGAATCATGGCCAATTCGCTTTACAGGGCCGACTTCATCATGCAAAACATGAAAATGCAATGTAATGTTATTGAGCAAAGCTACCTGCATAAGGTTAAGAAATTGCTCTTTTTGGGCTCGACTTGCATTTATCCAAAGAATGCTCCCCAACCGATGAAAGAGGATGCTTTGCTGACTTCTCCATTGGAATATACCAATGAGGAATATGCCATTGCGAAGATTGCGGGCATGAAAATGTGCGAAAGCTACAACCTTCAATATGGCACAAACTATATTGCCGTGATGCCGACAAACCTCTATGGCCCCAACGACAACTTCCATCTTGAGAACAGTCATGTCCTGCCGGCGATGATGCGAAAGATTTATTTGGCTAAACTCATCCATGATGATAACTGGGATGCTATTCGGATTGATATGGATAAGCGACCGATAAACCCCACAGCGAAGTTGGCTGCAGGTATAGGAGAAGGGAACGTTGACGGCAAGGAGCCGAAGGATCGCATTCTCAAGGCGCTTGCATTCTATGGTATAGAAAATAATAAGGTGACGTTATGGGGTGACGGTTCTCCGCTTAGGGAGTTTCTTTGGTCGGAGGATATGGCTGACGCTTCGGTGCACATGCTGCTGAATGTCGACTTTAAGGATATCATAGGCATTGATAAATATTCTTCGGTTTTTTATGGAGTGAAGACCGATGGAGAGGTAAACCGCAATAATTCAGAGGGGCGTGGCGGCGCAATTCCGAGCCTGGGTGAAATCAGGAATTGCCATATTAATGTGGGTACGGGCAAGGAACTTACCATTAAAGCTCTGGCAGAGATGGTTGTAAAGACCGTAGGCTTCAATGGAGACCTGTGTTGGGATACAACGAAGCCTAACGGAACGCCCCGTAAACTTATTGATGTGAGCAAGCTCCACAGTCTGGGATGGCGACACAAAATTGAAATAGAAGGCGGTGTTGGGAAGCTTTACGAATGGTATCGCAATTCATTAAAACAATAATTTTAAACGTCCCCTTATATAATAAAGGTGTATAAGGGTCAGGAAACTATGAATAAAATAGCATTAATTACAGGTATTACCGGACAGGACGGCAGCTATCTGGCCGAGTTTTTATTGGAGAAAGGATATGATGTACACGGCATTATTCGTCGTTCATCAGTCGATTATCGTGAGCGGATTGCGCATATTGAAGGGCAGCCTAAGTTTCATCTTCATTATGCTGACCTTGGCGACTCGATGTCAATCCTCAATGTAATCAGCAAGGTCAGGCCTACAGAGATTTATAATCTTGCTGCACAAAGCCATGTACAAGTAAGTTTCGATTCTCCCGAATTTACGGCAGATGTCGATGCTGTAGGCGTATTGCGCATTCTTGAAGCGGTGAGAATATGCGGCCTTACTGAAAGTTGCCGCATTTACCAGGCTTCTACGTCTGAACTTTATGGTCGCGTTGAGGAAGTACCGCAGAACGAAAACACCCCTTTCCACCCTTACAGCCCCTATGCTGTAGCCAAACAGTATGGTTTCTGGATAGTGAAGGAGTATCGCGATGCCTACAATATGTTTGCATGTAATGGCATTCTTTTCAATCACGAAAGTGAGCGAAGGGGCGAAACTTTCGTCACACGCAAGATTACCCTTGCCGCTGCACGCATTAAGCAAGGCACGCAGGACAAGCTATATTTAGGCAACCTCTCCAGCCTTCGCGACTGGGGTTATGCCCGAGATTACGTGGAATGTATGTGGCTTATCCTGCAGAACAAGCGGCCTGATGACTTTGTAATAGCCACGGGTAAACAGCATTCTGTGCGCGAGTTTGCAACGCTGGCGTTCCATTATGCAGGCATTGACCTGCGTTGGGAAGGCGAAGGTGCAGACGAAAAGGGTATTGACACGGCTACCGGCCGTGTGCTTGTTGAGGTAAGTCCTGACTTTTACCGTCCCACTGACGTGGTAAATCTCTGGGGAGATCCCACAAAAGCCAAGGCCGAACTGGGCTGGAACCCGAATTCGACAAGCTTTGAAGAGCTGGTAAGACTGATGGTTGACTCGGACATGAAGAAAGTTGCGGCCGATGATGCTGCAGCCCGAGTGCGGGTAAACCTTGAGGAATATCTTGAAAAAGGTATTGTAAAGTAGAGCATTTGCGGCCTTATTCCATCCTCATTGCCGAACCGAGGGGAAGGAATAAGGCCCTTTATATATAATAAGGTGTACGTTTCTCCCTTTCCCGAGAAGCAGAACAGGTCTTACAGTTGCTCGCGGTCTTCAGCCGTTATCTCCATAATGGCCGCAGCAATGCTGTCTGCACTCTGAACAATACAGCACAAGGGATATTCCTGTCGGGCCGTATCGTAGCAGCGCTGGTCCTCATACGAGTTCATGTTTATTCCCCAGGCGCCCATGTGCCACCTGATGGCGAGCATCTCGTCATCGCGTAATTCCAGACCGCTGCAGAGCAACATAATTACCGATTTCTCGCCATGGCCCATCGGAAAATCCTTGTATGACACGCTGTAACCTTCAGTATCTTCCCACTGTCCCAACTTATTCTTGCGCTTTTTAACCGTGCGTTTGTAAATATCGGTTTTGCAAACATCGTGCAGCAGAGTCGCAATAATGACACTTTCGCGCTTCACCTCACCGGCAGTTGCAGGGTCAAGATTTTTCAGGCCGTCCCAAATCATCAGTCCTGCCTTGCATACATTGAGGCTGTGCTGGCAAAGTCCGCCCGGCGTATTCAGGTGATGGGAGGCCGAGGCAGGGGCTTCAAAGAATCCGCCTTTCTCGAGATCTTCAATAACAAAGTCCATACCCTCACGCCCTGTTGAGCGTAACAGATTCTCAAATTCCTGCTGATTCTTTTTGATATCCATTTCCATCTTTCTGGCTCCTTTACGTCGGCAAAGTTACTCATTACAGTGTTAATCTGGGCTAAAAAGCGAAAACTTTTCGTATATATATAGGTTTCATTCAGGATTATTTCGTAATTTTGCGCCCGATATGGTCCGTGGAGGCTCGTATAAGTGGTGGCAATGGGTCATCCGCCTTGCGGAAGAACAGTTTATTAGTTAATAAAATGTACGCAATCGTAGAGATTAACGGTCAGCAGTTCAAGGCTGAAGCTGGCAAGAAGCTTTTTGTACATCACATGAAAGATGTTGAAGCCGGCAAGACCGTTGAGTTTGACAAGGTTCTGCTTGTTGACAAAGAAGGAGCAGTAACCGTCGGCGCACCCGTTGTAGATGGTGCAAAAGTAGTAGCAGAAGTGGTGAATCCGCTCGTTAAAGGCGACAAGGTCGTTGTCTTTAAAATGAAGCGTCGCAAGGATTATCGCGTTAAAAACGGTCATCGTGCGCAGTTCACCGAGATTGAAATTAAATCAGTTAACGCTTAAAACAGGAGGTAATCAAATGGCTCACAAGAAAGGACAAACCAGTTCAAGGAACGGACGTGAATCAGCATCCCAGCGTTTAGGTGTTAAGATTTGGGGTGGTCAGAAGATTGTTGCCGGCAACATTATCGTTCGCCAGCGTGGTAACAGACACTTCCCTGGAGAGAATGTTGCTCAGGGCAAGGACGATACATTGTATGCTCTTGCAGATGGTATCGTTTACTTCCACAAGGGAGCTCGCAACAAGAGCACAGTTTCCGTACTGTCCCCTGAAGCTTACGCCGAGAAAACCAAAAAGGCTGAAGCGTAGCAAATAATAACAAAACTTATTCCAAACAAACACAGAAGCCTGTTCCTCATATGGGGAGCAGGCTTTCTGCGTTATCTGAAGGTTTTGCCTTTAGCCCGTAAAGGCATCGTCTTTACGTCGTAATCGTTCTGCCTTTACGCCGTAATCGTCCGGCCTTTACGATGTAATCGTTCTGCCTTTACATCGTAAAGGTTTTGACTTTGCACGGTAAAATATTTTATATCATTTGATAAAAATATAACGATACGGCCGGAAACGCACAATAATTTTCCTTATACAGGCTGATGTGTCTCGCATATTCTTCTTATCTTTGCCCTATATGAAAGTTTACAAAATATGGAAAAGAGGAGCGTCAATGATACAGTAAGACGGCAGGACAGGCTGTTGGATGAGGCCCGTGCCATCGAACTTCTGCGCGAAAGTGAGTATGGAGTGCTGAGCATGGTGTCGGAAGGTGGAGGCTATGGTATCCCCGTGAACTTTGTCTGGGACGGTAAAAGCAGCATCTTTATTCACTGTGCACCTGAAGGCCGCAAGCTACGGGCACTGAAAGACAATCCGAATGTATCGCTCTGCGTGATAGGACGTGTGCATCTTTTGCCCCGGAATTTCACAACTGAATATGAGAGTGCCATCTTCTTTGGCAAGGCTCGGGTCGGCCTGACTGACGATGAGAAGATGGATGCACTGCATCTGCTTATCGACAAACTTTCGCCGGAATTTAAGGAACTTGGCGATACCTATGCGCATAAAAGCTTTCATCGGGTTGAGATTATCCGCGTAGACCTTTCGGCATTCAGCGGCAAGCGGAAGAAACTTTACAAGGAACCTGTTTACTAATCGGTGTCTCAGCTCCGGAAATACTCTGTTTTGACTTCTCTTTTAAATGCTTTTATGATGAAGAAAATTCTTTTTTTGTGGGCGCTTCTGTGCCTGACGGCGGGCTTGAAGGCCCAGACACTGCAGGAGTTTGCGAAGACACCGCAGGGCCTTCCGCTCATGGCGCCGTGCACTTCCTATCGTAATTATTGCGCCTCGCTGTCGTTTTCGCCTGATAAAAAGCAGGTATTGGTGTTACAAAGAACGGCAGGAAAGGACGGGAAAATCGGCGAAAAGGGCCTGATGTCGCTATATCAAAAGGGCGACACGGTGCCGTTATGGACCGAGCCATGCAAGGTGCAAACCACCCTTTCAGTGGGTAGTTCGGTGCTTAGTATTCCCCTAAGGTTCCAGACCCGCATCACGCCCTACGGCATTTTGATGCCTAACGGTGCGAAATATACCATGCTGGGTATGGACGGAACCACCAAAAAATGGGAACAAAAGCTTTATCCTGTTGCTGTCTTCGACTCGTTAGATGTCATCGTTGGCTACACGTCGGCAGTGTCGAATAAGCTGATGGGCATCCGCTTAAGCACGGGAGAGAAACTTTGGGAGGCCAAATCGGCGCACTCCTTATGCTGGGGATGGAAGCGAATGACGATGGCAGGCGACTCGCTTATGGTTGTTGTGAACGACCGTGTAGACTTTATTCATCCGCTCACGGGCCTTCAGGGGCAGTTCAAGGCGCACACAGGGCTGTCGCAAACAGGCAAGACTCTGCTCATGGCTTTTGCCGCAGGGCTTGCCTTTGGCGCCGTAGGCGGGGTAGCCGGATATTATCCTTATTATATCCCCGGCATTGACACTAATGCCATTACTGCCACATCGTCGTCGGTTTTATACGATAAGGGGCGGTGCTTCGTGTCGGATCGTGACAGCATTTATTGCCTTTCCACGACGGCAAAAGCCATGTGGAGCCGTGCCCTTCCCAAGCGTGAGGCCGGCAATGCAGCGCTTAAAGTGCAGGGCGATACGCTGATTATGCTGAACTATGCTTTCGGTTTGCAGGGCGGACACAAGATGAAAGCCGTAGGCCGTCCGTTTGTAGCGGCCTTCAATAAGGCGACAGGCGAGCAGCTTTACCTGCGTTATCTGACGGAGGATACGAAAGCAATGGTCGAAGGTTCGCACATAGGCGCGTCGTCTGCCTTTCTGATGGTGGCCGACCGTATGGCGTATAAGCCTTTCGCCGACAGCACCATGACGGTGCGTCCGTGGAACATAAAGGCCTACGGCGAGCTTGAATGGCTTCCCAGCGACACCGTTTACACCTTCCGTCAAAACGATGAAGACCTTACGCCGCTGTTCTCAAACGATTCGGTTTGCGTCGTGCAGACATCCAAAGGCCTGCTGAAAGTGGTAGACCGTCAGCTGAATATTATTGACGATTATCAGGCCAAGAACCTTTATTTCAAGTTTATTCCCTGCGGCTCTTGCTTAGTAGTGTATAACAAAATAGTGGGAAAGGACAGCGATTACTGGATTATTCGCCGTGACGGTACGGGTGTAGCCCACATTGATGTGCCCGTCAACAAGATGCTTTCCCGTGACAACACACTGTACATTCTGTCGTCGGATAAAATATTTACCGTTGACACCACCCGCCTTTAACCTTCAAAACGTATTACCTTATGAGAAAAATCTTGTCAATCCTCCTGTGTATTGCATTCTCCGTTACATCAAATGCCCAGGATGTTTTCGAAAGCGCCGAGCACCCTTACCGCCCACAAAGTACGTACGGAAGCTATGTAAAGCCCGGCGTTCACCCATATTTGCGCACGGGCGTATCGTGCAACGACTATACCTCGGTGCAGGTTCGGGGCGTTAAAAGCGTCTGGGGTTTCACGGCCGAAGCCGGTGTTGACTTTTTCTTTACCGACACATACTTTGGCTTCAAGCCCGCCCTGCGCTATATTACAAAGGGTGCAAAGGCGTCGTGGGCGCAAGGAGACCCCGCCAATACCAAAATATACCAGCAGACGTTAGAGCTTCCTCTCGACGTGACGGTGAACTTCAGGCTTAGCGATGACGCCACTTTTCAGGTGGGAATGGGGCCGTATTTCGCTTACGGCATGGGCGGAACTACTTACTATAACAACCGTTCGTATGCCACGTTCGGCGGCACGGGCACGATGGAAATAAGGAAATTCGACGTAGGTTGCGGCCTGGTTTGCTCGGCCGTGTACCGTCATTTCACGGCAACTATGGGCGCCGAGGCAGGCTTCGTGCCCATTCGCAGCGGCTATGCCGGGCAGGACGACCGTGGGAAGAACGTGCGATGGCCGCGCAACCGCTCCTTTTATCTGATGCTCGGCTACGAGTTTTGACGCCGGAGGGCTGCTGATAGGGAAGATAAACGCAGCATACACATGATGCCTGTCTGCAAGTTTTGACGCCGCTTGCCTACGGAAGGCAGGGCACTGAACGCAAACGGGGGAGGCACACATCGGTGTACTTCCCCCGTTATTTTATGGGTTATCGGTCAACCAAACGCTTAACCTATCTCAATGCGATGTTGTGGTTCGACCTGCTTTTGCTCGAGTTTGGGCAGGTTAATCTGCAGAACACCGTTTTCAACCTTGGCTGAAATCTTGTCGCGGTCAACGTCATCGGGCAGGGCATAGCTCTGTTCGTAGTTGCTGTAATTGAACTCACGGCGCAGATAATGCTCCTTTTTGTTCTCGTCCTTGTGTTCAAACTTAGCCTCAATCTTTACGCAAAGGTTACCGTCGTTGTCGATATCTATGCGGCAATATTCCTTTTTCAGTCCGGGAGCAGCCACTTCCATCTCGTAACTCTTGTCAGTTTCCTTTACATTTACGGCCGGAGCGGTAGCATTCAAACGTGGCATCCACTCGGTATCAAAGAAGTCATCAAACAAGTTCGACATCCAATTGTTGTTTCTTTTAGCTAACATCATAAGATATACCTCCTAATTATTTTTTTAGTCTTTTGTTTATTTTCTGTTTGAATCCTTTCGGCTTTCTGAACCTCTCGAATTCATCTACCCTATATACAAAGGGCGTGCCGCGTGGTTTTGAGGGGTTGAAAAGTGTCATTTTGACACGCGATAGCGACAAAATGGCATTGCGAAAGACTTTTACATGTATCTTGCCCCCAGGTACAGTCTGATGAAATTTTCCGGCGAAGACACAGCCGTAAGAATACCTTTATATGATAACGAACAGGCCTTTACGGTCTCTTGCCCGTTGCACGGCGGCCGCTGCACGCATTTTATCACGGCCGTCGTACAGGTTGTTCCACGGCCGCCACACACGCGTACGACGGCCGCCGTACGCTCACCCTCAGCCTGCAGGGCTTCAGACTTTCCGCCCGCCGGCGGCAGTCATTGCTGCATGACAGAGGCAGAAACCGTGCGGCAGCGGATGAAGAAACATCTTGAAAAATGCAGTCAGGAGGTAAAAAACGGCCACAACACCTTATTTGTCATTATATATTTTGCCCCATTGGCGATATTTTATTATTTTTGCATTATATATCTCTAAACTTATAACTATATGCGAGTAATTATAGAACAAGACTACGATCGCCTGTCAAAGTGGGCCGCAAATCATGTAATCGAGCGTATCAACGCCTTCAAGCCGTCGGCCGAGCGCCCCTTTGTGCTGGGTCTTCCAACGGGCAGTTCGCCCGAGGGCATGTATGCCGAGCTGGTAAAAGCCTGCAGGGAGGGACGTGTAAGCTTCAAATATGTCAAGACGTTCAACATGGACGAGTATGTGGGCTTGCCCGAAAACCATCCCGAAAGCTATCACAGCTTCATGGCCCGTAACCTGTTCAACCATATCGACTGCCCCCGTGAGAACATCCATATACTGAACGGAAACGCCAGAGACCTGGAGGCAGAGTGCGCCCACTACGAGCAGATGATTCGTGAAGCAGGCGGTATCGACCTGTTCATTGGCGGCATAGGCCCTGACGGGCACATTGCATTTAATGAGCCGTTCTCAAGTCTGGTAAGTCGCACGCGCATCAAGACGCTGACCACCGACACCATTATCGCCAACAGCCGCTTCTTTGAAAACGACGTCAACAAGGTGCCCAAGCACGCCCTTACCGTAGGCGTGGGCACGGTAATGGACGCCCGCGAGGTGATGATTCTGGTGAACGGCCACCACAAGGCCCGCGCCATGCAGGCAGCTGTAGAGGGTGCCGTGACGCAAGCATGGACCATTAGCGCCCTGCAACAGCACGCACACAGCGTCATTGTAGCCGACGAAGCCGCATGCGATGAGCTGAAAGTGAGCACCTATCGCTATTTCAAGGATATCGAAAAAGACAATATTTAAATCGGTTTTATCATATCAAGGGGGAAAGCGCGCGCCTGTGTTTTCCCCCTTTCTCGTCTTTATCTGCTGCCTTTATGACGAACAACGCTGCCCCGTCGTGGACGCCTGACGAAACCCAACAGGCCATTATCAACCTGCAAAGCGGCCATCACCTTGTGCTTGCACCGCCCGGATGCGGCAAGACGCAAATCTTAGCCGAGCGAATTTGCCTTGCCCTTAAGCAGGGTCGCAAGGCCGAAGACATGCTCTGCCTGACGTTTACCAACCGCGCCGCCCGCGGCATGCGCGAACGTATTGAGCGGCAGGTGCCCGACCGTGCGGCGGAAGATATATTCGTTGGCAACGTCCACCGCTTCTGTTCGCGCTATCTTTACGACAACCATGTGATAGCGGCCGACAGCGCTATCATCGACGACGATACCGTAATCAGCATTATAGCCATGTACCTTGGCGAGGACGAGGCGCGTGTGAACGCCGACTTCAACCGGCGGAAAGCCTATAGCCAGGTGATGTTCTTTTCACATTTGATGTACGAACTGAAGCATCAGTTCCCGAAAGAACTGCGCACGCATCCTGAATGTATGACCGGTGACGATGTGTCCGTACTGCGTGAACTGTGCCGCCTTCAGGGCCGCACGTTCGATGTTGAGGCCGTTTGTGACATCTATGAACACAACGATTTCTACACCGATTTGTCGTATTCGCCCGACTTCCGGCCCCAGCTTCGCCATCAGGCACAGGACACTCTCTACAAGATGCGGTATGCACATGCCTACGAAGCTTACAAGCGGCAGAACAGTTTGCTTGATTTTGAAGATCTCCTGCAATACACCTACGCCACGCTTGTACAGCGTAAGGACGGCCGCCGTTTTGGCTGGATTCAGATAGATGAGGTGCAGGACCTGAACCTCTTGCAGTTGGCAATCATTGACAAACTGTCAGTTGGGGCGGCTTCGGACGGTGCTGTTGCTGCGTCTTCATGCGGTTCAGGCACACCTCTGCCGCCACCGACCATCATGTGTCTGGGCGATGAGCAGCAGGCTATCTTCTCGTTCATGGGGGCGAAAATGGCCACATTGGAAATGCTTAAGCGGCGTTGTGCAGGCAGTGTGCACCATCTGGGCATCAACCACAGGTCGCCGCGGTTGCTCGTTAACCTGCTCAACACGTATGCCATACAGCAGCTGGGGGCTGACGAAGCGCTGTTGCCACAGCCCGCCGACAATGCCGAAGAAGGGTGTGAAGACGATTACGAACTTGTGGCTTCGGCCGATATCGTGACCGAATACCACGATGTAGCCGAGCATGCACAGCGTCTTTACGAACAGTTTGCGGACCAGACAACGGCCGTTATCGTCAATTCCAATCAGGATGCCGACCGCGTGAGTCAGGCGTTGACGGCAATCGGGTGCGACCATTTCAAGGTTTCGGGCACCGATCTCTTTGCTACACCCGAAATAAAACTGCTGCTGGCACATGCCGGTGTGCTCGGCAGCGAACACAATTTTCTGGCCTGGGCCCGGATTATGCAAGGCTTCAGGGTATGTGAAACCCATGCTTCGGCACGGCAGTTTGTGCATCAGCTGGAGGTTCGCGCGCTGTCGCCTGCCGACTTTCTCGGCGCCGACACCATGCCTTATGTGCAGCGTTTTCTCAAGGTTTATGAAGAACGGGACATCGTTGTCTTCGATACCGAAACTACCGGACTGTGTGTTTTCGACGACGATATCATACAAATTGCAGCCGAAAAGATACACAAGGGTCGCACGATAGCGAAGTTTTCGGTGTACATCGAAACCGACAAGGCGATACCTGAACGGCTCGGAGATATTGTCAATCCGATGATAGAGGAACGCCGTCATCACCGCCTTTATACGCATGAGGAGGCTTTACGCAGCTTCATCGCGTTTGTTGGCGACGGCGTTTTGCTTGCGCACAACGCGTCATTCGACTATCATATCATGGACTTTAACCTGAAACGATACCTGCCTGACGTCGACTGGACGGCGTTTTTCCCCCGTTGTTTTGATTCGTTGAAGCTTATCAGGCTGCTGCGCTCTGACCTGAAAGCCTTCAAACTAAAGCTGCTTTTGAAGGAGCTGGGCCTTGAAGGGCAGAACTCCCACCTTGCTGATGACGACGTCAATGCGACGGTATCGCTGGTGAATTATTGCTATGAACAGGGGCGGTTGCGCGTAGAAAGTCAGGACGAATACCTGAGACGACAGACCACTGTTGACAGAATTGCGAGGTTCCGTGCCCGTTATGCCCCTTATTTTCAGCGCGATTCGGCCCGCCTTTACAACCGCGCGTCGTCGCCGGACGGTGTGCCGGCACTTGTTGATGTGATGCGCGAGTTCTACCATAACATCGTAGAAGCAGGATGGATTCATATGATATCGAAGGTCGATTACGTTTTCAGGTTTCTGGCAACAGACGTGATAAACGAGGCAACGGAGCCGTCGCTGGTAGAGCAATTAGACCATCACATTCTTGAAATCAATACGTTTAAGGAGGCCGATCTGTGCAGCTCGAAGACTATCGAGGAGCGCATATTCGTGTCTACTATCCATAAGGCCAAGGGATTGGAGTTTGATAATGTTATCGTTTTCGATGCCGTTGACGGGCGAATCCCCAATTTTTACAACGTCAACAGTCCGTCATTGCTGGCCGAAGACGCCCGCAAGCTTTATGTTGCCATGTCAAGAAGCAAGCGCCGTCTGTTTGTTTATTATAACGCCAGGCGCGAACCGAGCCGGTTCTTACAGGGAATTCTGGAGAAATAAAGAAGCCTCGGCAGGCATGCCTTTGTAAGAAGGCAGATACCAGCCGAGGCTTGTTCAGGGGGTTATTCGTTCGAATTTAAATGGAGAAGCGGTTATTTCATCATGATTTTACGATGATTTCCGTTCTTGTCTACTTGAATATAGATTCCCTTCGGCAGATGATTTGTGCTGCCTTCAGACACTTTCTCGCCGCTTAAATTGTAGAGAACAGAATGCCTGTTAGAAGTTTTGGCATCGCCATCGCAGTTGATATTCCGGACTCCTGTAGAGACATTGAGCGCATAGTTCACAAGATTGCTCTTGCCGCTGGCGTAGACGGCCTCTATCCCGACGGTATGGACACCGGCACTTAGGCTGCTGATGACGTAGACAGGAGTATGAGATGTGCCGGTGAGGACGCCGTCAACATAGATGTTATAGGAAAGCACTGCGCCGACATCAGCCACATTGGTGGCATCGGGATTGCCGACATAGAACTGGTCTACTTGCGTGAAGAAGCCGTCGTAAGTGGTGTAATGCAGTCCGATATAGATTTTCTGACCGGCATAATTGCTCAGATCGGCTTCATAAACTTTCCATTGTCCGGCGGTGACAGCATCGATTTTATTGACCGTCGTGAACTCATCTGTTCGAGGATCGTTCCCATTGGTGCTGACCGCAACTTCCATCGATTCACTGCCGTAGGCATCTGTATAGGCCTTTGCAGCAAAGCGGACAACGTAGTTTTCGCGGATGGTTTGCTGTGGTGAGATAAGCCACTTGTTGGCACCGCTTTGTTGGGGAGAGAAGAAGACGATGGTCTTGTCGCCGTCGGGGGCCAGTACGGCAGCGTCATTAGTCATGGCGGGGTTAGTGGCCTTAGGGTTGAACACGAGCGGGACAACAGCTTTGGGTTTCTGTGTTGTACTTGCTCCGGGGAAGTTAACGACGGCTCCACTCAGCGAAATGGGATAACAAACGTGCTGATCAAGGTCGTAGCTGCGCCAATCACCAAAAGAACCGGCAGCAAAATTACTATAAGTTTCGAAGCTGTCATTGAAGCTGACGTTTTGGTTCCACTTCATTCTTGCATTATATTTGCCATTGTCTGATGTAATGTCTGCAGTGATATTGTACGGGTCGACAATGGTTTCGTGCAACTCAATGTTGAATGTTTGGTCACCGTTTACGGTTATTTCACCCGTATAATCGTCGTAATGGGGAGCCTTAATACTGACGAGGTAGGAACCATATGGCAAAGAAGCATAGGCGATGCTGCTGCTTGTCGGGTGAGCAGCATCTGCAACAGTGCTCAGCATCTCGGTGAAAACATCACTTGTTTCTTTGTTGGTCAGCGTGAGAGTTGCACCATTGGGTATGACGTGGCTATTTGCAGTGATGCTGAATATAGTCTTGGCATACTGCCCGCCAATGGTGAGAGTAGTGTCGACAATTGCGCTGGATGCCGTCTTGTATACGCTTTGTACGCCCAGTTTATATGTACCGGCTGCCAGGTTATGGAAAGTATAGCTGTATTTATTAGTCGTTCCAACCAGTATTTCATCCTTGTAAACCTTGAAGTTTTCGTTCGGGTTGAGCGGTGAACGTTTGCTGATGGCTGTAGCATGGTTCTTAGCTTCGGCTCTCGTTGCTTGGTTTTTATCAGCAGCGGGCGTCATACAAGCTTTGGCATTAAATTCATTTATCTCAGGCTGGCCTACATAAACGTTATCAACCATTAACATAAAGCTGCCCCCGTTATTGCTTGCACCGATGTAGCGAATAGCAAAACGGATGGGCTTTCCTGCATAACTGCTGAGGTCATAGGTCTTACGATGCCATCCGCTGTAGTCGACACTCTCGTAGTTGCCTGTTGAGATGAGCGTAAAATCATTGACGTTCGGGTGGTCGGTTTTTGTTGTAACGTAAACCTGAAATTTCTCGGGGTACTTGTCTGCAGCCTTTGCAAGGAACTGCAATACATTCTGATTGCCGGGTGTGATGATAGGTGAAATGAGCCAGTCATCATTGGCTTCGCCGCTGTTTGTGCGAGTAAAGCCCACATACTGCAGGCCGCTGTAGGGCCGCAATACGGGATAATTGTACCACCAGGCCGGTTCAACGGTCATGGGATTGATGATTTGTGCATATTGCAGTACGCCACGATTAGGGTAGCTCCCCGCCAATGGAGCTGCGTTTAACTTGTCGTTGTCTATGCCAATCCAATCGCCAAAAGTAGTAGCGAACGGTTCATACGAGTCAAAATCGTCGAAGAATACCGGCTTCTCACGGTTCCACGACAATACGATGTCATTAAGACCGGTCTGTGCATTGTGATAGATTTTAGTGCCCAACGAGAAAGGTGTAAGGAACGATTCTTTCAGCGTAAGACTCACGGTAGTGTCTTTTCTTACGACGAATGAAGTTTCTATATCATCGAAGCCTTTACGGGTTATGCTAAGATGATGATTACCAGGGTAGACTTTGAGCGAAGCCGTGCCGCTTGCATCAAGCAGAATAGTGCCATAACCAAGCGAGAAATCGGTTTGCATCAGCTCAATAGGCTGCCTGTTAAGGCTTTCACCCGTATTGGCCGTTACGCTGATGGTTAAGTTGATATTTCGCTTTTGTGCAAATGTTGGCAATGCCGATATGGTTAAGAATAAAAGGGAATACAGATACTTGTAATTCATAAATAAGTATTTACAAAACGTTATTAAGGATAGTCAGTGGGGTATGTATCCGCCGGTAACCTAAGGTTTTAGAGGTAATAGCGTGGGTTCGATATTAAAAGTACAGAATAAAAGGAATAAAATAAAAGCGATAAAACGACAACAGTTTATCCCAAATGGTTTGAGAATATTGGCAAAAGACATGGAACCGAGCATTATTTCTCGGTTCCATGTATCTGTTGTTAATATCGTTTTATTTGTTGACAAACTTCTTACCGTTTTGCAAAACCACACCTTTATAGGACTTGCTTATGCGTTGTCCTGCAAGATTGAACATGGGTTTGTTTTCATCGGCTGTATTATTGGTGTTCAGCGTATTGATACCGTTAGTCAAACTGCCAATGTGGTCAAATTCAACATTATCAATAAATCCACCAAGCGAGTTAGTGTAAACGGCTTCAATTGCGATATAGACTTTCTTGCCGGCATAGGCAGAGAGGTCGACGTTGTAATGGGTCCAGTTCGTTCCATTGAAAAGACTTGGCTTTAAGTTCCCACCAACTTGAGTGAAAGTGTGGCGCTCTGTTGGGCTTGTCTCGCTGACAAGAACTTTGAATGTAGGTGCGTCATTGGGCTGAACGCTGTTGACTGACTCCCATGCACGAGCGTCGAACTGGATAGTTGATGCAGCCGTAACACTATATTGCTGCGATACGAGCCAGTCATCGGCTGCTCCTTGAGAGTTGCATCGTGTCATTAAAGCTTGATGGCCATAAGCACCTTTAAGACTATTGAAGCATTCAGAATCATTCAGGACGCAGAAACTAAGCGGGGCACCCTCATGCAAGTTAGGTGTAGTCCAGTACATGATGCCCTCAGAAGATGTACCGTCAGCATTGATACCGGTGAAACCTTGTGGAACATTCCCCGTTACATCTTCCTCAAATCCATAGTAACGAATGTCTTTTGCCAAAGCTATTCCTTCAACAGGTAGTTCGATAGTTGTACCATCATTGAGCTGTACCTTCATCTTATCAACAACCTTTACTGAGTCAACTGTAGCTGTAGAACCAGCATTAAAGGTCACTTTGAATGTCTTGGAAGAGCCTGCAGCTACGACAGTATTTGGCTCGAGCGTTGCTGTGAAGTTTGGTGTTGAGAAGCTGACATTGTTTACTGTCACAGCATTTCCGCCAAGATTTGTAAGGGCGATAACATCACTTGAGAAACTGCTGCCCGAGTTGACTTTGTATGCTGACCAGCTTGTCTTATTGAGAGAGACTCTACTTGTATTAAGATCTGTTATCTCAATATTGTCGAGTGAAAGAGCGTTGGCCTTGTAATAGTTGGTTATTGAGTAAGTCCAACGGAACTGAACTGTCTTTCCGGCATAGGCCGAAAGGTTGAAAACGTCGTGCAACCAGTAACGCTTGTCTTCGTTGCTGTTGTCAGAGATGCGGTCGAGCTGTATCCATTTACCGTCAACTAAAATCTCAAAGGTACCGTAATCTGCACCATTATCAGTTGTACTAAATGTGTTTGTACGAACACTGTTGGGGTCTTTCTTCAGATTGACAGGCTGGTCGTTACCCCACCAGAAGCTTATTTGATACTGTCCGCTGGCAGGCAGCTTCACATCTGGAGAATATAATATATTGGTGTCACCAACGTTACGTCCACTTGCTGATGCAATATATTTGCCGGCATAAGGATAATAGTCGTTGATTTCCCATGCTGAATATTTGCTCACGTTGGTCGCGTGCCATCCCTTAGGCATTGCTGTAGCATTGTTTTCAAAGCCTTCAAACCACGGGAACGACGTTATGGTATTGTCTGCCTGCGTTGTGAACGACCATACAGGTGCGTCAGTTTCGTCTCCGATGCTATTCACACCAACCACTTTCCAGAAGAGTTTTGTCTCCGCAGGAGCTTCTGTAAGCGTGTAAGATGTAGCATTACCTACATCCTGACCGTTTACAATATCAAAGTTGTTGCTGGCTGTACCCACATAGAGCTTATAGCTTTCGGCAAACTGTGCAGGCCTCCATTTGAAGTGAACATCCTTGTAGAACACTTCTTTCTTGCCATCAGCAGGTGTAGAATAAGCGATACCGAAGGGAACACCGTCAGCACCATAGACGCTTGGAAGGAGCACACAATCCAGGAAGAACGTACTATATTCACCTGTGCCGGTTTCACTGTTGATATCTGTTGCAGGGTTCTTCCAGCGCAGCTTCACATTATTAGAAGTGTAGCTACTCAAATCAACGGTGACATTCTGGACTTTGTTGTAAATGCTTGTTTCATTACCTCCTGTTTTCCATACAGAGTTTTTCCATGTTTTGCCGCCATCAGTTGATACCCAAAGCGATATGTCATTATCCGGGGAAGTGCCGCCATCTTCCGAAGTGAACTGATTATAATATGTAAACATTAGCTTGTGTGGTGCAGAAGGATCTGACAGATCAAGACGTGGTGACGTAAGAATCATGTCATCATAGCCCACTGATGAGTAAGTACTTTTGTCGCCTTCTAGAGCGGTTGAGGCAACACCCCATCCTTTGGATGCCCATCCGGCTGGCGGGAATGATTCGAACAGTTCGAGCTGATAGCCTGCCGGCACTGCTTCTTTAACAGCAGTGTATGGAATAGTTATATTACCACCGTTGGTCTTGATGACGGCATTGCCGCTCGTTGGCGATGTAAGGCTGGCTTTGTAGGCAAGTTGCATCCGGGCAGTT
>JABCNV010000059.1 GCA_013333935.1 Prevotella sp. | reverse complement strand
GCTGCTCGCCCCCAAACCCCTCGGTGTTTTCTGGTATAGATTATTAAGCTAAACCAGCACTTGGGATTGCAGTTCTATGTTGAACTTGCGCCATGGAGAGTTTGGCAATGTTATATAAAGACAGTAAAGCGATGCAAGGAAGCCTGTGTTTTCCTGTATCCTTTAACATTTTTCCTTTGGCTGTTCCGGATCGTTTGCTAACACATATTTATACTTATCTAAAGTATCTAAAGGCCTCTTTACCGGCTTGTTATATTCGTGCACAAAGGCCGTGTGCTTCATTTCATAGACAAGGGAATTACAAGACGTTCCCTTGTTGTTGACGTATGGTGCCTCTGAACAGACATTCCTTTACCGAAAAACTTCTTCAATAGGACAAACAACATTTTAATTATATTTATACATCAAAGTTATTACTCATTAGTTTCACAACAATTTTAAACAACCAGAAACATGAAACAAAAGTTACATTTATTTTCTCTGCTATTGCTTGCCGTGGCTCTGCTTGCGCCCGCCAAGGCGATGGCACAAGTGGTGATAGGCAACTTTACCTACACCTTTTCGGGTAATGAAGCTACCGTCACTGCTTCTTCGCTCACATCCGGTGATATCGTTATCCCAGAAACAGTTGTCTATGGTGGCAACACCTATAATGTAACAGCTCTATCATATGATAATACACTCTTTAAAGGTTCTCCAACTTCTATCACGGGTAACTCTATTAAGAGCATTACAGGAGGTGATGATGGTTTATCTCCAATGTTCTATCCGGATAAGATGAATTTATGCACCCACTTTGAAAACTGTGCTTCCATCAATTTTCCACATCTGGTATCATTGAAGAAATGTGTCTTTATGATTGGAAATAATGCATTGACTACATTGAGCCTTCCGGAATTAGAAACTATAGAGCGATGTGCGTATTTCCTTTATAACTGTTCTTTGTTGTCATCTGTATCTTTGCCCAAACTTAAAAAAATATCAGGTAATATGAATTTTTATCAGTTATCGGCCTTGACTACCTTATCATTGCCAGAACTTACCGAAATATCAATTTGCAGAGATATAATTGAAAGGAACCCGGCCCTCGTCTCACTATCTCTCCCGAAGTTACAAATTATAAAGGGAGAGAACTGTATAACAGAGCTTGATGCATTACAAACTCTCTATATACCGGAGTTGACAGAGATTGTCGATGGTAGTAGCTGCATAAGTGGTTTGAAGAAGCTATATACTTTGAATGCTCCAAAGTTACAAAAGATTGTTCATGATGAACCCTTTTCCCATAGTGGATTTAGTGTTGTGAACTTGGCCGATGGCTGTGAAATCAAATCCAGTGGCATGTTTGCAGAATCGTTGGCATCCAGTATTACAGTAAATGGAGCCACTAAAATCACCGATGACGTTTTTGCAAATTATTCTTCAATCTTAAAGCATATCTCTTTCCCCGATGTAGTAGAGTTCAAAGGCGGTGTGGGTATGGACTGCGCTGCCATGGAAAGCTTCAGCGCGCCTAAGCTGAAGAAGCTTAATAACAGCCGCCTCTTTACACAGGGCAGTTGCCCTAATCTGACTACGGTAGATATTCATAACTTGGAAGAGGTAACCGGTTCACGGCTGTTCAACAATTCGCCCATTACTTCCCTTACTCTTCGCGGCGACCTGAAAGCCGATGCCGCAAGCACAATGACGCTAAGCGCATACCCCACTGTAGTTACCATCACCGACCAGTCTGCTGTCAACGACATTCCCGCCTCGTTCTTTGCCGGTGTCAAGGGCGGCCGCTTTATCGTGCCCAAAGGCAAGGCCGGAATGTATGTTGCAAAATGGAACTTGAATACCGGCAAGACGATGGTGTATTCACCCGTTGAGCTGAAGAAGACAACCCCCAGCATGCTCTATGCTTCGGGCAGCATTACACCGGCTGACGGTAGCAGCGTTTATGGCGGAACAACATATACCAACCAGTATGACTTCAGCCACGCCATGACCGAGAGCGAGTGTAAAAACCCGTCGGTGCTCGGCGCCAACGACCTTGGTTTCACGCCATCTCTGGCTTCGCTGTCGGTGCAGAACAATACGGATGCCCTGATGGGTTACCACTTTTATTACGCCAGCGACTATGAGGATTCACCGATGAGTAAGGAGGGCGAACTTATGCTGGATAATCTTCCTTTCGACGCAGCCGCTACACTGCAAGGCTTCGGCACGGCTGCCGACCAGCTCAACAAGGGCTTCGGTCATGCCTTCGGCGGTTTCCTTTTCGGGAGCTACAATGATGATCCCATTTCAGAAGTTTACCTGCCTTATACGCCTGTGGCTGCCACTGTAACAACCAACCTTCTGAAGGCAGGCGAGGGACAACGCCTCATGTCGCGCACCAACAATATCTATGCCTTCTACTGGCACCCCGGCGATGCAGCTTACGCTATGGGCTTCTACGAATGTGTCAACACGCTGATACCCGAGGGGCGTGCCTGGCTGGCGTTACCCAAATCGATGACGAGCAATGCCAAGAAGTTCCGTCTTAACTTTGAAGGTGGCCAGACAACGGGCATCAACAGCATATGCAGCCTGCCGACAGCACCGGCCAGTCTGCCGACGGTGCATGGTACACGCTGTCCGGCGCCCGCCTGCCTGCAAAGCCTGCAGCCCGGGGCGTTTACGTAAACAGCGGCCGAAAGGTTATCATCAAGTAACGGTTGCCCGAACGTGTGCAGCCTGAAGGTTAAACCAATTTATACAAACAAAATGACCAAGCAAAAATATATTGCCCCCTTTATTGAAAGCATAAGCACCACGCCCGAAAGCGATACCTGCAACAATCCCGTTTATTTGGTTTTTTTCAGTAAACAGGGCCCCGGAGTAGCCGGAGCCAAGCAGGGCAGTCTGGACGAGTTTACGGACTGCGACGATGTTGATGCCGTCGGCGTCGGAAGCCGCGAAGCATCCGGCACATCTGCCCTCTGGGGCGAGTAAAGCATAAAGCGGGGGAAGCATTGCTTCCCCCGCTTTCTTTTGTAATAAGGTGTTGAATCACAGGCGGTAAACCTTTACGCTGTAATCCTGTTGCGTTTACGTCGTAAACGGCCGCCCTTTACACCGTAATCGTGCGGCTTTTACGTCGTAATCTCCGCGTTTCTATATGGCTAATCGCGTAGGGTTATAGGGTTTTGTAACGGATTTATAACAAGCGCGTGGGCAAGCTTACTTCTTGCCTTTCTTCTTATTCGCTTTTTTGTCGGCTGCAGCCCAATATTTTGCGCCTCTGGCTTTCAGTTGCGCCGTGAATGCCTTGGCTTCGGCAAGGGTTTTAGCCTCGTCGTCGGGCGAAGCATAAGCGTGTTTGTAGCCTTTAATTTCATTCCAATGGCCGCGGGTGAAGTCGGGAACTTCTACGGGCATAAAGCCGTTGTCCATCGAAATAGAGCCTAGTTCGGCCAAGCAGCACCACTCGGCCAAGTCGTAAACGTCCATATCAAGTGGCAAGCCATTTTGCAGACAGTACACCAAGCGGCTGTCCATGATGAAGTCCATACCTCCGTGGCCGCCCACTTCTTTAGCCTCGTCACCGTATTTCTTCACAATCGGACTGGTATAACGTTCTACAAGCGCTTTCATGTCGGCTTCTTTGAGATATTCGTGCCCCGAAAGGTTATCGTTAGAGGGTGTAACGTCAGCCTCTTTCATTTCTTTGGCCGACACGGCATAACCTTCCACGGGGTATTTGTTGGCAAAGCCCTTAGTGCCCGTTAGCTGATACATGCGATTATAGGGCTGTGGCGTCATCACGTTGTGTATGATTTCCATCACCTTGCCCTGTTCTGTGCGGATGAGCGTTGTGGTTTGGTCGCCATTGCGGAAAGTGTCGCAAGGCTGACCCGTGAAGTTTTCCACTTGCTTTTTACCGTTAAACGAACGCGTGTCCATAGCTATGAGGGTGCGCATACGGTCTCCACGGTGGATATTAAGCACTTGTGCGATGGGGCCAAGACCGTGCGTGGCATACACGTCGCCACGGAACTGCTTGTTATAACGCAGGCGCCAGCCCAGTTTGTCGTCGGGTCCTTTCTTCCAATAGTGTCTCCAGAAAGGTGACAACTCGTGCCGATAAGCGCCTTGTGCATAAATTATGTCGCCAAAAAGTCCCTTTTGTGCCATGTACAGCGAGTTGAGTTCAAAGAAGTCGTAGCAACAGTTTTCGAGCATGATGCAGTGCAGACGCTTCTTCTCGGACAGGTTGATAAGTTCCCAAATCTCGTGCATATTCATGGCCGAAGGCACTTCTATGGCCGCATGCTTACCGTTTGTCAAGGCCTCTTTGGCAACGGGGAAGTGGTGGTCCCAGTCGGTGGCGATGTAAACGAGGTCGATGTCGGGGCGTTTGCACAGTTCCTTGTATCCGTTTTCACCGTAATAGATGTCTGCGGCCGGCATGCTGGCTTGCTTCAAGAGCTTCTGGCAGCCCTCGGCACGACTCTTTTCGTAGTCGCAAAGAGCCTTAATCTCGATGCCGGGAATGTGCGTCCAGCGCTCAACGGCGCCCGGTCCACGCATGCCAAGACCCACGAAGGCCACGCGTACGACCTTTATTTTGGGCGTAACAAGATTGAGAGCTGATTGCTGTCCCGCGTCGCGTTGGGGTATGTCGGTAACCAACATGCCGTTTACGTTTTTGTAAGGCCAGTTAAACTGTGCTTTCGTCGCTTGCGGCATCAGGGTGAGTACAGCGAGCGACAGTTGTAATAGTAGGTTTTTACGTAACATAATGTGCTGTTTATTTTAATGTTAAGGTCGAACGAACAATATGACGGTGTGATTCAAAAGGCTTGGTTGTTGGCGACAAAGGTAGTAAAATATACTGTGAACGCATAGGAAATGATAGAAAAAACAGACCCTTACCCCACCGACCTGTCCGACAGCCTGCCGGCCCATGCCCTTCGTTTCAAGGGCTTTGACATAGACGGCAACAGGGCTTTCCATTTCGAACCGCTGCCCGCCGGCACCCGCCTCGAAGCCAATCGTCCTTATCTGGTACAGATTACCGCCGTCCGGAACCACCGGTTTTCCGTTATGCACAACGCAGAAGTGCCGGTGACGCCCAATATCGAAACCTCTTCTGTCATGGCTGCTGCCGATGCCCTCCGGGACGAATAAAGCATGGATAGGGGGAAGCAATGCTTCCCCCTCTTTCTTTTGTAATAAGCTGTTGAATCACGTGAAATTACCCATTACGCCGTAATCCTGTTGCGTTTACGTCGTAAACGGCCGCCGATTACGACGTAATCGTCTCACCTTTACGCCGTAATCTCCGCGCCCTTACATAGCTAATCGCACGGGTTTTGCGCATACTGTAACAGGCTTGTAATAAGTGTGTTACAAAAACAAAGGAGCCTTTACGCCGCAAAGCCCCCGACTTTAGCCCGTCAAGACGGAGTGCACCCCGTATCACGGCACAAAACGGGCCGACCGATTTTTTTAGACAGGAAGATCAAAAGAACCGTTCGGACAGACAGGTTTTTGAAAGCGGAAAGACCTGAAAAACCGCATATCATCACTTTTTAGAATCTTGATGCAGGCTATCTTTATAAATACTTCTGAAGATAAAGAAGCTTGCTATAAAGCCACCTATCGCTATAAAAGCTAATAAAGAAATGAAATCCATACCCTTTACTTTTCTGTTCCCTTGATAAAAAATCCGAATCCGACGAGAGCCATTGCTATGACAGCAAGAACGCCCCATATAATAAGGTTTTCCTTATTTTCGGTTATACCTGTAATTCCTGACAGAGCTATACCGGCAAAGATGAGTTTGGAGATGTCGAGAAAATACTTACTTGCTTCCAAACTAAGTTTTTTCGTTGTCTCTTTGTTCATTCTTTTTCCCTTCATATTGCAAATATAGTTATTTTATCTGATAATCGAAATATTCTTCTTAAAATTCGCTCTTCAGGCCGATGGCACGGTTTCTGTTTATAAATTAACCGGAAATTTTGCCACCTGCTTTTTATAAGGTTCTGTGGTATCGTCTTCGGTCTCTGTTCTCTATTCAATCTGCCTTCCGCTTTTTATCCTTCCGCCTTTCTGTTTTTATGGAGAAGGTATCGTATATAAAATAATGGGGGCGGGTGGATTGTAGGCTTTATCCCCCGCCCCGCAGGCCACGACGCTGCAACACTGCTGTGTGCAGACGGGGTGCGCCAATGGTTGTTGAAATATAAAACAGATAACCGGTTGCCCTTTGTCCGGGCAACACAATTCATAATTCTGATATCATGCCGATGGTATGATATCAGTTTGCAGTATGGGTTTCAGACCCGACACGGCAAAAAGATGATGCTGTACATCACCCCTGCCCGCATAACGGTTTCCTGACAGGGCTGATGCTTCTCTCGTTGCTCGATGCAACACACTTGCCCTGCCCGCGTAACGGTTTTGCCCGAACTAAATAACGACAGCGGTTCCGCTGACAACAACCATGAGCATGGAGCCGCGAGCGCCGACGGTTTCATAGTCGATGTCGAGACCTACAATGGCATTTGCGCCTACGGCTTTGGCCGCTTCCATAAGTTCGGTCATAGCGGTTTGCTTGCCTTCGCGCAAAACCTTTTCATAGCTTTTGACGCGACCGCCGAAAGTATCGCGCAGGTTTGCAAAGAAATCCTTAAAGACGTTGGCGCCGATAATGGCTTCGGCAGTTACGACTTGCTTGTACTCGAGAATGGGATGGCCCTCGATAACGGGCGTGGTTGTCAGAATCATACGCTGTGGTTTAATAGGTTTGACAATGTTCTGCGCAGGCCGTCTGCAACGGTTGTGGCAGCTTTCTGCGACAAAAATAATAAATATCTGCGGCAAATATAGTGAATAACGGGCATAAAAAACGAAAAAAACGAACAAAAATTTGCAGATTCTTGTTTTTTATTGCTTTTTTGAACAGAATTTGAAACTTTTTCAATCTTCCCGAAGCTATTTAGTGCTAAAAGTCTTACTTTTGCATGCAGAACGATTCTGTAGGGAGGCAGGCGTTCTCCATTTCTCTTATATAATAAAGGTATTACGTTCGAATGAAGAAATTTTTGCTCGTGATGATGATTGCCGCAATGGCGTCACCAGCCCCGTTGTCGGCCCGGAAGAAGAAGAAAAGCAAGGGTGTCGACACGACGCTCGTGTCGAAACTCAAGGCCGACGACTGGGCGCGCACCATCAAGGGCGCCCGACGGCTGAACGGCATGTTTCCCGTTTATCTGAACCAGAAGGACGGAAAGCTATACTTCGAACTGGCCGACTCGGTGATGAAACACCCGTATATTCTCTCGAACCGCATCGCGCAGACGAGCAACACACACGATTATGTGGCCGGCCAGATGGTTGACCGCCCCATGCTTGTGCGCTTCAGCCGCGACAGCAGCAAGGTTATGCTTCACCTGGTTCAGCAGGGAAACGTCGTAAGCAGCGACGACCCTATTGCGGCTTCGTTCCGCACAAACTTTGCCGACCCTGTGCTGAAGGGCTTCAAGATTGCTGCCCAGAAGGGCGGCCGCGTGCTGATTGACGTGACGGGCTTTTTCGGAAGCAACGAAAAAAGCATCAGTCCCATCAAGACGGACAACCCCCTTTCGGTGCTCTTCGGTGGCCCGCGGACGCTGAAAGGCTCTTTCCAGAGCGACGCTTCGGGCATCAGCGAGGTGAAGAATTTCCCGTTGAATATCGAAATAAAAACCCTGCTCACGTTCACGCTCACGGGTAACGACAAACCTTATTCGGTGGTGATGCACCGCTCGCTTTACCGTGCGCCCGACACTTTGATGCGTCCGCGCCTGCACGACAGGCGCGTGGGGTATTTCTCGACCGGCCAGAAGGTGTACAGTTCGCAGGCCGACCGCGTTGACGAACGCAGCCTGATACACCGCTGGCGCATCGAACCGCGCGACAGCGACCGGCAGAAATACTTCGCCGGTGAGCTGGTAGAACCCCGCAAGCCTATCGTGTTCTATGTCGATTCTGCCTTTCCCCAGAAGTGGCGCAGCACGGTAAAGCAGGGCATACTGGACTGGAACGCGGCCTTCGAAGCCGCCGGTTTCAAGAACGCCGTGCAGGTGCGCGACTATCCTAAGGACGACCCCGCGTTCGATCCGGACGATATGCGCTACAGCTGCGTGAAATATGCCGTTACCGAAACTGCCAACGCCATGGGCCCGAGCTATGTGGACCCGCGCACGGGAGAGATACTGACGGCCGACGTTATCTGGTATCACAACGTCATCAGCCTGCTGCACAACTGGCGCTTCGTACAGACGGGAGCCGTCGACTACCGCACGCACAAGAAGACGTTTGACGACGACGTGATGAAGGAGTCGATGCGGTATGTAACCTCGCACGAAATAGGCCACACGCTCGGACTGATGCATAACATGGGCGCCAGCTACTCGTTCCCTGTCGATTCGTTAAGAAGCCCGTCGTTCACACAGAAGTATGGCACCACGCCCAGCATTATGGACTATGCCCGAAACAACTTCATTGCACAGCCCGGCGACCTTGAACGCGGCGTGAAACTGACGCCGCCCGTGCTCGGCGTGGAGGATATCAACGCCATAAAATGGGGTTACCGGCTGATAAAGGAAGCGCAGACGATGGACGACGAAAAGCCTGTTCTGGCCCGATGGATACAGGAAAAGGCTGCCGACCCGATGTACGAGTTCGGCGCCCAGCAGGTAATGGGAACGGTTGACATAAGTGCACAGACCGAGGATTTGGGCAACGACCACGTAAAAGCCGGCAATTATGCCATCGCAAACCTGAAGATTATCATGCGCAATCTGGAGAAATGGACGGCCGAGCGCGGCGCCGACTACACCTATATGCAGGATATGTACAAGAGCCTTGTGACGCAGTATGCCCGCCATCTGGGCCATGTGCTGCCCTATATAGGTGGCGTGAGATACCACGAAGTGCGCCAGGGTGACCGTCGTCCGGCCATAGAATATCTGGACAAAGCCGCTACACGCCGCGCCATGACGTGGCTCGCGGCACAGGCTCGCAGCTACCGGACGTGGCTCTGTCCGCCGCCGCTGCTCATGAAATTTGAGCGCCCTGACGAAATCCGTACCAATTTCGAGAAGACAGTAGTGAGCAATCTTTTCGCTCCGACGCGCCTGCAGCGCATTGCTGACGGCCACAAGGTCAGCCCGCAGCGCAATTACAGCGTCACGAATTATGTTGACGACGCCTTCAACGAGGTGTTCAGGCCCACGCTCCAGGGACGCTCGCTGACCGCCGCCGACCTGAAAATGGCCAGCGAAGCCATAGCCCTGTTTGCCCGTGCAAGCGGCATGCAGGCTGCCGAAACGAAGACATCGGGCACGAAACTCGCCGTCGAAGCCGACATCTATTATAATAATGGCACCGGCATGGAGCAGCGCGACCTGCTGCCCTGCGAATATATCGACCCCGCAACAAGCTTTATCCGCATCAACTACGGCCTGCCGTCGTTGCCCGACGAGGTTTACAAACCCCTCATGCTGCGCCAGCTTCGTCGCGCGCTCAGTCTGTTCACGGCCCGCCGCGCCACCGGCAACGCAGCTACCCGCGCCTTCTATGAGTACCAAATCTTAACCATCAGGCGAAGCCTTGAAAAGTAAAAAAGACGCCTGTCTTCTTTGGAGGAGTCAGGAGTTAGGGAGTTAGATGGAGTTAAGACAATACTCTGGCAGACGAAACTGCTCCTGATTGATTCGTAAATTATAATGATAAATCGAGATTAAATAAAAATAGGAGTAATATAATAATGAAAAATAGAAATAAGAAGTAGTTTAGAAAAGGTTTTGAGTTAGTCCGTATTCTGGGAGGAGAACAGACTGACATTAATCTTAACTCCATCTAACTCCTTAACTCCTGATTCCTAAATAAAAAAACGATAGTTTTTTATGAAATCACGTTTCATTTCACTGTGTCTGGCCCTCGGCATTGCTGCCACGGCGTGGGCACAAAAGCAAACCGTAAAGGGAAGCGTTGTAGATGCCGACGGCGAGCCCGTTATCGGCGCCGTTGTCAAGACGCAAGACGGAAAGACGGCAGGCGTAACCGACGTAAACGGCGCCTTTACCCTCTCGGTTCCCGAGGGCAAGACCACCCTCGTTATATCGAGTGTGGGCCTGAAAACTCAAATGGTGAACGTCACACCGGGCAAGCCGCTGCACGTGAAGATGGCAAGCGACGAGAAGATGCTCGACGAACTGGTTGTCGTAGGATACGGCATTCAGAAGAAGTCGGCCCTTACGGGATCCATCGAAACCATCAAGGCCGAAGACCTTGTCATGCAGCCAGTGATGAACCTTGACCAGGCATTGACCGGTCAGGTGGCCGGACTGCAGGTGATGCAAGCCACCGGAGACCCCAGCACGGCGCGCGAAGCCAATATCCGTGTGCGCGGAATCAACGACGCTCCGCTGCTGGTTATCGACGGCGTTCCGCGCTTCGGCACCACCACTTCCGACGGTGAGATGCGCCTTTCCGACCTTAATCCTGACGACATCGAGAGCGTAACCATTCTCAAGGACGCCGCAGCCGCTGCCGTTTATGGCGCAAGAGCCGCAAACGGCGTGGTGCTTGTGCAGACCAAACGCGCCAAGGGCGACCAGAAAGTTCATGTGAACTACCGCGGCCAGTACAACGTAGAGCAGTCGACACGCAATCCGGAATTCCTCGACGCTTACGATTTTGCCCTGCTGCGAAACCGTGCTGTTGACAACACCCCGGGCACGACAATTGCGAAATATACCGATGCACAGCTCGAACAAATCAAGAACCATACCGCACCCAACGTGTATGGCGACGAAGACTATATGGCCTATCTCGACAAGACAGGCTTCTCAACAACCCACAGCGTTTCGATGACGGGCGGCAACCAGCTCGTGCGCTACTACCTGTCGTTGGGCTATGCCGACGCCAAGGGTATTTACACAGGCATAGGGCGAAACCGCCTTACGTACAGCGCAAAACTGGATGCAACGCTGGCAAAGGGCCTTGTTTTGTCGTTCTCGGAAGAGGGAACGCGCACCCGTTCGAAGAACAGCAGCTACTCCACGCTGTCGGCAGCCCATTCCTATTCTCCCCTGCAGGTGTACCGTTTCAGCAACGGCGAGCTGGCAAGTATCAACGGCGGCAACCCCCTTATCAACATTTACGGGCTGGGAGGATATATCAAAAGCATCAGCAAAATGAACACCGTGACGGTGAACCTGCGATGGGAGGTGCCATGGGTAAAGGGCCTGTCGGCCTACCTGCGCGGCACCTTCGACGACAACTACCGCATAGAAAGCACTTTCAGCCGCCCCGTAACGCTCTACACCTACGACGCTGCGGCCGATACCTATGCTGCCGACCCCAACACGGTTTACCCCACGGCGAAGGTTTCCCTGCGCCAGGCCGACAACTTCTATGACAGTCAGCTCTACGAGATGGGCGCCAATTTCAACCGCACTTTCGCCCGTAAGCACGATGTCGAAGGCACGCTTGTGGCCAACTATCAGCGCACACACACGCAGTATATGCACGGTACCAATCAGGATAAGGGCATTTATCCCGAAACCATGGGTACGGCACAGAAAGCCCTGCTCACAGGTAACGAGTATAACAACCAGCGCGCTTCGCTCATCGGCAGGGCCAAATACGGTTACGGAAACAAGTATTTCGCCGAATTCAGCTTCCGTATTGACGGGTCAAACAACTTCATACCGAGTCGCCGTTGGGGCTTTTTCCCCTCGTTCTCGGCGGCGTGGGCCATGTCGAACGAAGAGTGGTTCAGGCAGTGGAAGCAGGGCGTTCTGAGCAATGTCAAGCTGCGTCTGTCAACCGGATGGTTGGGAAACGACGGCCTCGTCAATTCATTTTCTTACCTGAAAACGTTTCAGGAATCGCCCAATTTCGGCTACAGCCACGGCGGAAACTTCCGTCCGGGGCTTATCCTCACGACGGGCGGATATCCCAATCCCGACCTGACATGGGGACGTACACACGACTGGAACTTCGGCCTTGACCTCGGATTCTGGGGAGGCCGCATCAGCGTCACCGGCGAATACTACGTGCGTTACGAGACGGACAAGATTACGTCGGCACCCGATTACATCTATCCGCCGTCGACAGGAGTGGAGGGAAACGTGCCGAGTATTAACTTTGCGAAGCTCAAGGCCTGGGGATGGGACCTCACCATTAACCACCGCAACACCATAGGAAAGCTGAAATACAACTGCGGACTGACCCTTTCGAAGACACAGGATAAGTATATCGACTACGGCGATGAGTCGGCACAGCTGCCCAATCTGCGAAGAAAGGGCCGCAGTTCGCTGGTGTGGACCATGTACGAGGCGGCGGGATTGTTCCAGACGCAGGAAGAAATAGACAACTGCGGAGTGGACCAGGACGGCTCGGGTAACTCGACACTGGCCCCGGGCGACATCAGATACGTCGACCAGAACGGCGACCATCGCATCACGTCTGAAGACCAGGTGTACGTCAAAAACTCCTCTTATCCCGACATGGACGTGGCTTTCCGCCTCGGCGCATCATACAAGGGCTTCTTCCTCAATGCCCTCTTCCAGGGCGAAATGGGGTATAAGCAGAACATCAACGAGTCGTACACGCTCGACAATGGCACGCTGCAGAAGTTCCAGAAATACCATTTAACCGAGACCTGGACGCCCGAAAACACCGGCGCCCGCTACCCGCGCATCAAGTTCGTAACCAACAACGACAACAACCGCCGCGCGTCGACGTTCTGGATTCAGAACTGCAACTTCCTGCGATTGAAGATGCTGAGCATTGGCTATCAGCTGCCGCGCAATATGGTTAAGCACATCGGCGCAACATCAGCAAGCGTTGCTTTCCAGGCCAGCAACCTGTTTACCGTCACCAATCTTGAAGGAATGGACCCCGAATCGCTGCGCGGATATCCCATCCAGCGGTCGTTCGGCGTTACGCTGAACTTAGGTTTCTGACACGCCATCAACAAGAATATCACGATATGAAAAATATAATCATTAAAGGTTTACTGGCTCTGCTGCCCCTCCTGATGGCGGCATGCAGTCCCAACAGCCTCTTCGACGATGCGCCGAAAAACAAGATTTCGGACGAGGAAACGTGGCGAAACCCCATGCTGCTCGACGAATACGTCAACACATGGTACCGCAACATGAGCGCCGGCTTTAAGACATACGTCCCCAGTACGGCCCTTTTCAAGAGCATTTCGCGCTATTATCTGCCCTGGTTCGGCGACCAGTTGAGCAACGGAAAGAGCGACTGGTACAACGCCGGATATGGCGATGTGCTGAAGGCCAACGAGGAAAGCATCACCCGTTGGGCCGGAACGACGTGGTCAAACTATTATACACAGATTCAGTATATCAACTCATTCCTCGAGAACAAGGACAAGGTGCCCGATGCCGCACAGCGCCGCCGTGTCGAGGGCGAAGCCCATTTCTTCCGCGCCTACTATTATTATATGCTGTGGCGGCGCTTCGGCGGCGTGCTCCTGATTGACCATAAATACGACCCGCTCACCAGGCCCGAGAAGTTTCCGCGGGCTTCGTACGAGCAGATGGTATCGTTCATCGTCAGCGAAGCCGACAAGGCCGACAGTCTTCTGAGCGTTACAAACACCGCCGCTGACGCCGGACGCATCACCCGCGGTGCCGCCATCATGCTCAAGGCCAAGACGTATCTGTGGGCTTCGGGCACGGTTTTCCAGAACAAAGCCAAAAGCTATCTTGGCTTTACTGACGATAAATCGCAGGCCATGCTGCAGAAGGCCCGCGCGGCCTACGCCCAGCTGTTCGCACTCGGCGTCTACCAGCTCGTGCCCGTTACGGCCACCACGCAGGACGGCATACGCGACGAGTATCGACAAATATTCATTTCAAAGAACACCAGCGAGTCGATTTTAGAGGTGCAGCACTCCAACGACGGCGACTATGCCAACAAGTTCGGCCACACCCTCGACCGCGATGCGGCCGCCCCTTCCTTCACCGGAACCACGACTGCATATACGCCAACCCAGAACCATGTTGACGAATACGGCATGCGCGGCGGCGCCGTCTACGACCCCCAGCACCCCTACGACAACCGCGATTACCGCTTTTATGCCAACGTTCTCTACAACGGCTGCGAATATCGCAGCCATACTATGGACATGGCCACGACCGACGGCAAAGCCGGTGCCGACATCACGCCCTACGGATCGTCCACAACAGCCGCCGTCAGCCGCACGGGATACTATCTCGGAAAGTTCGTCGACGCCTCGCAATCCATTGACGATAACAACACCTATGCCAGCAAACAAGATTATATTATCTGGCGTCTGGCCGAGGCTTACCTCGATTATGCCGAGGTGTGCTACCGCTTGGGCGACAACGCTGCCGCCCTCGACATGGTGAACCGCATACGTACACGCGTGCACATGGACGCGCTCTCTACGCTCACCTGGGACGACATCGTGCGCGAACGCCGTGTGGAAATGGCTTTCGAAGAGACCACATACTGGGACCAGCTGCGCTGGGGAACGGCCGAACAAACCTTTAGCGGCCGGACCAATCCGCTGCGCGGCATCACCATTACCGTGCACGCGGGCCATACCACCTATCGCACGGTCAACATCAACCGCTTCCCGGCGCGCGTGCGGAAGTTCGAAACCAAGGAGTATTACTTCCCCATTCCGTGGGCCGAAGTGCGCTATCAGGGCATCGAACAGAACCCGGGCTGGAACGAAGTATGAGGCGGAACGGTAAACGTTACGACGCCTCTCCCGACCCCTCCAAGGGAGGGGAGCCGCCGCTGCCCGTGGAACGAGGAATAAAAGATTATATACCTGCCACCCTTCTGCTCCTTTCCCATGGAAGGATTGGAGGAGGCATTAACGACTATTTACATGAAAAGAATCCTTACATTAGCCGCGCTCGCATGCAGCCTGCTGTCAGCGAGCGCACAGAGTACACAGAACCTGTTTCCCCCAACCGTAACCGACGCCGACGGATGGCTGTGGTTCAACAACCAGAGCGTCATTAACACGTACGTAGGCGGCATTGACGAGAGCGACCCCGACGCCTTTAAGGTCGACCTCAACGGCAAGCCTATCCAGATGGTTTTCGCCGACCAGCAGCCCAGTTATCCCGAGACAACTGCCGACGCCACCGTTGCAGGAGCCGGTACCGACGGCACGCGCGGCACGGCAGGCTCACGCACAGGAGCCATCATGCTGGCGAAATCGAAAGGCGCCGGCAACATAAACGGCGGCGGCATCGTCTTCAAGCTGCCCGCCCTGGCCACGCTGAGCATCTGCCTTTCATGCGAATCGAAAGTCTACGGCCGCCTTACCGCAACGACCAATCCCAATAACGACATCTTCAAATTCGTGAGCGGAGGTCAGCTTTATCCTCTTGACAGCGACAAGGGCAACAAGGTAATACAGGTCTATTCGGTGATCAAGAAGCTCATGCCGGCCGGAATCAAGGAGTGGACAGGCCTGGAAAACCTGCACAATGGCAAGGACCCTGTCACCATTAAGAGCGACAAGCCCATCTACGTCTTCTTCCAGAACGGAACGCAGGATACGGTATACATCCACGGCGTCAGGATAACCATTCCCTCAACAGCCAGTGGCATCACCGCCGTCACGCCCTCGGCACCCGCCACTACCGCCGTCTACACGGCCGACGGCCGCTATCTCGGCACCCGCCTTTCGGGCCTCAGTCAGGGTCTCTACATGGTGCGTGAGAACGGCAAAACCCGTAAGGTCGTCATCCGTTAACCCGCACGGAATCCTCACGGTTTCGAAAAAACAGCATCGCAACACAGTATAACCTCGGCCTTGCGCCCGTTGTTCGATGAACATAGGCGCAAGGCCTTGCCTTTTTAACGTCTTTGCTGTCAGAAAACTATTGCAACAACCATTTCCATACAGGCATTACTTCTATGGTTCCGAAGTCGTCATCTATCTTGTCTGATTCATCATTCGTCAGCACCAGTCGCCGTTTACAAGGGAACACATGGGGAATCTTCTTCAGCGCATTAACCTCACGCTCATAGGTTGATGAGGCTTGCGTAATGCTGTATGAAACCTGAATGGCAAGCCCGTCTGTCGGAACGTAGAAATCAGTCTCAACTTTATCATGATAGAAAAACACCTGTTCGTTGTCCGGATCGTGCCCATATTTGCGGAACAATGCAAGTGCAACGACGTTCTCAAGCAGCATGGTTTCGCCGCCGAGCAGAAACAAGTCGAGTATTCCGTTGTCAATAAAGTAGTATTTGCATGAAGTTTCCTTCTCTGTGAACGAGGCTGTAATGTTTCTCAAACGCAATATGAGCCATGCCGTTTCGCAGTGTTCAATATATTTGCTGACGGTAGGCATGGTTATCTTTCCGCTTACAGATGAGAGCACATTGGCTAGACGGTTGTACGATACCGGCTGCCCCACGTTCTCTGCCAGCTTTTTCAACATCAGCCGTAAAAGATTAGGACTGGATATTTTGTTGCGACTGACGATATCTCCCAGATATATTTTCTGAAACGTACTGCTTAAATAGTTGCGCTTTACCGACAGACCCGTCGATTCAGGCAGTCCTCCCCACAAAAGATAATCATGCCAGGCGCGTAACATTTTCGCCCTTGATTCAGTACCCAGCAATGACAATTCGTCACAGGGGACACTCTGCACACGAAGAAATTCTTGAAGACTGTATGGATAAACCTCTATGGCCAGATACCTCCCGCCCAATATACCCATCACTTCAGATGACAGCATTTTGGCGTTGCTTCCTGTTATCCATACCGAATATTTCGCGTCAGCCAGACGACGTGCAAACCGTTCCCATCCCTCTATATTCTGAGCTTCGTCCAGAAAAAGCATCGGACGCTTACCGTACATCTCTGCATGCGACTCCAGGATGAGCTCGAAATCGCTCTGATCAAATTGGGCCAGCCTGTCATCTTCAAAATTAAGATACAGCATTTCGTCCCACTGATGGCCCGATGACAGCATCAGCTGCATCTTCTGATACAGCATGAACGACTTTCCGGCCCGCCGCACGCCTACGAATACGTGGCATGTAAAATCATCAGAAGGCAGCGTGCGGGGCGTCACCTTGTAATTTTCAACGTCCTTCTGATTAGACGCCAAAACCTGTTTCAGGCTATCCTTATTTATCATTTCAACCCAATATTTAAATTGTAATTTTGAACTTGTGCCGTAAAGTTATAAAATATATTTTGAATTTCCGGCGTCCGGAATGGGAAATATTCGTGTCTCCATTTCCCGCAATATCTGTTTTCCGGTTTTTTCCGCCTGAAAAGAACTGTCGGAACCGTCTGATGTCGGGAAAAGGGGTGGAGATTGTCTTTGTGGGCTAAAGACGGCGGGGTTGTGGCGTAAAGACAAAACCGTAATTGTAACATGCTTGTGCAGAGCATGTTACGACAGGTGGGAAATGTGTGCGATTAGCTATGTAGAGACGCGGAGATTACGATGTAAACGCGAGACGATTACGGCGTAATCGTGTCGGCTTTACGGGCTAAAGGCAAGGGCTTTAGCCCGTAAAGGGCAGGGGAGGGCGGAAAAGGCAGGTTTGCCTGCCGCCGGAACCTGTATTTCTGATCATCAAAAGATGTCTCGCAGATGGCCAGAATATACAGTGTAGATAGTCATACAATGCTGCGCAGATGGCCAGAACACACAGTGTAGATAATCGGATGGTGTTTGTCAGATGGCCAGAACACACAGTGTAGATAATCGGACCGTGCTTGGCAGATGGTAAGAAGCCCCTGCATTGATAGTAAAGACGTGCTACACTAAAGGACGGCGCGCACGACAACTATAGTAAGTGTGCACCGATGTAACGGTCGGGATGCACTGTGATTATAATCGGTGCGCGCTGCGCGAACAGTCATAATGCGGTTCTCAGATGGTCAGAATACCCTACGTGAACAGTCAGAATGCGCTGCGGGGATAGTAATAGGAGCGGTATGAGATGCCCGAACGGCGGAGCACCCATAGGAGGTTTCCGTCAAGGTCGGTTATGACGGAGGCGCGCCCCTGCGTCGAGCCGAAGAACATAAGACTGTGGTCCTGGAGCAGCTGTGCGTTGCTGCGGTCGGTAGAGCTGAGGTCGGAGGGCAGGCGGATGCTTAGCGTGGCGCGTGCCGTCATGGCTTTGGGGTTGACCTCGTAGATGATGGCGCGTGAGGCGCCGCTCTTGCGGCCGTTGTCGAAACAGAGCACGCGGTCGGGGGCGAGGGGCGTGGCGCTGTGCAGTCCGCTGGCCATATCGGCGGCGGGCATGCTTACGTTGCCGTGGGGGCCCACGCGATAGAGCACGCGTCCCGTACGTCCGTCAATCTTCCACAGCTCGCTCAGGCGGTTGAAGGTCATGTAAAAGTCGCCGTTTACGTCCTGGTTTACCGAGTTGGCGTGTATGAGGTCGTCGGCCACGCGCGTGGTATGCAGGTAGGCGTCGTCGGCCACGGGGTCGATGGCGGCGAAGCAGTCCCACCGTTTCAGCACGTTTCCCTCGGGCGAAAGCACGGTGAATCCGTCGCCCCATACCTGCTGTGCGGCGGTTCCGCCAATGGTGCTTAGGTTGAACGTGCGCACTACGTTGTTGACGAAGATGAAGTTTCCGTCGGGCAGAAGCCTGAAGTCGTGGTGGGGATAACGCACGGTGCGGTCGGAGGGTGTTTGGTTGAGAAGCACGTTTCCGTCAAGATCGGTGCGGATGATGTGTGCGCAGAGGCGGTAGTGGTTGTGCTCGTCGGCAAAGCCTGTCATGAGCTGCAGGGTGTGTGTGCGGGGGTCGTAGGAGGCGGTGCGTATGGCTTCGGGAAACTGCTGATACCATACCACGTTACCCTGCATGTCGCAGAAGGTGACGTAGCCCGGGTCGCTGGCCTCCCACTGCAGCACGTAGCCGTCGAGACGGCCGCCCAGCTGGTCTTTGGCAAGGGTGAAGGCGGGCACGTCTATGGGCACGGGCTGCGTGGTAAAACTGTACACTTTTGACGATGTTCCGCCTGCGACGTTTACCTGAAACTCGTATGTCGTGCGGCCTTTCAGGAACTTCAGCGTTACCTCGCCCGTGGCACCGCCGGTGGTGACAGGGGGCGTGGTGAGCTGTCTTGAGCGGTGGCCCTGCTCCCAATAGGTTACGGTGAAGGTGCAGGGGGCGCTGAAGTCGACGGTAACAGGTATGCGGAGCACGTTGTCGGGGGCGGTGCGGGTGGTGATATGCCTGATGCTTACGGCGTGTTCGTTGTCGTTGCACGACGGCATGCAGAAGAGGATTCCTGCAAGAATGAGGAGGAAAAGGATGCGTTGTTTCATAAACGGGTTGCGTTGGGGCATGTGCTACTTCCTGACTTGTCCGTCAAAGGTGACGTAGTCCCACATGCCGTAGTTGTTGTTTTCGGCCTGCTTGTCGCCGATAAAGTTCAGATTCTCTACGCTGCAATATATGCGGAAGCCCACTTCGGGGCCGTACTGCAGCTGTACGGTCTGCTTTACCTCGCCGTCTACCGACCAGCGGGCGAGATACTTCCCGCCGACGTCGGTAAGCTCAATGGCAAAATCGTGCCAGCCCGGTTTTACTGCGGTGTACTCGGAAATGAAGGGGAAGTCCTGCGAGGTCATGCAAGCGGCCATTTCTCCCTCACGTATTCCGTACTTGCGGCGCACCTCGGCGGTGCCCGGACCCACCTCAAAGTCGAGCTCGTGATGGTCGTCGCTGTATATCCATGAGCCTATGCTTGCCCGCTCGCCCGTGGCAATGGGGCTGATATACGTGCGCCAGGCATACCTGCCGGCGGTGTAATGGCTGTGGTAAGTGTGCATTTTCTGCCGGTCGAGGGTGAAGGCACGGGTATAGATAATGAGGTATCCGCCGGCCAGACTGCACTGCGACACGCTGGCCGTATCCTGATGTTCGTACACCCATCCCTTGATGGTATCGAAGTTCCAGCGTTGGTGCACGGCGCCGTCAGGGCCGGGAGTTCCGGCGGGGTTTTCGTCGTTCTGTGCCGTGCAGGCAGCAAGGGGAACAAGGAAAAGGCAGGCGGCAGGGATGAGCCGCCTGGCGATGCTTGATAAAAATGATTTCATACTGTAGGGCTTCCGCTTTAATTAAAGGTACGTGCCTTCAGCAGGTTCGCATTGTTGTCGGTTTCGCGCTTGGGGATGGGCATGTAGCGGCGTATGTCGTTGGCCGTGAGGTTGGTGGGATAAGCGGCATACTGGTCCTTGTAAAAACCGGCGGCCTTGCCCTCGTTGCGCTCTTTCCACTCAACCTTGGCCTTGATTCCGGCCACATACTTGTCCATGCGGTCCTTCCACAGGCCCATGCGGATGAGGTCGGGACGGCGCACGCACTCGTTGTTCAGCTCGAAGAGGCGCTCGTCGCAGATAGCACTGCGCAGGGCTTCCTTCGTGGTAAACGAGGCGAGGCTGAGGTTATGGGCCGTGTTGCCAAAGGCACGGCGGCGCACTTTGTTGATGAGGTCGACGGCCGCCTGCGTGGGGCCGTGCAGTTCGTTGAGGATTTCGGCCTTGCAAAGAAGCACGTCGGCCAGGCGGAGAACGGGCATGTTGTTCGGCGTGTCGTAAATATACTTGAAGGTGTTGAGGAACTTATACTTCTGCGTGAAGGCGCAGTTGTTCTCGTTTACGGTGATATAGGTGTGGCCGTTTATGACCTGGTTGGCGCTCATGGTGCCGGTTTTGTTGATGGCCGGCGGCATGATGAAGTATTTCTCCTGCGGTTTGTACACGTCCTTATACTCGGTAACCATCAGTTTCGTACGGCGTTCGTCGGCGGTATCGAACTGCCATACCATCTCCAGTGGCAGCTGGAAGAGGTTCCATCCCATATCATATTCCCAGTCGGTAAACATCAGTCCGAGGTCCCATGAGCCCGAAGTGACGGTGCCGCTTGCACGTACGGCAAAGATGAGTTCGTCGTTATAGATGGTAGCGTCGTGCGTGGGGTCGAAGACGTTCCATACCTTCGACTGCAGGTTATATACCGAACCCTGCAGGGCCAGCACCTTGTCGGCCTGCTCAAGAGCCAGGGCCCACTTTGCCTGTGCGGTGCTTTCCTGTCCGTTCTGCCTGCAGCGGCCTGCCTCACGCATGTACAGGCGGCAGAGCATTCCGCAGGCTGCGCCGTAGGTTGGGCGCCCTGCTTCGGCGTTGCTGGCATAGAACTTGGGCAGCTTGGGGGCGGCAGCCTTGAGGTCGTTCTCAATAAGTTCCTCTATTTTAGCTATGCTGTCGTACGGCAGGCGGTCGGTAGACTTGACCTTGCTTGACGTGACGAGCGGAACCTGATAGAAGACGTCGGTAAGGTTATAGTAGGCGAAGGCGCGCATGAAGTGGGCTTCGGCAAGCATCTGCGCCTTTGAGAATTGGGTTCCGAAGACGCCGTCGGGCATTCCTGGCACGTTGTCAAGAACGATGTTTGCCCGCGAAGCGATACGGTAAAAGCCGTCCCAGGCGGCAGCTAACTCGTCACGCGTGGAGATTCCATCATCATTGAGCAGCTCAAAGACGTTGCCGTTGTTGTAACAGTCGTCGGCAGTCATGTCGTTGATGTAGAACATCGGCGAACGGTATATCAGGTGCAGGGGCGAGTACATGCTGTTGACGGCAGCCTGAGCATTCTCTCCGGTGGTGAAGGCCGTTTCGTCGGTAAGATTCGAGTAGACGGTTTCGTCGAGCTTGTTATCACAGGCTGTAAGGCCCGTTATTATTAATATGGTGAAAAGAAATAATTTAAGTTTCATAATCTTCTTTTTGTTTTGTGGAATGAAACGGAACAGAAATCAGAAGGTAACTTTCACGCCGGCGCTGAACGCACGGTAGGAAGGGTAGGAGTTGAAGTCGAGCCCCTGCTGGTAAGCCTTTGCACCGTTGACGCTTGCCTCGGGGTCGAAGCCCGAGTAACCGGTGATGGTGAACAGGCGCTGTGCGCCGACGAACACGCGGCACGACTGCATGAAGCTCACGCCCATTTTCTTTAAGGGCAGCGAATAGCCTATTTCGATGTTCGAAAGGCGCAGGTAGCTCGCGTTCTCAACGTAGTGGCTGTTTACGAAAGAGCCATACTGCAGGCCTCCGTTCTTCATCCATGTGCCGCGGATTACGTCGGTAGAGGGATTGGTTTTGGTCCAGCGATTCTTGCAAACGGCCAGTCGGTCGTTGTCCTCAAGCAGTACACGGGTGAGGTTCAGCAGGTCGTAGCCTAAGGAAGCATCGAAGAAGAAGGAGAGGTCGAAGTCCTTATAGCGGAAGTTGTTGCCCCATCCAATGGTTACATCCGGCGTTCCCTTGCCAATCTGCTTGCGGTCCTTTGACGTGATAAGGCCGTCGCCGTCGAGGTCTTTAAACTTGGGGTCGCCCGGCTGTGCCTTGGGTTGGGGGGTGTAAGTTTCGCCCTGCTGTATGATTCCGTCCCACACATAGCCGTAGATTGAGCTTAGCGGAAGGCCCTTCTTAATCTGCATATACTCCTCATAGTTATAAGTTCCGTGGGGGCGTACGGTATAATAGGTGGGACTTTCGACAGAAAGTACCTTGTTCTTGTTCTGCGAAACGTTAAGCGTAGTCTGCCAGCGGAAGTCCTTCTTCGTGATGGCATTATACTTGATGTACAGTTCCCATCCGCGGTTCTGCAGTGAGCCGCTGTTGCCCGTTGTGGTAGTAAGACCGCCTGTGGATGACGAAATGTTGATTTCGTTCAGCAAATCGGTAGTCTTCTTGTTGTACCAGTCGAAGGTAATCTCTAATTTGTTGTTCAGGATGCTGGCGTCAAAGCCCAGGTCAATTTGCGACGTTGTCTCCCATCGCAACAGTGGGTTTCCTGCATTTGAAGGATACATGCCCTTCACAACGTCGGTACCGCCGAGGAATACGTTCTCAAACGAGTACATTCGCAGCGACTTGTAGTTGCCTATTCCGTCGTTGCCCGACGTTCCATAGCTGGCGCGAAGCTTGAGACGTGAGAAAGCAGGCTTGATGAAATTCATGAACTTTTCGTCGCCGAGTTGCCATGCCAGTGACACGGAAGGGAAGTAGCCCCACTTGTTATCGGCTCCGAAATTGGAAGCTCCGTCAGCGCGCAGGCTGGCGTTGATAATGTATTTATCCAGCAAAACATACTCGGCACGGGTGAAGAAAGAAAGGTTTTTCTTGACCGACCTTGCCGTGGCTATGGCATCGATGGTGCTGGCAGCGCCCATGTTGTAATATTTGAAGGCGTCGGTAGTGAAGCCGTGTGCCCACATTCCCATATACTCATAGTCGTTCTTCTGATAGCTGGTTCCGGCAATAATCTTCAGGTCATGGCGGTTTGCAAAGTTTTTATGGAACGTGAGCAAGCCTTCCAGCTGCTGATAGTTCACGTGTTCATCCTCTATCTCGGCCTTGCCTTTGTAACCTGCTCCAAGGAGAGTTTCGCGATTGTAATACTTCGAATACTTGTCGGTTTCATAAGAATAAGAATATTGTGCACGTGCCGTCAGGCAAGGCAGCAGGTCAGCTTCGGCGAAAAACGTGAGATAAGCGTTGTTGACATCGGTTCTGAAGTCCTTGTTCTTTATCTCAAAGTAGACGGTTTCCTTGCGGTCGGGCTTCCCGAAAACGTTCAGTCCATCGTCCGACATGGTTCGTGTAGGGTCGGCCATGAACATCCAGTAAAGCACATTGTCAGTAGACGCGCTGGTGCCCATGTTCAGGTAAGTCTTCTTCGTACGGGCCATATAGCCGTTTACGCCTGCGCGCAACCAGTCGTTTACAGCATAGTCAATGTTCAGTCGTCCGCTCAGACGGTTGAACGATGTATTGGGCAGGATGCCGTTATCATCAACGTAAACCAATGTCGTGGCAGCCTTGAGACGCTTTGAGCCACCTGTGATGGCGACGGCGTGGGCCTGCGTTGAGGCGTTGCGCGTCATTTCCTTTACCCAGTCGGTTCCCACACCCTTGTATCCCAGCTCATCATTCGTATAAGGTGCCGCGCCGGAAGCGCCGTTCTGCCGCCATACGTTCATCTTATATTGTATCTCATCCTGCGCATTCATAAGCTTCCAGGGATTCACAAGCTTCTTGGTAGAGATATCATACGAATAGTCTATCGAGAATTTATTCTCGTTGCCTTTCTTGGTTGTAATGATAACAACGCCATTGGCACCGCGTGCACCGTAGATGGCCGTTGCGGCGGCATCCTTGAGAATTTCCATTGAGGCAATATCTTCCGGAGCCACCTGGTTGCCGGCCGACATTTGTATACCGTCGATAACATACAGCGGGTCGCTATTCGAACTGATGGACGAAGCGCCGCGCACTCTTACAGCAATGTTTCCGCCTGGCTCCAGCGAGCCCTGACGAACCTGCACACCGGCTGCACGCCCTTTAATCATCTGGGCCGTATTGGTAATCACACCGGCCTTGACATCATCGCCTTTGATTTGCGAAATGGCACCGGCAAGGTCGCGCTTTTTCGTCACGCCGTAACCCACAACAACAAGGTCTTCAAGCTGCTGTGCTTCGTCATCAAGCACAAAATTCATAGCCTGGGTGCCCGGAAGGATGCGCTTTTCGACCGCCTTTAAGCCGAGCGATGAAACGACAAGCGTCTGCCCTGGCGTGGCCTGAATGGAAAAATTGCCGTCAGCGTTCGATACCGTTTTCGTCTTTGTATCCTTTACTTGTACGACGGCACCCACGATAGGGCTGTTATCACCGGCATAGGTCACCTTTCCGGTCACTACGTTCTGTGCCATGACCGCTACCGTGAGCAGTGTGGCAAAGAATGATAGTATCAGTTTTTTCATATTTCAATGTTTTTGGAAAATAAAGAAAGTGGAAACAAACAAGTGAGATTAAAGAAGGTAAATGTATCTTTTCTTCGATTACTTTCTTACTATCTTTTTGCCGTTCACAATATAGATTCCTTTGTGGGCAGACTTGACACGGCGCCCCGAAAGGTCGTAGACGTCGGCTGTCTTTTCCGTAACGGTCTTGCTTGTAATGCCGGTAGGTGCAGAAGGTTTGCCCAGCACCATCAGCTCATATACGCCCACTCCGTAGCCGGTATCAGCTATCCAGTCCTTTGTTGTGAGCAGCACCACGTAGCGAGCTTTCTTGGCAGCATCAAGGGGAAACTTGTGCACTTCTCCCTTCTGGGCGGTGACGCCCTGGTCGTGATAGTTTTTGGACGCAACCACCTCGCCGATATTCGCGGGTACGGGTTCCTCCTTGCCGGCCTCTGCCTTTACTTTGCTCATCACGTCTTCGTCGTTTGTCAGGCAAACATAGTAGATATTTGCCGTCTCGGCCCAGTGTATATCAATCTCGTTGATATCACGCTCGGTACCGAGGTCAATGACAACCCAGTGCTTGGTCCATTGGTTCTCATACTCTTTTGAGTCGCACGAAAGCCACTTTGTCTCCAAATCGTTGTCGTTGATTTTGCTGGTATTGAACCAGCTGTTGGTTGTCAGGTCACCATAAACCGTAACTTCGGCGCCGCCAACGTCAGGCAGAGCATAATTGACAAGGTTCTGTGCCTTTGTCGAAGAGGGCGTGCCTAACACTGCGGCAGCCAGAATGCTGAAGAATAAATCTTTCATCATGATAGTTTAATTTTTAGTATATTACTTTCTTTTTATTGATAACATATATATTACCCTTTCGGGGATGTACCACCCTGATACCCTGCAGGTTATACACGGCAGCAGGTTTCTGCCGGCCTGCGCCTGCGTGGCTGATGCCGTTTGCTGTGCCGGAGGTGCCGGTAAACTCCACCCAGTCGAACAGTGCGTAGTTCTGATGCGAGGGAATACGGTCGCCGATGAAGGTGAGATTCTCCACACTGCAATAAATGCGGAAGGCTTTTTCGTCCCCGTAATGCAGCGGCAGCCTTTGCTTCTCTTCGCCATCGATATACCATCGGGCGAGGTATCTTCCCTGCGCGTTTTCCAGTTCTATCGTGAAAACATGCCATCCCGCCCTGACGGCAGCATAGCTTGACACAAAGGGATTAGCCTGCGACGTCATGCAAGCCGCCAGCTCGCCTTCGCCTATACCGTATTTTCTGCGCACGTCCGCTGTGCCGGGGCCTACCTCAAAGTCAAGCTCGTGCTGCTCGTCACAGTATATCCACGAGCCAATGCTTGTCTGTTCGCCTGCGGCAATGGGGCTGATGTATGTGCGCCAGCTGTAGCGTCCACAGGTAAAAACCTGCTGCGCCGTATGCATTTTCTGGCGATCTCGCGTGTATGCACGCGTATAAATATAAAGGTTGCCGTCGCTGAGGCTGCATTGCGGCGCCGGAGCCTGGTCCTGATGCTCATATACCCAGCCGTCGAGCGTGTCGAAATTCCACCGGATGGTGGGTGCACCGTCGGCCAGACCGCATGCCGGAGACAGCAGCTGAAGCCCGAAGAAAGCCATGAAAAAGATGCGTTTTCTCATCAAGTGCGGTTTAAAAGAGTTTAGGTTTAGGAACCGCTGCAAAAGTAGATAAATCGCCATGAAAGTTTGTGGGCATTTGTCCGAAAAAGGTTCGAAAACGTCTTAATTTAGACGTAATCCTCATTATTTTCGCCTGTTATATGCCAATTCTCAAAGGAAATAGATTAATTTGCAACTCAAAACCTATATAAAAGATAAACAATGAGCCAACGCTTTCTTGTTTTCCTTATGCTGGCAAGCCTGTTCCTTGCACGCGGGCTGCACGCTTCCGACTTCTATTATACCAAGCGGGTAAGTATTCCCGAGGGGCTGTCGCAGCCTAACGTCACGTGCATACAGACTGACAGCAAGGGCGCCGTGTGGATAGGGACGCGCTACGGACTGAACGCTTTCCGGGCAGGAAGCATACATCATTATCTTGACAAGGGCGGGAGCAACCCGCCCGTCAGCGGCAACTTCGTCAACTGTATTTTTGAAGACTCTGCCCATCGCCTCTGGGTGGGCACGACAACAGCCCTGTCACTGCTCGACCGCAAGAGCGACAGCTTTACCAGAAAGCTTTCACGTCCGGTGTATGCCATAGCTGAAATAGATGGGAAAATTTACTTCGGGGGCCGCGGGCACATGAGCCGCTACAACCCTTCGACGGGTAGTTTTGAGGAAATTCCGATTAACGACGGAGCCGCGCGCCGCGATATTATCGTGTATATGTGCCCCATCAGGCCCGGGATTATCTTTGTTGCGCTGAAGCACGGCACAACAATGTGGCTGGACACGGCCTCATTCAGGGTTGTCAGTTCGATGGTAGTCCACCGTTCCGACTGCATTTTCCTCACGGGCTGCCGCACTTCTTCGGGCCGCATTTACCTCTCGGCCTATCGCGAAGGGCTCGTGGAGGTGTCGTCAAAAGGACGTATTGTAAAAACGTGGAGCCCTGAAAACTCGCAGCTGACGAACAATATTATCCTCGCTCTGAGCGAGATAGAGGGGCGATTGTGGATGGCAACCGACGGCGGCGGCATCTGCTTGCTCGACGAGCACACCCGCCGCGTCTCGTCCCTACGTGATATTGCCGCGTACCGGCATCTGGACCTGCCGGGCAGTTCGTTCACCGCTTTGTCTCACGACGGTCGCAAGACCATCTGGATAGGCAGCGTCCGCCACGGCGCCATAGCCATGAAGCGTGCCCCTATCAAGCAGTATGGCGCCGTCCCCCAGGGTCGTGACAACGGCCTGAGCCAGGCCACGGTGCTTGGTTTCGTGAGCAATGCCGAGGGCAACCTGTGGATAGGGACCGACGGGGGCGGGGTAAACTTCTACAATACGCGCACCGATGTCTTCACCCACTTTCGCCGGACGTATGGCCTGAAGATATCGTCGCTCTGCAATTTCGACGCCGGTCACCTGCTCCTGTCGGTTTACTGCCGTGGCCTGATGCTGTTCGACAAGCGCTCGGGCGACGTCAGGCCCTTCCTGCTGCTTGACAAGCAGACGAACGATTACGAGAATCATTCGGGCTACAGCCCCATGTTGTTTTACGCTCCTGAAAACAAAGTGTTCATCTTCGGCGAGAAACCCTACGTGTATAACCTCGACGCGCGCCGGTTCGAATTCCTGCACGGCTGCGAGAACCGCGACTTGAGCGAGATGAAAATCTTCGGCCACTACCGCGGTTCCTATCTGGTTTACGGCAAACACGCCGTGTTTTCCATCGACGTCCGCACAAACGTGCTCCACTGCCTCTACGAGCATGCCTCCGACGAAATCAACACAGCGGCCCTGCTCGACGGCCGAATATGGATGGGAACCAATTCGGGAGCCACCGTCTTCGACTTGCAGACGGGCCGCGAGTCGCACCACGTCAGCCCCCTTTACCGGCGCGTGACGCAGATGGTTGCCGTGGGAGGACACAACCTCTGGATAGCCGCCGACAACGGCCTCTTCTGCTATTCGGGCCGCCGCGGCAAGTGTCGTATCATCGACGAGAGTGACGGCTTCTCGTCCGATGAGCTGATAGCCTCTGACGGAACCATGCCGTCCCGTCCCGACGTGCTCTACCTCGGCGGCATACGCGGCCTCACCCGCGTCGACCTTCGCCGCACATCGGCCACCGACGAGGCGTCAAGGCCCGAGCTGTTCAATGCCATGCTCGACGGCGCCAAGGTGACGCTGGCCAACGGCATGCGCCTCACCGCCCCGTGGAACTACTCTTCGGTCGTCATCCGCGTGACGCTCAACGGCGACAATGCCTTCCGCAAGATTCTCTATAAATACATAATCAAGGGCCAGACAACGTCAGTCATCCAGTCGTACAGCAACGAACTCTCGCTGCCCAAACTGCAGGCCGACACGTACGATATTCTGGTATCATACCTCATGAAGGACGGGCGCTGGAGCCGTCCCGCCAGAATTATGGAACTCCACGTGCGGCAGGCCTGGTACCGTTCGCCCTGGCTGTACCTGTTTCTGCTGCTCCTTGCCTCGCTGCTCTGCCTGCGCCATTACCGCCGTCTGCGCAGCAAGGCCAACACCCTGGAGGAGCGTGAGAAGGAGCGCCTGCGCATCATCAGCCTCGGCGACCCCGCCAACATCTCGGGCGGAGGCCTTAGCGTGAGCGACGAACAGTTCATGATGCGCTTCCAGAAAATCGTCAGGGAGAACCTCTCCAACCCGTCATTCTCCGTTCACGACATCTATACGCGCATGGCCGTAAGCCGCTCGGCCTTCTACAGCAAGTTTACGGCCATCACGGGCATTGGCGTCAAGGAGTATGTCAACAAGATGAAGATGCAGCAGGCCTGCCGGTATCTCCGCACCACCGACATGCCCATCTCGCAGATTTCCGACCTCACGGGCTTCTCCACGCCGCGCTATTTCAGCAACAGTTTCAAGCATTTCATGAACGTTACCCCCCGCGAATACCGCGCCCGTCACGCTTCAGACGACGACACGCAGGCGTAACCGCCGGCTCTCCCCGGGCTTGCACTTTTATATTTGGTTCCTTCTGCCGACGGAATGCAGGCGTAACCACAGGCAGAAACCGGCCCGGTCTGCCTGTGTCTCCGGCATTTGTCTTAACTCCTCCTAACTCCCTAACTCCTAAGAAAAAATGCCTCCCCAAACCCCTCCGAAGGAGGGGATGTCCGACGCACCGGTGTGACGTTGAGCACCGGCTTTTTTTGTTTGTAGATTGTTGGGCGCCCCTGCCGGGGTCGGGAGATACTACAGTGTATGTTCTCCCCGCATCACTTGCTTCGCAAGCTGATACGGGGTTATGGAAAGGTGACTGCGCCGCGGTCATGATATGTTGTGTGGGTTATGGAGGGATTAGGGCTCCGGCTTCATTATACGTTGTTTATGTTTTTCCTTTTGTCTTAAACTGGTTTGGGAGGGCCTACTTTGTGATATTTTCCTTAGTAGCAGGTATCTTCGACAGGTTCGGTAGGGGTGTGCAGGATGGTATGAGGTGTAGATTTACCTTAATAACAGGTGTTTCTGTCAGGTTCTGTTTGTTTACAGAGGTTTTACAATGTGCGGCACCGCTGCAGGAAACAAGAGCTG
>JABCNV010000040.1 GCA_013333935.1 Prevotella sp. | reverse complement strand
GTTCTCGTTGTTGCAGGCAATGGCCCGGTCGTACTGTTTTGTGGCTGCATAGTAGCGGGCTTTCACTTGAAGGAGCTTGAATCGGGCGACGGCTTTGCGTCCCTCGGCATATTTATCGGCGAGCTGCAGCAATTCCTTGGCGCGGTCGTAATGGCCTGTTTCCAATTCAGCGACGGCAGTTGCCAGCGTGCAATAGAGATAGCGTCCGTTGAGCGAGGGTGTATAGCCTTTTCGCGGGGCTTCGTTCTTGGATTTGTCGATGACCGCTTTCCATTCTGCGCATTTCGCCCTTAGCTTTTCATATTTCCGCAGTCCGTCGAGCGTTTCGCCCAAGACGTTGTAGGCAGAAAGTAATTGTGAGATTTCATCGGACTTGGAAAGGGCGGCGATGCTCTCCTCGATGGTCTTCTCGGCTTCGCGGAAGCGTCCCATAGTCTGATAGATGCATGCCATGCCGTAGGTGGAAGTGCCTAATCCGCAGCTGCTCTTTCTTTTTCGCGCATCGGCATACATCTTTTGCGCTTCAAACAATGCGGTCTGCACCTTGTCTTCGTAGAGATAACTCTCAATCAGCACGTTCCACGCATTGTAGTAATAATCCCATGTGCCGTTCTTTTTCATTGTACTGAGGACTTCGGGCAAATAGTAGCTGATGCTGTCGGTCATCTCGTAGTTGTAATAGCAATACAACTGGGTGACGCGCGCCCGGGCTTCCGCCTCCTTGTCTTTTTGGCGTAAGGATTCGGCAAGATATTCACGGATGCAGCGTAATTCATAGCCCATATTATCTTCGGCAGCTGCCAACCGGCAAAGATGATGGTAGGCCTGCAAAAGCTTTTCTCCTTTGAGGTGCTTCATCTCTTTGCGGATGGAGTCTGCCGGAGCGGCGGCATACATTTCTCCTGCGGAGAGTGTAATGACAAACAGTAATGTGATAAAATGTTTCATTTTCAGTATATATTCAGTTTTACAGTTTCATAGACATAACAGGTTTCTTATCCTTCCCCCCCTAAAGTATATCCCGCAGGTTGTGGCAACGACTGTTCTGTTTGAGCTGTTTTCCACCCCTGCCGGTGGTGCCACCGGTATCAGGACGAAGAGGCAGGTGCTGAGCCTGATCCCCTGAATGATGTTTATTGTTTTTCATTTGCCATAATCTCATTCTCTTTATGAATAACTCTTTTCGCTAATTATGAATTAAAAATATTTCTACGTTCTCGTTTTCTCATTTCACATTCCTTTCTGCTGAATTTCGCATAATCGGATGGTACTCTTCCGAGCAATTCCGCAAGAAAAATCTTTGTGAGAGCAGCAAAAGATGACACAAAAATAATATAAAACAAATTATTAAATTAAGGATTTATGGCAGAAGGACCGTTTTGAAGGCATCTTCGCCCCCTAAAAGCCCTAACATTACCCTAAAAACCCCTAATAAATAGTTGGGAAATGCAAAAATAAAGACGTAACTTTGCATCATGATTTTAATACAAACTGCAGCTCACATGTTCCATCATACACCCTTGGAAAAAGTAAAAAACTTTTTGAATTCGAGAAGCAAGACTACCGTAGAACGTCATCAGATCATCGTCTATCTGCTCCACTCCGCCATCGTCGTCATTGTCATCGGCATGCAGCTCATGGGGCTGGGCGGCTCGCAGGAAGTGGTGCCACAGGCGATGAGCGTCGTCCATCTGACGGCCTGCCTCACGGCGCTGTCGCTCTTCTTCGCCCGACGAGTGTCCGCGCCCATGGCTCTTTCAATGGTAGCCCTCGTGTCACAGGCCACCATCGTGTGCCGTTTCGTCTATTTCTCCCATGTGCGCCCCGAGCATTTCCTCTATCTTATCCTCCTCAACCAGATGGTGTCGCTCATGGCGGTGGTGCTGCTTGTGATGTGCTTCGTGAGATATACGCCGTCTGTTGTCGCCGCCATCAGTTTAGTTGTATACGGAAGCGTTACAGCCTATCTTAAGGAACCAGCTCTGTGGAAGCTCTTCGGTTTCTTTCTCGGCGTGGAGTTCCTGCTCTGCGTGCTGGGCGAACTGCTGCGCCGCAACGTGCAGCATGTGCAGACGGAAAACGTCTACCTGCACCACCGCGAGACGGCACTCATGCGCGCCGTGAGACTCAACGAGCAGGAAATCGAGGCCTATCTGTGCATGAGCAGCAACAACCGGCCGTTGCCCGGAGATACCGACCGCCTATTCGCCATGCTCAAGCCGACATCACAGCGCAACCTCATCAACGCCGTGCGCCTGCATCTTAAGAACCACTTGACAGACGACGACAGCCTCGCCCGCCACCTCCCCACACTCACCAAGTCGGAGGTGGACGTGTGCAACCTTATCTTGCAAGGTAAGAAACGGGGGGAGATATGCCGGCTGCTCGACAAGACGGAGAAGAACGTCGACGTGGTGCGCACCCATGTACGCAAGAAACTCAATGTGCCCACTGACCAAGACCTGCAGAAATTCCTCTTCAATTTATTGATAGAAAAAGAATATTTGAACAAGGGGGAAAGGAAATAAATAAGTCCCTCCGCCGGAAACGTTCATATTTATTTATGACATGCCATTATCCGCTTTCCATACAGATTCGGATAATGGCTTCTTCTTGTTATTTCCCTATATTTCCCGCTTTTCCCGAAAGTTTTCCAATCTCTTCATATACTGGAAAAGCCACTCTACTTTGACCCTTTTGGCCAAAATAATATTAACCACTTAGTACAAGTGTCGTTAGAGTTTTTTGTGTAGATTTGAGAACCCGAG
>JABCNV010000001.1 GCA_013333935.1 Prevotella sp. | reverse complement strand
TACACCCAAATGGGGGCAAAATTTATAAAAAACATTAAATAAAAACTTCTTCTGTATCACAGAACGATTGAATCATTCTATATTTGTGATATCAAATAGATATCATAAAATAAATCCATTTAAACCTATACGACAATGAACAACAACTTAAACGAACAGTCCATTTCTCAAACAGAAAGTCAGGAAGAGAAAGTTTTCGCAGGATTCACACTGAACGGATTCGCTGCCCTCGTGATGATTTTAGCCGCGTACGGCGTCGTTGCATACACGCTAAATATAGCTATTGACACTGACAACACTGTGTCAGGTATCGGCTCTACAGTCTTAAGTATATGTGCATCATTTTGCCTGAAAGGCTTCATTCAGCAAGAACCCAACGCCGCGCGTGTCATGATGTTCTTCGGAAAATATAAGGGAACTTTTAAGAAAGTGGGCTTTTTCTGGGTTAATCCTTTCATCAGCACCAAGCGTTTATCCCTGCGTGCCCGCAACCTTAATGCCGAACCTATCAAGGTTAACGATAAACAGGGTAACCCTGTCATGATAGGACTCGTGCTTGTTTGGAAGTTAAAGGACACCTATAAGGCCATGTTTGAAATCGATTCACAGACGATGGCCGGCGGCTCGACAACTATAAGCAGTGGCGTTAACAGCATTATGCGTGCGTTTGAAAACTTTGTAAAGATACAAAGTGAGGCAGCATTGCGTCAGGTTGCCGGACAATACGCCTATGATAATAATGAGAGTAAGGACGAACTTACGCTGCGAAGCAGCGGTGACGAAATCAATAAGGAACTGAAAGACAAGCTTGAAGAGCGCCTCAATATGGCAGGGATTGAGATTGTTGAGGCCCGTATAAACTACCTTGCATATGCTCCAGAGATTGCCGCCGTGATGTTACGGCGGCAGCAGGCCGACGCCATCATCGCCGCCCGTGAGAAGATTGTAGAGGGTGCTGTGAGCATGGTGAAGATGGCTCTCACCAAACTCGCCGACGAAAATGTGGTTGAACTTGACGACGATAAAAAGGCATCGATGGTAAGTAACCTCATGGTGGTGCTCTGTGGAGACGATACAGCCCAACCCGTTGTGAACACAGGAACATTGAATATGTAAATATAGAGTACTATGGCCAGAAAGGAAACAACCAAACCGTTTATCTTACGTCTCGATGCAAAGACCATGGAGGCCGTAGAGAAATGGGCTGACGACGAGTTCCGCTCTACCAATGGCCAGCTGCAATGGATTATAACAGAGGCCCTTCGAAAGAGCAGGCGCCTACCGAAAAAGACAAAAGAAGAAAAAGATATTGATACCAAATAGCATGGAAATAATAAGAAACAACCAGCTTTGTGTGACTATTTCAGAGCACGGAGCAGAACTACAGAGCATCAAGGACGCCGGCGGGAAAGAATATCTATGGCAGGGTGACGCCCGATTCTGGGGCCGACGCTCTCCTATTCTTTTCCCCATTGTGGGCAGTTTGTGGAACGGGCGCTGCACTATTAATGGCAGAACCTACGAGATGGGGCGCCACGGCTTCGCCCGAGATAACAATTTTAAGCTTATCGCAAAAGGCGAAACGAAAGCCGTTTTTGCTTTTACCGATAATGCAGAAACACTGAAACGCTATCCCTATAAATTTAATCTTGCCGTCAGCTACAGGCTTGAGGGCAACCGAATACATGTAATTTGGCACGTCGAAAACACAGATGAAAAGGCTATTTATTTTCAGATCGGCGGACATCCGGCCTTTAATCTTCCTGATCTTCAGCCAGAAGAACCCATTCACGGGCGCCTGCGCTTTGACGTCGATAACCCCATTCGCCGCTTCGCTACGGTGAAAGGCTGCTTAGACAATGCCCGTCACGAGACGGTAAAAACCGAGAACGGGATATGGAATTTTACGGATAGGTCATTCGAGAACGACGCACTCATTTTCGACCACAGTCAGCTTCACCGCATCGAACTGCTCAATGGTGCAGGTGAAACCGAAGTCAGCGTCAACTTCAAAGCTCCTGCAGTAGGTCTTTGGACACCACACGGCAAGAATGCTCCTTTCATTTGCATTGAACCCTGGTATGGTGTAGCCGACGTGGCAGCGTATGAAAGCGACATCCGCGACCGCTATCTGATGAACCAATTGCTACCCGGAGCCAGCTTCATGGCCCAATATACTATAACGATTGGTTAAAAAACGGCGCGAAGCCTCTGCTTAGAAGGCTTCACGATACTTACTTTCTTCCTTATCTTCAAGCATTGAAAGATACGACTGATAGCGACTTTCGGCAATATAATGCTCCTCTACAGCCTTGCGCACGGCACAGCCGGGTTCATGTGTGTGCGTGCAATTGCTGAAACGGCAATTACGTGAAAACTCAAAAATCTCCTTGAAATAGCCCGATATTTCTTCCGGCTCCATGTTGAATGTACCGAAGCCTTTAATACCCGGCGTGTCGATAACATATCCTCCTTCCGGCAGCAGGTGCATCTCTGAAAAGGTAGTTGTATGCATTCCTGTGTCGTGAGCGTCGCTTATTTCTGCCACTTTAGCCCGAGCTTCCGGTATCAGCAGATTCATCATTGTTGATTTACCGACACCCGAATTACCGCTCAACAGTGTTACCTTATCTTTTAAAAGAGGATATAACGATTCCACACTCTCCCAGCCTTTGCAGGCTTCCGATGCCCCCTTAACGACATCATCGCCAGCGCTGCAGCCCTGCAATGCCGACACTTCATGGCATTCGTAGCCTATCATTTCATACAGTTTCACCATCATTTGCTGATAGCGTCGCTCTTCCTCATCGAGGAGATCGGTTTTGTTGAAAACAAGAACCACCGGCACACGATAGGCTTCGGCCGAAGCCAGAAAACGGTCAATGAACGTGGTTGACGTCTGCGGGTGCTTTACCGTAACCACAAGAAACGCTTGGTCTACGTTGGCAGCCAGTATATGGCTTTGCTTAGAAAGGTTCTGCGACTTGCGTATAATATAGTTCCGCCTATCGTCTATGGCCGTTATAAAGGCCGTACCCTCGGCGTTTTCAGCTATTTCTACATGGTCGCCTACGGCTACGGGGTTTGTAGAGCGTATGCCTTTCAGGCGGAAATTTCCCTTTATCTTGCTCTCAACAAGCCGCCCGTCGTCCGTCCTTACCGTATACCACGAACCCGTATTCCTGACTACCAGTCCTCGCATCAGCCTTACACGGTCATTACTTCCTTCTGCTTTTCAGCCAGAATTCTATCAATTTCCTTGATAAATTTGTCATGAAGTTTCTGCAAATCGTTCTCTGCATCCTTCTCCACATCCTCTGAAAGACCGTCCTTAATGGCTTTCTTCAACTTATCTTTATAGTCAGAACGCACATTGCGCACCTGCACTTTTGTCTGTTCTCCTATCTTGTTGCACTGCTTTACAAGCTCTTTACGGCGCTCTTCCGTGGGCTGCGGAATGCGCAGGATAACCATTTCGCCGTTGTTTTCAGGTGTTATACCCACGTCGCTATCCATGATACCTTTCTCTATATCTTTAATAGCCTTACGGTCCCACGGACGTATGGTGATGGTGCGGGCATCGGTAACCTGCATGGCTGCCACCTGATTCAGTGGCACAACCTGCCCATACGACTCAACCCGCACGTTGTCAAGTATTGCTGTATTGGCACGTCCGGCACGAATGCGTGCAAGCTCTTCCTGAAGGAACTTCGCGCTTTTGCTCATCTTGCTCTCGGCGCTTTTCAAAGTCTCTTTTACGTCTAACATATTCGTTTGCTTTTAGTTATTATTTTCACAAAATTAAAAAGTTTTTCCTTAAACGGCAACTCTTTCTGCCGAAAATGTATCAATCATACAACTGGCGGGCCACAATGTCGGCTATCTGCTCCAGATAATGTGCGTCCGTTGCATCGAAAGCGCCGAAGCTTTGGCTGTCAATATCAATTACTCCAGTTACTACACCCTTCTTCCTGACGGGTACAACTATCTCCGACCGACTCTCGCTCGAACAGGCTATATGCCCGTGAAACTCATTGACATCGGGCACAATTATCGTCCTTCCCTCTACCCAGCACGTGCCACACACACCTTTTCCGCGAGCAATATGCATACAGGCTACCGGCCCTTGGAACGGACCGAGCACCAGTTCGCCACCTAAAACCATGTAAAAACCGGCCCAGAGGAACCGCTCTTTAAACGCATCGTACAGGGCTGCTGCTGTATTGGCCAGCACCGGCATGCTGTCATGTTCGCCCTCGAGCAGCGCAGAAAGCTGACTGACGAGCAGTTTATAGCGTTCTTCCCTGTCGTTCATATTCGGCGGCTACTAAATTGGTAAGGTCTGCAAACTGCTGAACACTAAGCTGTTCGGGTCGGCGTGTCATGACGTCATTGGCGAAGAAATCAGCCGACGGCATCGTTTCCTTGCCGAAAAGCTGCCTGAGCGACACCCGCAGCATCTTGCGACGCTGGTTGAAAACCGCCTTTACCACCCGCTTGAACAAGGCTTCGTTGCAACCCAAATCAATAACACTGTTGCGCGTCATGCGGATAACGGCACTCTTTACCTTGGGCGGAGGGTTGAACACATCTTCGTCAACGGTGAACAAATATTCCGTATTGTACCAGGCTTGTATCATGACACTCAATATGCCATACGACTTATTGCCCGGCCGTGAAGCTATGCGTTCGGCCACCTCACGCTGTATCATGCCCGTGCAACAAGGTATAAGGTCCTTGTAATCAAGCATTTTAAAGAATATCTGCGATGAAATATCGTAAGGATAATTACCCGTCAACACAAACTTCCGACCGCCGAAAACGGTGTTGAGATCCATGCGGAGAAAGTCTTCACCTATAATATTGTCATGCAGTTTGGGGAACGTTTCGTGTAGGTAGGCGACGCTCTCCGAGTCGATTTCCACGGCCTTTACCTCACGTGGCTTTCGTACAAGGTACTGTGTGAGCACACCCATCCCAGGGCCTATCTCCAGAATGGGGATGTCGGGACAGGCATCAACCGTGTCGGCTATGCGGCGGGCGATGTTCAGGTCGGTCAGGAAGTGCTGGCCCAGGTTCTTTTTCGGCTTTACTTGCTTCATACAGCTGTTGTGGCTTGTTGTGCTACAAAATTACGAAAAAAAGAACAATGCCCTGCCCTTTCGTCCGCTTTTATCTCACCACGTCATCAGAAACACGCTGGGCAGAGCCTTTACCTTGCGACCGAAACAGCAGTGCGGTGCAGCTTCCGACGTCCTTGGAAGAACATCATCGCATGCTGAAATACTTTTACAAACATCGCTCTGAGAATGCGATATTTGCGAACAAACAACTCCTTGGCTGCAAATACGCCGAAAATGAACTATTTTATTAATAGGCTGATATTCAACGGCTTGCAAAACAACGGACTGTAAAAACCAGATTCCGGTAACCATATCGACACACCTCCACACCATAAAGACCGTATGATTACGGCGTAAACGCACCGCGATTACATCGTAAAGGCCACGCGATTATGCCGTAAAGGCAAAACGATTACGGCGTAAAGGATACGACCACACAAAAAAAAATCGTGTTTCTGTTGTGACAGAGACACGATTGATATACTTTTCCCGCAAAATACTTATGCGCTTCCGTGTTCTTTTATACCGATTTTCAACAATTTTTATACACCAAAAATTCTGAATTATTTTGTCAGAAAGTCAAAGCCTATACATCAGAAACACCCCATCTGCAGAGCATAAAGGTAGATAACCGCAGCCGGAATGGCGAGCAGACTGGAGTCGAAACGGTCGAGCATTCCACCGTGCCCAGGAAGGATATTGCCGCTGTCCTTGATGCCCAAAGTGCGCTTGAACAGGCTCTCCACAAGGTCACCCCATGTGCCGAAGAACACAACGATGACGCCTAAACCCACCCACATCAGCAGATATTCAGATGTAAGATTCCGCCCGTTAATCACGTAGGCCACGACACAAGCTGCAACGATGACAAGCAGTCCGCCGCCAATGCTACCTTCCCACGTCTTTCCGGGCGATATCCGGGGAAAGAGTTTGTGCTTCCCGAAGAGTGAACCACTGAGGTAAGCACCGCTGTCGTTAACCCACAAAAAGACGAAAAGACAAAGTGGTAACACCATAATTTTTGTGCCGTTTCCACCCAATGCACCCAGGATATTGATGAGCGAAAAAGGCAATGCTATATACATTTGTCCGAGCATTGTATAGGCCCAGTCGTGAATTGCATTCTCTGCTTTCAGATAAAGTTCGCTGACAAAGAGGTAGAGAAGCGTGAGAAGATAAGGCGTCAACACCATAAAGCCGTTGACAATACCGTTTACCCATCCGGCCACGGCAAGGAAAAGGTACACGCCTGCCACGGTAGAGATAAAGCGGTTTACGCATACATCCTCGGCGTATTCGTTGACCAGACCCGTATATTCCCACATCGTAAGACCGGTGATAAGAGCAAAGAGAAGGGTCATGGCCTGCACATTGAGGAAGCCGGCAACCATAATGGCGACAAAAAGCACGCCTGTAACCGACCTGATTATCAGGTTCTTCTTTTTCTCGTTCATAAGCTTTGGTATGTTTTTATTCTTCGGTCTTGGGGTTATCGTGTCGTGCAGGCTGTTCTTCAGCGGTGCCGGAAGGAGGAGTTGTTGCAGCAGAAGTGTCGTCGGCAGGGGCTGCAGGTACAGGACGGCTGTCGTTTTTGTCAGCTTTATTGACGGCAGCGGTAGCCTCATGCTCGGCCTGGGCCTGCTTTACAATATCGGGCATATCCTCCAGGCGCGGTGCATCGGCCTGTTCCTTAGCCGCTTTATCCTGATCCAGTTTTTCGTTTTCCTTGATCAGTTCTTCCGAACGGCTCACCCATGGACGCTTGCCGAATATCTTCTCTACATCTTCAGCGTAAATTACCTCTTTCGTAAAGAGCAGCTCTGCCAGCTGCCGGTGCCCGTCCTTATGCTCGTTCAAAATATCCTTTGCACGACGATATTGCTCGTTGATCATGGTCAGAACTTCGTCGTCCATCACCTTTGCGGTAGTTTCACTATAGGGTTTCTGGAACGAGTATTCCTGATTATTGTAATAGCAAATGTTAGGCAACTTGTCACTCATGCCCGCATAGGCCACCATGCCGTAAGCCGACTTGGTAGCACGTTCAAGGTCGTTCATGGCACCTGTAGAGATGTGTCCCGTAAACAATTCTTCGGCTGCACGACCTCCAAGCAACGCACACATTTCGTCAAGCATCTGTTCCTTTGTGGTGATGACGCGCTCTTCAGGCAGATACCATGCCGCACCGAGGGCCTGACCACGGGGTACGATGGTCACCTTAACGAGTGGGTCGGCGTGCTCGCAGAACCAGCTGATGGTGGCATGGCCGGCTTCGTGTATGGCGATGGAACGCTTTTCCTCTGTTGTCATGACCTTTGTCTTCTTCTCCAAACCGCCGATGATGCGGTCGACGGCATCGAGGAAGTCCTGCTTGCACACGTTTTTCTTATTGTGACGAGCCGCTATAAGGGCAGCCTCGTTGCAGACATTAGCGATGTCGGCACCCGAAAAGCCCGGCGTTTGGCGTGCAAGGAAATCGATGTCAAGACTTTGGTCAATCTTCAATGGCCGCAGATGGACGTTGAAAATAGCCTTACGTTCGGGGAGGTCAGGCAGGTCAACGTGTATCTGTCTGTCAAAGCGGCCGGGACGTAACAAGGCTTTGTCGAGCATGTCAGCACGGTTTGTTGCGGCCAATACAATTACGCCCGAATTGGTTCCAAAGCCATCCATCTCGGTAAGAAGGGCGTTAAGGGTGTTCTCCCGTTCGTCATTGCCACCCATTGCAGGATTCTTTGAGCGGGCGCGCCCGATGGCATCAATCTCGTCAATGAAAATAATGCATGGCGCTTTCTGTTTGGCCTGCGCAAAGACATCGCGCACACGACTGGCTCCCACCCCCACAAACATCTCGACAAAATCGGAGCCGCTCATCGAGAAAAAAGGCACACCGGCTTCACCTGCCACCGCTTTTGCCAACAGGGTTTTGCCGGTTCCGGGAGGCCCTATGAGCAGTGCGCCCTTGGGAATCTTACCTCCAAGGTCGGTAAATTTATGAGGATTCTTCAGAAATTCCACAATCTCCTGCACCTCCTGCTTGGCTCCTTCCTGTCCGGCTACATCCTTAAAGGTGATGCCTAAGTCGTTTCCTTTCTCATAAAGACGGGCTTTACTCTTGCCTACGCTGAACACGCCGCCTCCACCTCCTGCGCCATTCATGTTGCGATTGAACATCCAGAAGAGGAAGAATAAGAAAAGAAGGGGTGAGAGATTTAACAGTAATGACCAGATGTCGGTACCCTTGGCATTGTCGTAACTAAAGCCGGAGAGCTTGTGCTGCTGCTGGGCCGTATCAAGAAATTTCTCCAATTCGTCAACCGATCCAAACTGAACCGTCAGGTAAGGGTTGCTGCCAACCTGCTGGGCTGTCATGTTGAAGATGTTCCGTATAAACTTAGGCTTGACATACATTCGCAGTGTGTTCTCGCTCTTATTGACGACCACGCGCTGTGCGTAGCCTTTGTTCACGTAGGCTTTGAAGTCAGAATAGTTGGCCTCCTGGCTGCCGCCTGCACTTCTTGCAATCGAGTCTCCACCACCTGAAAATAATAGGATGGCCAGCACGACGGCTACAATGATGTACAACCAGTTCATATTGAACCGGGGCATCTTGGGTTGATTGTCGTTGTTCTGTGGGGTTTGTCTGTTGTTGTCCATTGTCGGATAAATCTTTCTATTTGATAAAGGCTTCTTATCAAAGCTTATGCCAAAAACTAATCAGCATCTGGTATTTTTGTAATTTTAGCATCTTCCCATAACCTTTCGAGGTTATAGAATTCGCGAGTCTCGGGTAAAAAGATGTGCACGATGACGTCAACATAGTCGATGGCCACCCATTGATTATTGCCCAAACCGTTTACTCCCACGGGCTTTTCGCCTGCTTCAAGTCGGCATTTATCACCTACCGACTCGGCAATAGCCTCTATCTGTGCAGGAGAATTGCCCTGACAGATAACAAAATAGTTCGTAACGGCTCCCTCTATGTGGTTCAAATCAACGATGACAATATCCTGACCTTTTTTCTCTTCTATCCCTTTTACGATGATATTTACCAGTTCTTTACCGCTCATTCAATAAAATTAAATATATATTTACTGTTTAGTGAAGCTTGAAAAGCATTGTTTTCAAGCATGGTATGCAAAGTTAAGTCTTTTCCCCTATATAGAAATTGAAATACGTTAAAATTTGGGGAAAATTAAGTTTTTCACAAAAAAGGCTTCTGAAAATTTGGATATTTCGCCCCAAAACCATACCTTTGCACCTGCAATTCAGAAATGAAATGCACAATATTTTGGGATATGGTGTAATGGTAACACTACAGATTCTGGTCCTGTCATTCCTGGTTCGAGTCCGGGTATCCCAACAACAAAAGCACAACTAATCAGCAGATGGTTAGTTGTGCTTCTTGTTTGTTACGATTCCCACACCTTTGTATTATTATTCCAACTTCATACGACACAGGTTTTCTGCCTCTTTTCGGGCTGGCTTGCCAGTATCTGTAAGTGGGATGTGTGATATATAAAAATAATGTTTAGGCTGCCAGAATTTGGGCAAGACACTACAACAGACTAATCTCATAAGGCGTAAATCGGCACATTCTGTCAAAAAAACAACAACTTCGCCAAACTTTTCGTCCTTACATTTGCTAATTAAATAAGGTGCGTTGAGATAAGGATGTAAGGCTTTTTCAACTTCTTCTGCCTGAATCTTAATTCCACCCGAATTGATAACATTGTCTAAACGACCGATAATACGGAACTTACCGTCACGTATTTCCGCACGGTCGTGAGTTTCCAACCGTCCTTCATGCACAAGCGGAGCATCGATAACAAGACAACCCTTTGCATTTAAAGAGACGCCCACCGAATCGAAAGGTGTGTACCATAAGCTCGCTTCCTCTCCGTTAAGACGACGCAGAGCAATGTGCGATAGTGTCTCGGTCATGCCGTATGTGCTCCAAACGTAGTTGGGGAAAAAGGCTAACTGTTGCTGCAAATCGTCGTTAACGGCCCCCCCGCCTATAATGAGATGACGGATTGCACGTAACTTTTCACGCTCTTCAGGCACCTGCATGCTGTTATAAACCTGCATGGGAACCATGGCCGCAAAGTCGACAGGTGTCATAACATCCTTGAGTGGGTGTCCCGATGGTTCTACAGAAATAAGACGCAAATGGCGTTTAATACTCCTTACGACAACCATCTTTCCCGCAATATAGTCAAGAGGCATGCAGAGCAAAGCCGTATCTCCTGCTTTCAACCCAAGGAAATCGCAGGTGATACGAGCCGAATTAAGCATCCGTTTTTTCTCCACCCGCATAGGCTTGGGCGTGCCGGTAGAGCCCGAAGTGTGCACCATGATGGTGTCCTCCGGAAAATTCCATTCGTCAAGGAAATCATCAAGAGTCATCAAGGAAACTGCGGATACTTGTTAAAATCGGGCTTACGTTTCTCTAAAAACGCCTTTCCTCCTTCCTGAGCCTCATCAAGCGTATAATAAAGCATGGTTGCATCGCCGGCCAATTCCTGTATACCTGCCTGACCATCTAATTCGGCATTGAACCCCGCTTTCATCATACGGAGGGCAAGAGGACTGTGTTCCATCATTGTCTCGGCCCAGTCAACACACTCGTCTTCCAGCCGTTCAGCAGGTACTACCTTATTGACAAGTCCCATCTCTTCGGCCTCCTTCGCCGAATATTGTCTGCAAAGGAACCATATTTCACGAGCCTTCTTCTGTCCTACGATACGCGCCAGATAAGATGCTCCAAGACCTGCGTCGAAGCTTCCTACCTTAGGACCCGTCTGCCCGAAGATAGCATTGTTGCTGGCTATCGTCAGATCACAGACCACATGCAGCACATGTCCGCCGCCGATAGCATAGCCATTGACCATAGCAATAACAGGCTTTGGAAGACGACGAATCTGCATTTGCACATCAAGAATATTCAGGCGGGGGACCCCATCACCCCCAATATATCCACCCCTTCCCTTGACGTGCATGTCACCCCCCGAACAAAAGGCTTTGTCGCCAGCACCTGTAAGTATGACCACACGCACGGAAGGGCTCTCACGACAATAGGTGAAAGCCTGGCTCATCTCATGCACTGTCAATGGTGTAAAGGCGTTACGGTAACGCGGTCGGTTAATAGTTATCTTCGCAATACGGTGATACTCTTCAAAGAGAATTTCCTTAAAATCAAATCCTTCTATCGTTTTCCAAGCTCTTTGTGCCATAATTAATTATGCATTTGTTTCCTGCAAAATTATTATATATATAGCAAAGATACAAATAATTGGCTTTTTTTCGTATCTTTGCATTTCAAACATAAACGGGAAAACATGAGGGCGAATATCTACGAATTCCTTGCAACCGGCTTCGAAGAAATTGAAGCATTGACACCTGTCACCGTGATGCGTCAGGGCGGACAGAATTTTAAGCTTGTTAGTATGACAGGGAACGAATATGTTGAAACAGCCAACAGGGCATGGGTCAAAGCTGACATGCTGTTTGAAGCGTCTGATTTTTCTGATGCCGACCTGCTGATGCTCCCGGGCGGATTTCCTGGAGCATATAACCTAAAAGCACATGAAGGGCTCCGCCACCTGCTTTTAAGCCATGCCACACAGGGCAAACGCATCGGTGCCATTTGCGCAGCTCCTATCGTTTTGGGTGAATTAGGCTTGTTAAAAGGCCGCCGTGCCACCTGCTGGCCATCGCTCGAGCATTTTCTTGAAGGTGCAAATGTAACTGGCAATATTATAGAAGAGGATGGTAATATCATCACAGCCATAGGAGCTTCAGCTGCCCTGTCCTATGCGTTTAAACTGCTGTCATATTATTTAGACGAAGAAAAGCTACGTGAATTGCAGGCACTAATGTGCTATGACAGGGTATCTGATGCCTTCCGTTCTGCAACTTTGTATTAGTGATTATGGTTCATTAAAAATAAAATTACTAAACGCTTTTTCCCCGTTTAAGTATTTCAACCATAAGCCGTGCAGCATTATCAGCTGCAACTTCACGGCCCAAAGTCTTATGGACCTGTGCATAATTGATCAACATTTGGTCACGACTTGCCTGCCCGGGCAGAATAAGACGCAAATCGTGTAATATATTTTCCTTACTGAAACGATCGGCAAAAAGTTCAGGAACAACCTCTTTGTCAGCTATCAAATTCACTAAACTGATGTATTTACAACTGATAAAATGGTTAAATGCAAACCGTATTAAACGTGGAACAGGCGTTTTATAACAAACCACCTGGGGCACATTGAACAACGCTGTTTCAAGCGTGGCTGTACCACTGGTTACTAAAGCCACAGAGGCATGACTGAGAAGGGCGTAGGTTTCGTTCTTTACACGGGGTAAACGAAGGCCACAACACTGATAACCCCAAGCTAAAAATCGAGTATAAAATTCGTCATCGACAGAAGGTGCACAGGCTAATACAGGTTGATAATCGGTAAAAGGGTGAACAGCTGATGTCATTGTAGGCAGGTTATCCTTTATTTCTTGCTTACGGCTTCCAGCCAACAGAGCAATAATAGGCTTCGCTGGATTTAAGCCATTACGTTTACAAAAATCTTCCCTACTTTCGTGATAATTCGCCTTAAATTCAGCAACTTCTTCTACCGTAGGATTACCCACATAGTGGATGGGATAATGATGTTTCGTTTCATAAAACGGAATCTCGAAGGGAAGAATGGAGAAAAGCTCGTCAACATCGCGGCGAATGGCTTTGATTCGCCATTCTTTCCATGCCCAAATTTTGGGTGAAATATAATAGAAAACTTTAATTTGAGTAGTCTTGTGCAAGAATTTGGCTATCTTTAAATTAAAGCCTGGGTAATCGACAAGGATAACAACATCAGGTTGCCACGCTACAATATCGCGCTTGCAAAGGGCCATATTGTTAAAAATTGTTCGCAAATGCAACAGTACTGGCAGAAATCCCATGTAAGCCATATCCTTATAATGTTTTACACACGTTCCACCAACAGCCGACATTAAGTCACCACCGAAGAAACGAAAATCAGCCTCTGTATCCTGCAATTTCAGGCTGCGCATAAGACGGCTGGCGTGTAAATCACCGCTGGCTTCGCCTACAATAAGATAATATTTCATGCACTTTAGAATTCAAAAACAGAAAACAAGATGTTCCAGCAAAACAAAAAAACACAAAGATACAGGCAAAATTAACCCGTACACTAATCATCAAAGTTCCCAGTTTTGCAGCTGTTTTATAAAGTCGTAGGCCGTAACATCAACCATCGTAGGTGTAATTGCCACATAGCCATTGTCGAGCGCCCATTGATCAGTGCCTTCAATTCCCGGCTCATCATTACGATAATGGCCAACCACCCAATAATAATCGTAACCTCTTGGATGGCGACATTTATCAATCTCTTCGACCCAACTTCCGAACGTCATGCGGCAAGCTTTCACCCCTTCAAAATGTTCACGAGCGGGAAAATTCACATTTAAACATACTCCCTTAGGAAGCCCTTCTGACAAAACCTTGCGCACAATTTGCAGCACATAAGGCCGGAGGGGCTCCAAATTAGCGTCTTCATTATAATAACAGGAAGAGAAAGCCACTGACGGTATATACTTCATACAGCCTTCCAAGGCTGCACCCATCGTTCCGCTGTAGTGATTATTCACCGACGAATTGTCACCATGATTGATACCACTCAGGATAAGATCAGGACGACGCCCACGACAAAGCTGGCTAAGCGCTATCTTCACACAGTCTACAGGTGTCCCACTGCACGACCAAACTTCAGTATTTTCCATGTTGTGACGAACCTTGAGGCGCAGGTAATCGGTAGCCGAGAAAGCACAAGAATAACCCGACCGTGCACTTTCTGGAGCCACAACAAGCACGTCGGCTATCGTACTGACAAAGTTAACCAGCAATCGGATACCGCGCGAATGATAGCCATCGTCATTGCAAATCAGTATAAAAGGTCGTTTATTTTCCATTAGTTTATATGTTTAAATGCCTTGCAAAAGTACGAAAAAAGCTTTAATTATATTCTTTCTCCAACAAAATATGTATCTTTGCAACAAACTATACTGCATTCCCGACAGGGTTCCTGCAGTACAAAAAATGCAGAAAATGGGAAAAATCATCGCTTTAGCTAATCAGAAAGGCGGTGTGGGAAAAACCACAACAACCATCAATTTGGCAGCGTCATTGGCAACTCTGGAGAAGACTGTACTTGTAGTAGACGCCGACCCACAGGCCAATGCGTCAAGTGGACTGGGAGTAGATATCAGTGAAGTAGACTGCTCGTTATACGAGTGTATCATTGACCATGCGGATGTGCGCGACGCAATTTATACCACTGACATTGATGGACTTGATATCATTCCAAGCCACATTGACTTAGTAGGAGCAGAAATCGAGATGCTTAACTTAGATAATCGCGAAAAGGTTATTAAAGATATTCTCGACCCCCTGCGCAGCGAATATGATTACATTCTTATAGACTGTTCACCATCACTTGGACTAATCACCGTCAATTCGTTAACTGCAGCCGATTCTGTTATTATTCCCGTACAGTGCGAGTACTTCGCCCTGGAAGGTATCAGTAAGCTGCTGAACACGATCAAGATTATCAAGAGTAAACTCAACCCCAAATTAGAGATTGAAGGATTCTTACTCACAATGTACGACAGTCGACTGCGATTGGCCAACCAAATTTACGACGAGGTGAAACGCCACTTCCAAGAGCTGGTTTTCAGAACCGTTATCCAGCGCAATGTCAAGCTTTCGGAGAGTCCAAGCCATGGTCTACCTGTTATTCTTTATGATGCAGATTCTACAGGAGCTAAAAACCATCTGGCACTGGCCCGTGAAATTATTGAAAAAAATAAATAGCAACAAACGGGTATCAATAAGTTTCATTTTCAAGTTAAAAAACAACTGTGGCAGTACACAAAAAATACAATGCATTAGGGCGTGGGCTTGATGCACTTATCTCTACAGAAGCTGTTCGCACACAAGGATCCTCAACTATCAATGAGATTCCTATTGAGCAGATTGAGCCCAATGCCGACCAGCCTCGAAGCCTTTTCAATGAAGAGGCTCTAAAAGAATTGGCTAACAGTATACACGAAATTGGCATTATACAGCCCATTACCTTGCGTCAAATCAGTGAAAACCGATTTCAGATTATCGCAGGAGAACGCCGATGGCGAGCTTCCAAGATAGCGGGCCTGAAGAGTGTACCCGCTTATATTCGTACCATTAATGACGAGAACGTCATGGAAATGGCCCTCGTTGAAAATATACAGCGCGAGGATCTGAACCCCGTTGAAATAGCATTAGCTTACGAGCACTTGCTTGAGAATACTGGAATGACACAAGAAAAGGTGTCTGAACGAGTGGGGAAAAGTCGTACAGCTGTAACAAACTACCTGCGCTTGCTCAAGCTTCCCGCACAAGTTCAAATGTCACTCCAGAAAAAGGAAATTGATATGGGCCATGCTCGTGCGCTTCTTGCACTTGACAGCCCATCGCTTCAGTTGAGAGTTTTCAGAGAAATTCTGAAGAACGGCTGGCCGGTTCGCAAGGTAGAGAAGGTTGTTCAACAACTGAAAAACGGTGAAGATATTGAAACTGGCAGCAGGAAGATACACGCCAAGACAAAACTGCCAGAGGAATTCAATGTACTGAAAGATCGACTTTCATTATTTTTGAATACAAAAGTTCAACTTACCTGCTCGCCCAAGGGTAAGGGTAAAATAAGTATCCCTTTCAATAATGAGGAGGAGTTGGAGCACATTATGAACATCTTCGACAAACTGAAAGAGGAGTAAGTGAGAACATTACATCATATTTTTTTGTCATTGTTAATTATCGTAAGTCTGCTTATAGTACCCTCTTTGCTATGTGCGCAGAATACAAAGGTGCCGGTAAAACATCTCTCGCCTGCCGAAATAGGAAAAGACACTTTACATTCTGAAGACATCGCTCTCATAGGAACAACGCTTAAACAACATACCGACAGTTCTCGCACAGCATTAGGAAAAGCAGGGGATAAGAGACGCAAACGCAATTGGAGCACTTGGAAGCCCGAGACAAGAAGGGCTTTGTGGCTATCCTTAGTACTGCCCGGAGCCGGGCAAATCTATAACCGTAAATATTGGAAACTACCTATTATCTATGGAGGTTTTGTGGGATGTGCATACGCCATGAGATGGAATAACATGATGTATCGTGATTACAGTCAGGCCTATCAAGACATTATGGATAATGATCCACTTACACAAAGCTATAATCAGTTTCTGCACCTCGGGACAAAAATTACAGAAGCCAATACCCAGCGCTGGCAGGAAATATTCAGGAAACGTAAGGATCGTTATCGCCGTTGGCGCGATATGAGTTTCTTTGTCATAGTAGGAATATATGCTTTGTCAGTAATTGATGCTTATGTTGACGCGTCTCTATCAGAGTTTGACATTAGCCCTGACCTGAGCATGCGCATATCGCCCACCGTCATCAGTAGTTCAACAGACCCTAATCCTTGCAAAGGCACTGCTGTTGGACTACAATGTTCCATTAGCTTTTAAGCGGTATGTACTTTTGCTCTAAAGATAATTTTTAAACAAAATGAAATATAAGAAGATTTGGACCGCGACTATTCTTATCTTTAGCTGCTCCTATTCTCTGCAGGCGCAGACAGACCAGAAGCCCCTTACTATAACTAATCATAACGGGGAAAGCGAAGTCATCGATCTCCCCGAGTCAATGACTACTGATCTTGACAGCCTAATGCAACTTTATAATTCGAAGATGTATCTCAAACCTGATACAGATTGTCGCATGCCAGATATCAATCCCGTATATGATACTGCTACATATAAGGATCGTCTTTCTAAGCTACCCTCAGTAATTGAAATGCCTTATAATGACATCGTCCAGGCATTCATTGACCGTTATACCGGTGAACTACGCCGATCTGTAGCCTATATGTTAGGTGCTCAGAACTTTTACATGCCCATCTTTGAAGAAGCTCTCGACACATATAATTTGCCTTTGGAACTAAAATATCTGCCTACCATTGAATCGGCTTTAAATCCCATGGCACGATCTCATGCGGGTGCTGTGGGACTTTGGCAGTTCATGCTTCCTACGGCTAAACGATATAAGCTCACCATTAACTCATTAGTTGATGAACGTCGTGATATTGTAAAGTCATCATATGCAGCTGCACAGTACTTGAGCGACCTATACAAGATTTTTAAGGATTGGAATCTTGTTATTGCAGCATATAATTGTGGACCTGACAAAATAAACAAAGCGATACATCGTGCTCACGGTGAACGAGACTATTGGAAAATATATTCTCGTCTGCCCAAAGAGACGCGAGGGTATGTGCCTGCGTTTATAGCAGCTAATTACATTATGAACTACTATTGTGAGCATAACATTTGTCCGCTAAGCACAGATCTTCCTGCAAAGACTGATACAGTGACACTTAGCCACGACGTCCATTTCGAACAGATTGCCCATGTCTTAGGTATCAGCATAGAGCAATTGCAAGATTTGAATCCACAATATCGTCAAAACTTAGTAAACGGACAGGCACAACCCGCCACACTCCGGCTTCCAGCGTCTTTAGTCAACGTTTTTATCGACAAAGAAGACTCGGTTTATGCTTACAACCCCAAAAGCTATAAACCCAAAAGAACCATAGTAAACATTAACGATGGTGCTGCTTACGTGGTAAATAATAATAAGGTAGGCCGAATCCCAAAAGACGATCAGAAATCGACAACAGCTAAGAACGAAACTAACATAATTGATGGAATCTCGACAGAAACCGACAATAAGGCTTCAAGATATAGTATTCGTCACATAAATGATACCGACAAAACGTTAAAGAACGACACTACTATTTCGATAACAAGTAGTAATAATAGATCTGAAAAAGAGGAAGAAAACTACAATCATAGCAGCACTGCAAGCAACAATAGTTCAAAGAGAGGACACGGCAGTAGGAAAAAAGAAAGTTCAAGCAAATCTGCCAAGAAAAGTAATAAAAAGAAAACAAAGAGCCAATCCGCCAAGCATGTTACTGTTAAAAATGGCGACACGCTCAGCGAAATCGCCGAACGTAATCACACCTCGGTAAAGCAACTGCGTCAGCTTAACGGCATCAAGGGTAGCAATATTGTGATAGGAAAGAAAATCAGAGTGAAATAAGATTATCTGTTTCCCATTCAAGATTAGAATATATACGAGTGATATTTCCTGTTTAAATAACATTATGGACGAGCATGCTTTGAAAGACAGAGAGCGCGAAGAGGTTGACAACAAGCTCATTTCTGATGCCTTCAACCACCTGCTGGATACTTATCTGGCATCTATGCACCGTAAGAAAGTTGATGTAATCACTAAGGCCTTCAACTTCGCTCGTCAGGCACACAAAGGCGTGAGGAGACTTTCGGGCGAGCCTTATATCATGCATCCCATTGCTGTAGCCCAGATAGCCTGCCAAGAAATGGGGCTTGGATCTACCAGCATATGTGCTGCTTTGCTACACGATGTGGTAGAAGATACCGATTATACCGCCGAAGACATTGAGAATATTTTTGGCCAGAAGATTGCCCAAATTGTAGACGGGCTGACAAAAATAAGCGGTGGAATATTTGGAGATCATGCCTCTGCACAGGCCGAAAACTTCAAGAAACTTTTGCTTACCATGAGTGATGATATTCGTGTTATCCTCATTAAAATTTGTGACCGCTTGCATAACATGCGTACATTAGCCTCTCAACCTGCCAACAAACAGTATAAAATAGCCGGTGAGACACTCTATATATATGCCCCTTTAGCTAATCGGCTTGGACTAAATAAGATTAAAACTGAACTCGAAGACCTTAGTTTCCGCTTCGAACACCCCCAAGAATATGCTAATATTGTAAATAAGCTCTCATTTACAAAAAATGAGCGTGACAGGCTCTTTAGAGAGTTTACTGCTCCCATCCGCGAAGCACTTGATAAAATGGGACTACAATATCATATCAAAGCTCGTGTTAAAAGTCCTTACAGCATTTGGTGTAAGATGCAGAACAAACACGTTACCTTTGAAGAAATTTATGATATTCTGGCTGTTCGAATCATCTTTACACCCAAGCTACGTAAGGATGAAATCAACGATTGTTTCCAAATATATGTTGCACTAAATCAGATTTATAAAAGCCATCCTGACCGCTTACGCGATTGGGTTAACCACCCAAAGGCTAATGGGTATCAGGCTTTACACGCTACTATGATGTCGCATCAGGGTCAATGGATAGAGGTGCAGATTCGCTCCGACCGTATGGACGAGATTGCAGAACAGGGCTTTGCTGCTCATTGGAAGTATAAGGAGGGAGACAGTACAGAGGAAGATACTGAACTAAATAAGTGGTTAGGAACCATTAAAGAGATTTTAGATGATCCGCAGCCAGACGCAATGGACTTCCTTGATTCGATTAAACTAAATCTCTTTGCTTCTGAAATATTCGTCTTTACACCCAAAGGAGAGGTAAAGACCATGCCAACAGGATGTACCGTTCTCGACTTTGCTTTTCAGATTCACACTTTCCTTGGCAGCCACTGCATAGGTGCCAAGGTCAATCACAGGCTCGTTCCTCTGAGCCATAAACTACAGAGTGGTGACCAGGTTGAAGTGTTAACGTCCAACTCGCAGCACGTACAGTCATCGTGGAATAACTTTGTAACTACAGCAAAAGCGCGTAATAAGATACAGGCAACACTGCGTCGCGAGGGCCGACAAGTGCAGAAAAAAGGGGAGGATGTGCTCAACGACTGGTTGAAGAAAAATGAAATAGACCTTTCAACATCGGTTATAGATCGTCTTTGCAAGTTTCATGATACGCCTACACATGAGGCCCTTTTCCTGGCCCTTGGCAACCACTCCATCATCCTTGGCGAAAAGGATGTCGATGAACTTACTGAGAAAAGGAAAGTATCTTCAGGCTCAAGTTGGCGTCGTTATGTGCCTTTCCTACGCAAAAGTGGGAAGAAGAAAGAAGAAGAGTGGACGGACACACAACCTGTCAGCGACAATTTGCTTACAGTTGGGCCAGGTTTTAACAAGAAGCGTCCTTGCATTATCTCCGAAAAAAGCATTGGAATGTATCTCTTCTCACAGTGCTGCCATCCCATCCCCGGAGACGATATTCTCGGATTTATTGACGGCAATTCGCATGTTACCATACACAAACGCTCATGTCCCGTGGCGAGCAAACTGAAAACCAGCTTTGGAACACGTATCTTAGATGCCCAATGGGACATGCACCGTAAACTTTTTTTCGATGCAACTATCGAAGTACACGGAATCGATCGCAAGGGGATGTTGCATGACGTTTCAGAAGTTATATCACACAGACTTGATACCAATATACATCAGGTAAGCTTTACTGCCAACGAAGGTATATTTGAAGGTCGTATAGAAATAAGGGTGCACGATCGCGAAGAAGTAAGGAACATCATGAAACTTCTGAAAGATATCAGCGACATGCAGGAAGTACAGCAAATTCTGTAACTCCGCAAACTTTCACCTTGTGCATTATATCAGTCTGTCAAGATGTTTCTTCAGGTCTAACAGCTGGTCGCGAACACCGATTAGATTATCAAGGACATCCGCACTCCGGTCAACGTTCTCACGATTCTCGCGCAGATATTTCCTGGCCGCTGCAATCTTGAATCCCCGCACCTTGATGAGATTATAAATCACCTTAATCTCCTCAATATCTTTATCCGTATATTGGCGCACTTTGGTAGAGGCTACAGTCTTCGGCTTAAGATTGGGGAATTCGGTTTCCCAATAACGCAGCGTACTTTCACTAACACCTACCTGCTGTGCTACTTCCTTAATAGAATAGTATAACTTCGGATTCTTGTTTGTATTCAGAGCCATAACCTTTTTCTTGTTTATCACTTTGCGTTTCGCACCGCCTTTCTTTCACACTCACATTACACTGTAAAGGCCCTGGCGATAGCGTCCCTTTACGATGCAAAGATAATAAAAAGATTATATATGAAATCTGCCGACTGCAATCTTTTTAGTAACTTTGCAGCTGATTATCAACGAATATCAAAAAAATATTATAATATAATGATGACAGCTAACGAGATACGTAATTCTTATCTGAAATTTTTCGAGTCAAAAGGACACGTTATCGTACCATCAGCCCCTATTGTCGTTAAGGACGACCCCACGCTGATGTTCACCAATGCCGGTATGAACCAGTGGAAGGACATTATCCTTGGCACAAAAGACCCTGACCCACGCCGCAGAACCGATTCACAAAAGTGCCTGCGTGTAAGTGGAAAACATAATGACCTGGAGGAAGTAGGCCGCGATTCAGCCCTTAGCCACCACACCATGTTCGAGATGTTAGGCAACTGGAGTTTCGGCGATTACTTTAAAGAAGGTGCCATTGATTATGCCTTCGAGTATCTTGTAGGCGTTCTGCATCTCGACCCTAAAGACCTTTACGTTACCGTTTTCGAAGGTGACGCTTCCGAAAAACTCGCGCGCGACGATGAGGCTTCGTCGTATTGGGAGAAGCATTTTCCCCAAAACCATATTGTAAACGGCAACAAACACGACAACTTCTGGGAGATGGGCGACACTGGTCCTTGCGGTCCCTGCACCGAAATACATATCGATTTCCGTTCGGAAGAAGAGAAAAGCAAAGTACCTGGCGAAACATTAGTCAATAAAGACCATCCGCAAGTTATCGAAATTTGGAACATTGTATTCATGCAATATAACCGTAAGGCCGACGGAAGCCTGGAGCCTCTCAAGATGCATGTGATTGATACGGGTATGGGCTTCGAGCGTTTGGTACGTCTTATGCAGGGTAAAAATTCCAATTACGATACGGATATCTTCACTCCTATCATCAGCGAAATCGAGCGTTTATCAGGCAAAAAATACAACCATACGTTCCCCGAAGGAACCAATGGCGAAGGAACCAACGTCGAACAAAAGGTAGATATCGCTATCCGTGTGGTGGCCGACCATCTGCGCGCCGTCGCTTTTGCCATTGCTGACGGTCAGTTACCCGGCAACGCAAAGGCAGGATATGTTATCCGCCGCATCCTGCGCCGAGCCGTTCGCTATGCTTATACCTTTCTTGATCAGAAAGGAGCATTCATGTTTAAGCTTATACCCGTCCTCGTTCATGAGATGGGAGATGCATACCCCGAACTGAAAGCCCAACAGGAACTCATCGCCAAGGTGATGAAACAAGAGGAGGATAGTTTCCTCCGCACACTGCAGAACGGTATCAATCTGCTTGCTGACGATATGGAAGCAATAAAAAAAGCCGGCATCAAACAGCTTGATGGCGCCAAGGCTTTCCGCCTTTTCGATACCTACGGCTTCCCTCTCGACCTCACAGAACTTATCTGCGGAGAGAACGGTTTTACCGTTGATGAAGAGGCTTTCAACGCTGAAATGGAGAAACAAAAGTCGCGCGCCCGAAACGCTGCCGCCGTAGAGAACAGCGACTGGGTAAAGATAAAGGACGGCGAACAGGTGTTTGTCGGTTACGATTATAACGAATATAACTGCCATATCTTGCGCTACCGCAAGGTAACCCAGAAGAAAAACACGTTCTTTGAGGTCGTTCTCGACTATACTCCGTTCTATGGTGAGATGGGCGGACAGGTTGGAGACAAGGGCCTTTTAATCTCCGATACCGAGACTGTAGAGGTTATTGACACCAAGCGTGAGAACAATCAAAGCATCCATATCCTCAAGAAGACGCCGCAAAACCCTGCTGCGGCCTTCAAGGCTGTGGTTGATGCAGATAAGCGCGAGGGCTCTGCCTGCAACCATACAGCCACTCACCTCCTCGACTATGCGCTGAAACAGGTGCTCGGCGAGCAGACAGAGCAGCGCGGATCGTATGTAGATGAGAACGTACTTCGCTTTGATTTCAACTGCTTTGAAAAGGTTACCGATGAAAAACTGCGTCAGGTTGAACGCATCGTTAACCAGATGATACGTCAGGATTTGCCTCTCGAAGAGCACCGCGACACCCCTGTTGAGGAAGCCAAAAAGTATGGAGCAGTTGCACTTTTCGGCGAGAAGTATGGCGATAAAGTGCGTGTGGTATGCTTCGGTCCGTCGGCAGAGTTCTGCGGTGGCATCCATGTCAAGAGCACCGGACATATTGGTTTCTTCAAAATTGTTAGCGAAAGCTCTGTTGCTGCCGGTATACGCCGCATCGAAGCACTTACCGGAAAGGCTGCCGAAGAGCTTATTTATACTGTTCAGGACACGCTTAACGACGTGCGCTCACTGTTTAACAACGCCAAGGATCTGCAAGGAACTATTGAGAAGTTCATGAGTGAGAACACCGCTTTGAAGAAGGAAGTAGAGAAATTCCAGGCACAAGTGGTTGAGCGTTTTAAAGAAAAACTCGTTGCCAAAGCTCATGAAGTAAACGGCGTAAAGGTTGTTACGGCCATACTTCCGCTCGAAGCGGCCCGAGCCAAAGACTTGGTTTTCAAGATTCGCGAGGCTATTCCCGAGAAGCTTGTCTGCGCTATTGGTTCAACATCCCATAGCAAACCAATGCTGAGTGTTATATTCAGTGACGACATGGTAAGCGAACGCGGCCTCAACGCAGGCAAGATTATCCGCGAAGCTGCAAAGCTAATACAAGGCGGTGGCGGCGGACAGCCCCATTATGCACAGGCCGGAGGCAAGAATATTGACGGAGTTTCGGCTGCAGTTGACAAGGTTATTGAGCTGGCGAACCTGTAGAAGTGGGCAACGAAAACCTCCTCTTTCTCCCATTCTAAAGGAAGAAAAACACCGGAAGAACAAGGAAAAGAGACGGGATAAACATTGAAAATTTATTTACTATGAGATAAAAAGGAATATCCGTTGCGTCGTTAGCGGGTATTCCTTTTTTCCATTTAAGCTTGACAATTCCTATGAATAAAATGTGGCTTATTGCTTTTCTTATGCTTCCGCTCGTGGGCATTACCTATGCGTCGTGGCGCACATGGAACATCCTCCCGCTGGCAAATACCTATAAGTATGTCGTCGTAGGCTTGCTGTTGCTGTGTTTTCTGTTGTTCTTCACCAATGCAAACCTCTTCCAAACCGACCGCCTGCCCATGCCCGTAGCCTCTGCTTTCTACGAAATTGGCACATCGAGCCTATTCATTTTGCTTTATATGGTGATGCTATACCTGCTGTTAGACCTCGGCCGGGCGGTGCATCTGGTTCCCCACAGCTTCCTTTATCACAGTTGGAAAGGCACTTTTGCCGTGCTCGCAATCATGGTATCGGTGTTTACCTACGGCTATTTCCATTATATGGACAAGCAAAGAGTGCCAATCGACATGCCGACATCAAAGAAGCTCGAGCGCCCTTTGAAGATTGTCATGGCCTCTGATCTGCATCTCGGTTACCACAACAGGGTTGACGAACTCAACCGATGGGTAGACCTGATTAACCGTGAGAACCCCGACCTTATTCTGATTGCGGGCGATATTATCGACGGCCGCATCCGCCCTTTACAGGAACAGAACATGGCCGCTTCGTTCCACAGGCTGAAGGCTCCCGTCGTAGCCTGCCTCGGAAATCACGAATATTACACCGGCGTAAGAAGCTCATTCAACTTCTATAAGGCGGCAGGCATTCAGCTGTTATGCGATACGGCCATCACCATTAAAGGCATAAACATAATAGGCCGTGACGACAGAACTGACCCTCGACGCCAGTCGGTAAAGGGCCTTACGGCGTCATTGGATATGAATCGCTACACTATCCTCCTCGATCATCAGCCCTATCACCTTGAGGAAGCCGAGCAGGCGGGCATCGATTTTCAGCTTAGCGGACATACCCATTACGGGCAAGTGTGGCCCGTCAGCTGGATAACCGACGCGATTTATGAGGATGCTTTCGGGCCCTTGCAGAAAGGACGCACGCAGTATTACGTCAGCAGCGGCCTCGGAATATGGGGCGGAAAGTTCCGCATTGGCACGCGCTCGGAATATGTTGTGGCCACGCTTCACAACTGATTACACCTTATTATATTAGTAAACAGGCCATGCAGATTGACACGCTATGGATGAAGGCCAACTTCGAGAGGTTCAACACGCAGTATTTCGACGGCGTGCTACCCCTGCCCCGACTGCGTGTAGGCCGGTCGCGCACGCAGTTGGGGACCATGTCGTGCAAGCGAAAGACGAGCTGGGGGCGTACAAAACTATACGACTTTACGATTTCTTTGAGCAACTATTACGACCAAACCGAACACCAGTTCCAGAGCGTTCTACTGCATGAAATGATTCATTTGAGCATAGCCGTAAGCGGCATTAAGGACACATCACCCCACGGTATCGTCTTCCGCGGCATGATGCAGCGCCTCAACCGCGATGGATGGGATATACAAATCATGACGAAAACCCGCGGCTATACGAAAGCCAGTACAGGTTCCGACGTCGTTATCGCCCAATATATTGTGCTGGCTCTCGAAATGACTGACGGCAAAAGATTCCTCTCTTCCGTCAATCCGAAGTTTGTACGCGACATTAATCGCCGGTTGAAAACGATACCACAAATCAGCCATTTCGCCTGGTACACCACCTCCGACCGCTGGTTTGAATCCATGCCTAAGGTGCGGTCGTTGCGCGGTCGCCGTGTCACCGCCGAAGTTTTTCAGGCTAAAACGCAGGCCATGAAGCCGATAAGCGTGTAAAGAACACTTGTAGGCATTCTGCTAAAAGAAAAGTTTTCTGAAGGACGTTTTACTATAAGATATACTAATTCCACAAATTATTTATCAATTTGCTGGGCGACTCGTCCCGAGTCGATTCCTACTTCGCATATTCTGCCCCCCAGTCACTCGCTGCGCGAGCTGGCTGGGGGTTATGGAAAAGTGAAGTCTCCGACTTCATGATGCGGTAGAAATGCACGCCTCCAACGGGGTCGCCCGACATCAAACAAACAAAGAGGATGGGAATGCTGTGCAGTCTTCTCTCAGTCATGCACAAGAATTCGCTTATCCCTGCGTAGGGCGACTCTTCCAGAGTCGGGGCTAATCAACAGATCTCTCTACCCCAGGTCAACTTTCAGTATGACCTGGGGTTATTGAAAGGTGAAGCCTACGGCTTCATGATACATACCTACCGGTACAATAAGGGCCACCTAAAAGCACACGAATAACTCCGACAACGTATCATGAAACCGGAAAATTTTGTCTGTCTTCACTGCTCTACTGTGTCATGAAGCCAGAGGATTCACCTTTCTATAGCCCAAATTATGTAACATAAAACCGGAGGAAACTGTCTGGGCTCACTGTCTCGACGTGTCATGAAGCCGGAGGATTCACCTTTCAATAACCCCGTATCAGCTTGCGGAGCAAGTGATGCGGGGATAGCGAATGTACAAGTATGTATCGACCCCAGAGGGGTCGCCCCGCAACCAATTACGCAGCCATGAGTATGCTCTACCGTGTGGAGCGCGCATGATTATCCTATATCTGTAAGGCCTGTCGGCCATGCAACCGTTGCCTTGACACACTTATGCTCACTGTTCGGCGGCCGTCATACACATGTTACGGCGAATGCCGTACGCGCGTACGGCGGCCGTGGTACGCACTTGTTGACGGCCGCCATATCATCACGCTCAAGACACAAAAGGAGAACCAAGCCCACACAACAACCATGCAAAGGCGACGTAAAGACACTATCTTTCGCGAAAAAAGAGTATCTTTGCACTAAGCAGACCGCACACGCTACTACCCCACTGCACCCGTCTGCCCAACATCGTACACACCAAAAACATGGAACATAACAAGGAGCTGGCAACAGCATGGGAGTTTGTTGAGCACACAGGCACGAGCATTTTCCTGACGGGAAAGGCCGGCACGGGCAAGACAACATTCCTCAAAACCGTTAAGGAGCGTTCGTCAAAACGCATGATTGTGGTTGCACCTACAGGTGTGGCGGCCATCAACGCCGGCGGGGTTACCATCCATTCGTTCTTTCAACTGCCCCTCACGCCGTATGCTCCGGGAGCCGCTATACGCGACCGCTACGACTTCAGCAAGGAGAAACGCCGCATCATACGGTCGGTAGACATGGTAGTCATCGACGAAATTTCGATGGTAAGAGCCGATTTACTCGACGCCATCGACTTTGTTTTGCGCCGCTATCGCGATGCCACGCAACCCTTCGGAGGCGTGCAACTGCTGATGATTGGCGACTTGCAGCAACTCACGCCCGTAGTAACGCCCCGCGATGAAGAGGTGTTACGCGGCTATTACAGCACGCCTTACTTCTTCGGTTCAAAGGCATTGCAGCAGGTAAACTATGTTACCATACAGCTCACGCGCGTGTACCGTCAGCAGGATGAGACCTTTATCACGATACTGAATCATATTCGTGACGGGCACCCTACGCCAGAAGACCTGTCGCTTCTGAACCGCCGCTGCAAGCCTTTGTTTACTCCCCGTCCCGGAGATGGGTACATCAGGCTGACCACACACAACCGCATGGCCGACAGCTATAACGAGAATGAATTGCGCAAACTTCCCGGCCGCAGCATAGTTTTTACCGCCGAGGTGAAGGGAGAATTCCCTCCACAGAACTACCCTGCCGAAGAACGTCTCACGCTTAAGGCCGGTGCGCAGGTAATGTTCATCAAGAACGACCCTTCGGGCAGGCACTTATACTATAACGGTCGCATAGGCCACATCACGTCAATCAGCAACGACGGGATAACCGTCAGGTGCACGGGCGACAACGAAGATATCAAGGTTGAACAGCAGGAATGGGAGAATACGCGATACGTTATCAACCCGTCAACAAAGGTTATCGAACCACAGGTACAGGGTGTATTCCGCCAATATCCGCTCCGACTGGCGTGGGCCATCACCATTCACAAAAGTCAGGGACTCACCTTTGAGCATGCCATCATCGACGCTGGGCGCTCGTTTGCATCAGGTCAGGTTTATGTGGCACTGAGCCGGTGCAAGAGTTTGGAAGGCCTGGTGCTGGCATCGCCCATTGAGGCCGCCGGGATTATCAACGACGGACGCGTTACCGACTATATCTCGCGGCAGCAACAGGCTGCCGAAGAGAGCATCGGACGACTGCCCGATCTGAAAGAAGAATACTACCGCACGCAACTGTTGGATATGTTCGACTTCGCAGGCATATATAATGCACAGCAGATGCTGAACCGCGTGCTGCTGGAACACTTTCGTTCGTACCCCCGCCTGACGCTGCTTCACAAGCTGGTTTTACAGAATATAAAAACGAAAGTGATTGACGTTGCCTACAAATGGCTGACGGTAATACGCCATACGTCAGTAACCGACATGCACTCGGAGGCCTTTCTTTTGCGCGTAAAACGGAGCGCTGACTACTTTGCAGCCGAGCTGAAAGCGCAAATACCCGAACTGCTTGAGAAAACAACGACGCTGAAATGCCAGAACCAACGCACGGCCGAACTGTTGGAAGAGCGGTATAAAGACCTCTGGATGGCTTACCTGCAAAATGAGAATCTGCTCGATCTGATGGCCGAAGAGCCTTTCGCCGTGCACGTTTACATGCGCAACAAACAGGAGACAATGCTCGACGCTATGGAGAAAGTTAACCCCGCGGGCGGGCAACGGAAACGCCGAAGGCGCAAGACTGCTAAGGGGCAGACGTAACATTTTCTGCGGGAATAACCTTAACTTCCTTCACCACGGTGTCGCCACGGTGCGACGCCCACAGCTTTATTCTTACTACACTACCCACATCGGCCCTACCCTCTACACGAATATGGCGGGCCTTGAAGCGCACAACGGTATCGCGACGGCTAGGGTAACTTACCAACTGTAGCTCGCGACGGGTAGACCCTTCGCCCACGTAAAAGAGGTCTGTGCTGTCAGGACGCTGGGTCACTACGGTGCTGTCAGCCCGCCGATGGCGGTTAATTTGTGTGGTATCAGGCGGATAAAACTCGGCCGATGCAACGGTATCGCCCGGGTTGTCTTTCGGGGCCATGCGGCAGGAACCTGCAAAAAGGGCAGACGTAACAGGCAACAGCAATAGGGTTGCCTGAAGAATTACGGAGCGGTAACCACGGTTTTTATTTTCCATCATAGCGAAAGGTGAAGACAATTTCTATTCGGTTTCGTGCACAAAATCGGGCGAAGCGGCAAGCCCTCCCTCGCCGGTTTCCTTATAAAGTGACGGCAGGTCGTGGCCTGTCTGCTTCATGACGTCAACCACACGGTCGAAACTTACACGGTGTTTGCCGTCAGAGAAAGAAGCATACAAGTTGGAATCAAGGGCGCGCGTGGCGGCAAAGGCGTTGCGTTCAATGCACGGAATCTGAACCAGACCGCATACAGGGTCGCACGTCATGCCGAGATGATGCTCCAATCCCATCTCGGCGGCATACTCAATTTGGGCCGGACTGCCTCCGAAAAGCTGACAGGTTGCAGCCGATGCCATGGCACAAGCCACGCCAACCTCGCCTTGACAGCCCACGTCAGCGCCTGAAATGGAGGCATTTTCTTTCACGATATTGCCCACCAAACCCGCTGTAGCCAAGGCGTTCAGGATACGACGCTCGGAAAATCCGTGGCCCTTCCACAGATGATACAGCACGGCAGGTAACACGCCGCAGCTGCCACAGGTGGGCGCTGTAACGATAATGCCGCCCGAAGCATTCTCTTCACTCACGGCCAATGCATAGGCATAAACCAGCGCACGCGTCTGCAATGTGGTCTTATAACCCTGCGCTTTCACATAATATACGGGAGCTTTGCGCTGCAGATTCAACGGTCCGGGGAGGCGTCCCTCATGATTTACGCCACGCTCTACACTTTCACGCATAGCCACCCACACCGTACCAAGGTAGTCCCAAAGTGAGGAATCTTCAGTCTGTTGAACGTATTCCCAATAGGCCCGGCCTGTATCGTCGCACCATTTCTGTATGTCAACCAGATGGGTAAGCTCGTAAATATCCTTCGTTTCAGTAAGATATCCGGCAGGTTTATCGCCTTCGGAAAGCGCTCCGCCGCCAATCGAGTAAACCGTCCACGATGCCGACGGTTCGCCATCAGTCCCTTCAGTCCCGAAGGATTCGAAAGTCATGCCGTTGGGATGGAACGGAAGAAAGACCGAAGGCTTCCATACAATCTCGACGGGGGCTTGCTTTTCGAGTACCTCGCGTATGGCAATGTCGGTCATATGACCGCGTCCGGTAGCAGCCAGACTACCGTAAAGCGTCACCCTGAACGACCGTGCCTCGGGATGAAGATGCAGGAAAATCTGCGAGGCTTTGTGAGGACCCATAGTATGTGACGACGAAGGGCCTTTGCCTATACGATATATTTCGCGGAGCGATTTCATATAATGCGTGTGGTTAAAAGTAAGAAAGCCCCTCTCCGCCCTGGAGAGAGGCCTTATGTTTTCACCATCGGGAACTTGCCTTTTCTATCTTAACGGACAGGGAAAAGGATTCCCGAACGGGCAGATTCCGTTATTCAGCCTTGAAATTTTCGAGGTCGTCGGCCTTGAAATTCATGATATAGGCGTGGGCTCCGGTACATACTTCCTCGGCCATACGTGCAAAGACATTCGCACTCTGCGTAAATTCTTCAGGACAATTTGTGGCATCATCCAGCAGCATAAGCGCCATAACGATGTATCCTGTCATGTCATAGAGACGACGTGCAAGGAAGTCATGCTCGTCCTGATCGTCATCAGTCTTCAGCTTTTCTATCGCCTCGGCGTAGAGTTCTACACAGCGATTCACGCGCTTTTTGAGCTCTTTGAGGTCACTTGCCACCTCGGTCTCGAGCATTTCCTGCATGATATTGAGGTAGGTTCCGTTGGTAATGTAACGGACGGCTGCCACAACCTGAAGCTGTGTAGTGCCTTCGTAAATGGAGAATATGCGGGCATCGCGCATCAAGCGCTGTGCCTTGTACTCCATAATAAAGCCTGAACCACCGTGAATGCTGACGCAATCGTAGGCATTCTGGTTCGCAAACTCTGAAGCCATACCCTTGCTAAGCGGGGTGAACGCATCGGCAAGACGACTGTATTTCTTCAGTTCCTGACGCTCTTCAGGCGTAAGTTTGCGCTCGCGTGAGATGTCTTCGAGGGTCTTGTAAATGTCAACGTAGCGAGAAGTCTGATATAAAACCGTACGGCTACCGTCGATTTTTGCCTTCATGCGCGACAGCATGTCGTACACTGCAGGGAATTCTATAATCTTCTTTCCGAACTGGGCGCGATCTCTTGCATACGAAACGGCCTGATCATAAGCCTCCTGTTCAAGACCAACGCTTTGCGCAGCGATGCCCAAACGTGCACCATTCATCAGGCTCATTACGTACTTAATCAGGCCTAATCGCTGGCTTCCGCAAAGTTCTGCCTTGGCATTTTTATAGGTCAATTCACAAGTAGGTGAGCCATGTATGCCCAGTTTGTTCTCGATATGACGTACATCTACTCCACCGTCGCGCTTGTCATAGATGAACATTGACAGGCCACGACCGTCGCGTGTACCGGCTTCTGAGCGTGCAAGGACGAGGTGAATGTCCGAGTCGCCGTTCGTAATGAATCGCTTTACACCGTTCAAACGCCATGTGCCGTCGGCGTCCTGTGTAGCCTTCAGCATCACACGCTGCAGGTCAGAACCCGCATCAGGCTCGGTCAAATCCATTGACATGGTCTCACCTGCGCATATACGGGGAATGTATTTTGCCTGTTGTTCGGGCGAGCCAAACTCGTAAAGAGTATCTATACAGCTCTGAAGGCTCCAGATATTCTGAAAGCCGGAGTCGGCCGCCGAGACGATTTCTGACAACATTGAGAACACAGTGATGGGCAGATTTAATCCACCAAAGCGACGCGGCATGCTAATACCCCAGAGGCCTGCCTTACGTGTAGCCTCGAGGTTTTCGAAAGTTTTGCTTGCATAAACCATGCGTCCATCAACAAGATGCGGGCCTTCCTGGTCGACGCTTTCAGAGTTAGGCTCAATGATATTGCGCGAAACGTCGTCCGTAATATCAAGCAGACGCTTATAGTTTTCGATGGCATCATCGTAGTTTACCGGTGCATCGTCAAACTGTTCCTTCTCTGTATAGTCTCTCTCCTTGAGCTCAACGATCCTCTTCATAAGAGGACTGTTCAGATAATATTGTAATTTCTTTACGTCTACCATGGTTATTTCGTATTCTGCTTATAATATTTAATGAGCTTCGGAACGACGTCCTCCACTGTGCCGTTAATCACATAGTCGGCTATTGCATTGATGGGAGCATCAGGATCGCTGTTGACAGAGATGATGATTCCCGAGTCTTGCATGCCGGAAATATGCTGAATTTGTCCTGAAATTCCGCAGGCAATGTAAACCTTCGGGTGCACGGTTACACCGGTTTGCCCCACTTGTCGGTCGTGGTCTACCCAACCGGCGTCTACCGCTGCGCGGCTTGCGCCAACCTCTCCGTGCAATTCTTTGGCCAACTCAAAAAGCATATCGAAACCCTCTTTCGAGCCTACGCCGTAACCTCCGGCCACTACGATGGGAGCCGCCTTGAGGTTATTCTTCGACGGTTCAACGTGACGGTCGATTACCTGCACGGCATAAGACATTGCCGAAACATAGTCGTCAACCTTCGGATACGCCACTTCACCCTTTGCCTTGCCCTCATAAAGGGCTTTCTTCATGACGCCCGAGCGAACCGTTGCCATCTGCGGGCGGTGATCAGGATTGACAATTGTAGCCACGATGTTGCCGCCGAAGGCAGGACGGATGGCGTGAAGCATGTTGTCATAATGGCGATTGTTCTTCTTGTCGTCGTAGTCGCCAATCTCCAGTTGCGTGCAATCGGCCGTAAGACCAGAGGTCAATGCGGCCGACACTCTTGGCCCGAGGTCGCGCCCTATCACCGTAGCGCCCATGAGAGCTATCTGTGGTTGTTCCGCTTTGAAGAGTTTCACGACGATGTCAGTATGGGGTGCTGACGTGTAGGGGGAAAGGCCCTTGCCGTCAAAAACAAACAGTTTGTCAACGCCATAAGGGAGGATTTGCTCCTCTACCTTGCCCTTGATGCCGCTACCGGCAACAACAGCTTCGAGGTCTACACCTAATTTATTGGCCAGCTTACGACCCTTGGTGAGAAGCTCCTGCGATACTTCCTGAACGGTTGTACCCTCTACTTCGCAATAAACAAATACGTTATTCATATCTTTTGATTAGCCAATAATGTTTTTCTCCAACAATTCTTTGACAAGGCCCTCGACGTCGGCGTCAGACCCTGACAGCGTAGTGGTTTCCTTTGCCTGAAAGACAATGTTCTTCACTGCACTCACTTTTGTAGGCGAACCAGCCAGTCCGCACTGTTCGTAATCGGCGCCGCAGTCGGCAATGCTCCATTGTCCGAGCGTCAGATATGGGCGTGCCTCGTAGAGCTCTGCCCAGGGTTCGTCGCCCTTGCGCTCCATGGGGCAGGTGGCATACTTATATTTAAACACGCGCTTTACGTTGCAGGGGCGCGCAGGTGCAGCCGAACCGTTCACGGTTATAACCACAGGCAGCGGAGCCACTACCGTTTCCACGCCGCCGTCGATATGGCGGCGGATGGTTGCCTTTCCGTCTTCCACCTTCAGCACTTCCTCGGCATAGGTAACCTGATTCAGACCCAGTTTCTGGGCCACCTGGGGGCCAACCTGCGCCGTATCGCCGTCAATGGCCTGACGGCCACCCAATACGATGTCGACGTGTTCAATTTCCTTATCAATCTTTTCAATAGCCTTACTCAGGAAATAAGAGGTAGCGAGCGTGTCGGCACCGGCACTCTTGCGGTCGGTCAACAGCCATCCGCGGTCGGCTCCGCGATAGAGTCCCTGACGGATAATTTCGCCTGCACGGGGAGGCCCCATCGTAACGATGCCCACATGAATATTATCAGGGTCAAGGTCCTTGATGCGAAGGGCCTGCTCCAGAGCGTTCAAGTCCTCCGGATTAAAGATTGCAGGCAGGACGGCGCGGTTGACAGTGCCTTCGGCCGTCATGGCATCCTTGCCCACATTTCTTGTGTCAGGTACCTGCTTAGCAAGTACTACGATATTCAATTTCATAAATAAATGATATAATTGTGTTATCTTTTACTACCAAATGACGGGCAAATTTACTAACATTTTGCTTCCCAACCAAATAAAATGCACAAAAACAGGTTGTTTGTGCACAAAAGACAGGGTTTGTGCAGTCGGCGTTTCGTCCGTCCCCTGAAACCGGACAGGCTACTGTACGGCGGCCGCCATAACATGCGTGCGGCGGCCGTGGAAAGAGCGTACCACGGCCGCCGTACAACCGCCATTATATTATAAAGGTGGAAACCGGCCGACGCAAAAGGTTTGCTTTTTTCACCTCACGTCATGAGAATCTCACGAAAAAAACGCTATCTTTGCACGTATGATAGACCATCTGACTGTCGAAAAAATAAAGGAAGCCGCCAACATTGTCGACGTGGTTTCCGAATTTGTCACGTTGAAAAAGTCGGGCTCCAACTACAAGGGCCTCTGCCCTTTCCACAACGAGAAGACGCCGTCGTTCTACGTGTCGCCCGCACGCGGCACATGCCACTGCTTTGGTTGCGGCAAGGGCGGGAACTCGATAGGGTTCATTATGGAGCACGAGCAGATGACATACCCCGAAGCCCTGCGATGGCTGGCGAACAAATACCACATCGAAATACACGAACGCGAGCTGACCGACCGCGAGAAAGAGGAGCAGAGCAGGCGCGAGTCGATGTTCATCATCAACGAGTGGGCCCGCGATTATTTTGAGAATCTGCTCCACAATCATGCTGACGGCAAGGCCATTGGCATGCAATACTTCCGCATGCGGGGCTTTCGCGACGACGTAATCAGGAAGTTCAACCTCGGCTTCGACCTCGCCGACCGCTATGCCCTCGGCCGCGAAGCGCAGGCCAAAGGCTACCGTGAGGACTACCTTACCGCCACGGGCATTTGCTATAAAAACGACCGAGGCGAGCTCATCGACCGCTATGCTGGCCGCGTTGTCTTCCCGTGGACGGGCGTCAGCGGCAAGGTAGTAGGCTTCACGGCGCGCGTATTGGACTCACGTACCAAAGGCGTCAGTCAGAAATACGTCAATTCTCCCGACAGCGAAATCTTCCACAAGGATCACGAACTGTACGGCATCTGGCAGGCCAAGAAGGCCATTGCCCGCGAGGACAGGGTGTTTATGGTCGAAGGTCAGGCCGACGTCATTGCCATGTACCAGTGTGGCGTAGAGAACGTTGTGGCCAACAGCGGCACCGCCCTCAGCCTGCACCAGATACACATGCTGCACCGCTTCACATCGAATATCACGCTGCTCTACGACAGCGACGCTGCCGGCATACACGCCGCACTGCGCGGAACCGACATGCTGCTGTCCGAAGGTATGAACCTCAAGGTGCTTCTGCTGCCCGAAGGCAAGGACCCTGACGAGTTCGCACGCACGCACACGGCCGACGAGTTCAGCGAATATATCGAGACCCATCAGGTCGATTTCATCCAGTTCAAGACTGACCTGCTGCTCAAAAACGAAACCGACCCGAAGAAACGAGCCGATGCCATCAACTCGATTGTTGAAAGCATATCGGTTATTCAGAACCAGATTCTGAGGGATACCTATATACACGACTGTGCCCAACGCATTGGAATAAGCGAGGCTACGCTCATCAACCAGATGAATTCCTTTATCAGAGACCGGCGTTCGAGGACGACAGCGCAGCCCCCGCAGCCTGCAGCCGGAACGCCTGAAGACGGCACGGGCATGGCCGTCATGCCACAGGAACCCGACCTCGGGCAGCAAGCTTCGAAGGTTGAATGCCTGTTGCTGCAGATGGTTGTGCGCCACGGCGAACACATTATCATGCGGGGGGTGGAAGACGACAGCGGCCAATTGCATGACGTTTCCGTCGCACAGTATATCAGCTATAACCTGGCAGCCGACAAGCTTACATTCAGCAGCCCGCTGTTCAACCGCATGCTGGACGAGGCCGTAGAGAAGAGTGGCGAAGCCGGTTTCAAGGCAGAGACCTGGTTCCTGCATCATAATGACATCGACGTCAGCCGCCTGGCAACGGCCCTCGCCACTGAAGAGTATCACCTTACACCCCGTCATACGGACGGCCCGCAGAATGAAGAGGCCGAGCGTCAGCGCGAAGCCAACGAGACAGAAGCCTTGCGCATGCAGGTTGATCACCTGTTGACCGACATCCGTATGGACTATGTGGAGCGGCATCTCAAGGAGCTTCAGGTACAAATGGCGCAGGCAGCCTCGGACATGGAGAAGCTAAAGACGCTGATGGCAGACTACAGAGACATGCAGAATATGCGCAACCAGCTTGCCCGAAAGCTCGGAAGCAACATCATTGTATGACGTTTCCGACGGTCGCCTGCCTTATATTTACAGCGCGTGGCAGCCTAAAAACACCGGCCATAGCGTACAGGGCACACGGTGGCATGGGCACACCTTTTTATATTTTTGTACCTGCAAGGCTTTTGTTTTCCACCTTTTATTATTATATTTGTAAACAGAAAGGAGACTTCTAAGGCAAACAGGAATGACGTTCACCATTGTTCTTACCGTGTTTTCTGCGGCCTGCCTGTCGGCGGCGCTGACGTTTTTCCTGCTGTGGTACAGGCACCGCAGCAGGAGAAAAGGTCTTCTTGCCCGCACCATAGCCTACAACAAGCGGTGTCTTGACAGCACGCTCGCGGCGCTGAACAGCAAGATAGAATGGGACAAAACGCCTGACACGCTGACGGGATACTTCGATTATCAGGGTGGACACTTCAGTATAAGGCTCGAGAAAGAGTCGCCCTACGTGCGCCTGTCTTACTTTTTCTTCTTCTCTGCATCGGCAACCGACATTGAACTGGTGCGCTGCGTGTGCAACCTCTGCAACCTCAACACCGAGACATGCCGCGCTGTCTATACTGTAAACGAGAAAAAAGGGCAGGCCGATGTGCACATCGTTTGCACCCTCCAGCTTGATAATCATACCGCGCGTGAAGCCGTCGAACGCGCCCTCGGCAACATTTTCAGGTGGCAAAACTTCTTTATTCGGAAGTTCAGCGAACTGAAAAGCCAGAACGATAAGTCGCCCACGCGTGATGCTGAAAAGGACCAGGCACGGTATGTTCATGAGTTAGAACTGACCCGTGAGCAGGAAATGATGCACCAGGGAAGCAATATAAGCTGGCACAATGCGGCTGATCGTCCGTTGCTTTTAGGCTCGGCAGTTACGTCAGTAATGGGTTTGAGCGGTATCATTCCGGTGGCATTGAGTGTCACTGCAGATGGAGAGGTTACAACATTTGACAACCTCGACACCATCCTTACCTACGACATCACGAGTCCGCTCATCAGCGAGGGACGGTTTGTGCACCATTCAGCCTCGGCCGTACTGGCGTTCTACGATTCTCGCAATCCTGCAAGGCTTCGCCATTTAATGCTGTTCTTTCACGACGAAGGGGCTACAAATAATACGCTTTACTATCGTTTAACCATGACATTGTCGCCCGTAAGTGCCGACATCGCTACTGACGAGGACAACCTTGAGCGCCATCTGCAGACGGCAAGCGTGCTGTTTGGGTACGACCTCACACCGCAGGCCGAACGTCAGGCGCGCTTCTCCTATCTGTGGAAAGAGGCTATGGCCAAACAAAGCGCAGGCCAAACGCAGGACATGACCGACGACGAGAAGCTGCTTGCAGGTATGGAAGACCACCACGCGGCGCATTATTTCCAGACCGGTCGCCGCCTTTATGACGAGCGGCGCTTCTATGAAGGGGCACTACATCTTGAAAGCGCATTCCGCCTTATCACACGCCATCATGATGCCAATAGCCCGCACATTGACGGCTCAATCGTCGAGGTGGCCTACTATTTAGGCTGTTGTTATCTGCGCCTTCACCAGTATGAGCATGCCTGTTACTATCTGCAGCTCACGCTTGCAGCCCACAACATCACCTACACCAAGGCCTATATCAACTGCCTTGTCAACAGTCACGACTTCCGTGCCCTGGATATTATCAACAGTCTTCTTGCTGACATGCAGGAGCTTCTTGACCATAACGACGGCTTCATACAGAATTTTTCGCGGCAGCAGATTGAGTCGTTTGTCAGCTTTATGAAACGCCGAAAGGCCTACCTTCTTGTGAGCGAGCAACAGTATGACGACGCAGTGCCGTTGCTGAAAAGCCTGCTTAACGACCCTAAACACGGACATTTTGCCCTGCATGAGCTAGCCTTTATCCAGAAACAAAAGGAAAAAGAGGCTATTCAAACGAAAAAAAATCAATGAGAAATGTATTATATTCAGAAAACACTTGACATATCTGCCAGCCATCATCTTACGTTATCGTACGAGAGTAAGTGCACAAGGGTGCACGGACACAACTGGCGGATAACCGTGTTTTGCAAGGCACGCGAGCTTGACGAAAACGGAATGGTGGCAGATTTCGGACATATCAAGGAGCTTATTCAGGAGCGGCTGGATCATCACGAGCTTAACGAGGTGCTGCCTTTCAATCCTACGGCCGAGAACATTGCCCGTTGGATTGTTGACCTTATTCCCACATGCTACAGGGCGAGCGTGCAGGAAACCGAAGGGAATATTGCCATCTATGAAGAAGATTAACGAGATATTCTACTCTCTTCAGGGCGAAGGATACAACACCGGACGGCCTGCAGTGTTCATCCGTTTCAGCGTATGCAACCTGCATTGCAGCTTTTGTGATACCGACTTTACACACTTTGAAGAGTTGGATAACGACGAAATTGTCAGGCGGGCACTGGCTATTGTCTGCACGAAAAAGGCAGAAGCACAGAGCGACGACACCAATATGCCGATGGTTGTACTGACAGGAGGCGAGCCCTCCCTGCAAGCCGACGAAGCCCTTATAGATGCCCTTCATGCGGCAGGATTTGCTTTTATTGCGATGGAAAGCAACGGGACGCATGAGCCTCCACGGGGTATAGACTGGCTCACGGTGTCGCCAAAGGAACACCCTGTCGTCACACATTGCAGCGAATTAAAGGTACTTTTCGACAACGTACAGCCGGTAAGCACGCACGGTATAACCGCCGAACACTATTTTTTGCAACCTTTAGATACCGGAGATACGACAAAAAATCACACTATCCTCGCCCATTGTGTTGACTATCTGCTGACTCATCCTCAATGGAGAATGAGCTTACAAACGCACAAACTCATGGGAATAAGGTAGCGTTGACGAAGTTCCGGCGATGCTCTGACACACAATTGCTAATCTGATAACGAATGGAATACCTGCACTGGATTCTGTATGGCCTTTACACTTTGATCGTGATTATTGTCATGTTAAAGGTGTTAATGGACAACCGTGAGCCGTCAAAGACCATGGCCTGGATGCTTGTGCTGTGGGCTTTACCTATGGTTGGCATTGTGCTTTACTTCTTTTTTGGACAGAATACGCGCAAGGAGAGACTTATCAGCCAGCGCAGCCTTGACCAGTTGACGAAGCGATCGATGCTCGAATTCGCCGAACAGCGTAATCTTCACATCCCTGAAGAGCACCGCACGCTGATGCAATTGTTCAAGAACCAGAGCATGGCCCTTCCCTTTAAAGACAACGAAATAGAGGTTTATACGAACGGATACGAGTTCTTTCCCAGCCTTCTTCGTGAGATTGGCAAAGCTAAAGACCACGTACATGTGGAGATGTTCATCTTCGACGACGACGCATTGGGCAACCTTATAGCCGATACGCTCATTGACAAAGCGCAACAAGGTGTGGAGGTTCGTGTTATTTACGACGATGTTGCATGCTGGAAAGTGCGGAACTCTTTTTGGGAAAGGCTTCGCGACGGCGGCGTAGAAGTGCATGCCTTTATGCCGGTAAAGTTTCCCGCTTTCACCTCAAAGGTGAACTATCGCAATCACAGAAAACTTATCGTTATTGACGGAAGGGCAGGCTTTATCGGTGGAATGAATATTGCCACACGCTATGTAAAAGGCGTGGGAAGGCCGTGGCGCGATACCCATATCCTCGTCAGAGGAGGCGCTGTATATGGTATTCAGCGTGCGTTTCTGGTTGACTGGTACTTCGTCGACCGCACGCTTATCGCCGGAAAACGCTATTATCCTGCTATCTCGCCCGCGCTTTCGAACAACTGTCTGGCACAAGTCGTGACGAGCGGCCCCATTACAGAGTGGCCCGATATGATGCAAGGCTTTGTGCGTGTTTTGCTAACGGCCCGACAATATGTGTATATTGAGACGCCCTACTTTCTGCCATCTGAGCCCGTTCTCTTCGCCATCAGGACGGCCGCACTGGCAGGAGTAGACATCCGCCTGATGTTACCACAACGCACTGACTCGCGTTTGCTCGACCAGGCAAGCAAGTCTTATGTCAGGGAAATTCTGCAAGCGGGAGCCAAAATCTATTTTTACGACGACGGATTTAACCATTCTAAGTTCCTCGTTTGCGACGACAGCATCTCAACTGTGGGAAGCTCGAACATCGATTTCCGTAGTCTTGAGCACAACTTTGAGTCGAATATCTTCTTCTATGATGAAGGAATGGCCCTGCGAATGAAGAAGATTTATTTGGAAGATGAGACGCACTGTGTGCTCGTTGACGAAGCCGGACAGCTCGAAAAACACGGTTTCTTCCAGCTCCTTTGGGAAAGTATCCTGCGCATGTTCAGCCCATTGATGTAGCCTTTCGCACTAAAAATTATCGGCACAAAAGGCCTTCGAACTTATATTATAAACGGGAATAGTAGTTTCTAATAGAATAGACTAAAATTCTTAACGGAACAAACTGAAGTTCACACTTCCATAATGCCGATGCTCTAAGAAACGTTCTGCCGAGGAAAAATTATAGTTTTTCCCATGCTCCAGCACGAAAATTCCGCCAGGTTTAAGCAAATTGCCATCGAAAATAAGCTGTGGCAACTCGCCTAATTTTTCCAAAGCATAGGGCGGGTCAGCAAAAATAAGATCGAACTGCTGATGGCAACTCTTGATAAAACGGAACACATCGCCTTTTATCAATATGCTGTTGGTCTCGCCAATCCTATTCATACATTCGCTGATAAAGTGCGAATGGTCACGGTCGGCTTCCACACTCACGACAGGTTTACATCCTCTTGACAGCATCTCAAGGGATATACTGCCTGTCCCTGCAAACAAGTCAAGGGCCGAAGAATCGGCGAAATCAATATATCCCGTCAGCACATTGAAGATATTTTCCTTGGCAAAATCGGTTGTCGGACGCGCCTTAAACGTCCGCGGTATGTCAAAATGGCGTCCCTTATACTTTCCTGTAATTACACGCATAGGCCTGATTCTTATAGATAATAAACTCGGAATCTACAGACAACAACCCTTGTCTTGAAAGATAACAAGTCCGATTCCTGGAGACAAAAACTACCTGAAGCCATCGTCAAACATACAGACTGACGATGTCCCACGTAATGCCTTTAATCATCGTTATGGGCGCACGGTTGAAGTCAGCCGACGCCTTCACCACGCTTACCATACCGATATACTGCTTGAGTACGTCTAAAAGGGCCTCACGTTCCGGTATATCTCCCGACAAAAACAGGTTGTCACGCTGCTGGTCAAGGGCCAGTTGCTTCCACACAAACAGAATAAAATATTCGGCATCCTTTGAGTGTTTCACCTCAAAACTATTGCAAAAGATGAACCTGTTACGTTCAAAGCTGAACAGTTCAAGCTTATTATCGTGGAAGTGTGCATACAGTTTACGGCGGTTTCCCACAAACGATCGCCGGTGCATATAGTTCCAGACGGGACGCATCAGGCATACAAACTTCACATCATTATAATGGTCTTCTACAACCATCTTGAGGTCACGGTTCACACTGAACAGCGCCACGGCATTTAAATCAGGCAATACGTTGCTCATGATTACGCTGCCATCGGCCCTCGGAAAGCTATGTTTATACAGCGCCTCCATAGCGTCGTCGCGATACTCCTCTATCGGAACCAGCAGCACCTGTGCATCTACAAGCACCTGTGCCCTATCAGTAGGCGTACGCAAAAGCTCCTCACTCTTGAAGGCTTCACGAAGATTTGCCGCCATCGACACACCGCTACGGCAGGTAAAGGGCTTGAAAATGATTTGCGACACACTATGCTTATCAGCAAGAGCAAAGGCCAGAGAGCCCTCGCTTACACGGATAGTCATCCTCGCTGTCTTCTTGATTTCTTCCATGTGAATGAAGTTAAAACCTTATTTTTCTTTTCTGTAGATTCTTGTATTGCGGGATTTATTTCCCCTTCGTCACCTGTATTCCCGGGTAGTTTCCCATGGCTGCGGCATGCGCTGACAGCTCATTAACCTTGTCTTCATCAAGACCTTGCAGATAGACGGCGTAGCGCACACCGCACGTCAGTTGCGGAATGGTTCTGCCACTTTTCCCTACTTCGGTCGTGGCTTCAAGCTCAAAGCTCCGCCCTTCCGAGTAAGGTACATACCGGTCAACCTTATCAAGCAGTCCGGCTGCTGTCAGAACATCGAAACTTCCCGTATAAACGCCTTTCTGCTGACGATACCGTTGCTCGGCCCTGACAATCTTATCCAACTGTGCCTTCACCACTTTCTCGCGCTGTTCACGCTCACGCTCAAAGTTCAAAGGGCCGTCAACGCTCAGGAAGCACAGCACAGCCAGCACCACCACACAGGCTGCCAGAAGCACATTATTATGTAAATTTAGTTTCATATATACACAAAACTCGCTATCTTTGTCGGCAACAGCTGCTACCGTCTGCAAAGATACGAAAAAAAAACAAGCAAGGACATGACACCGTCAGAATTCATAAGCCTTATCAAAAAAGACCTTAACTACCAGCCTACACCAGAGCAAGAGCATGTCCTTACCGTGTTTTCACAGTTCCTTGCCGACCGCAATCCCCACTCTGTCATGGTTCTTCGCGGCTCCGCCGGAACGGGAAAGACCACCCTTGCCGCCGCCATGGTAAGCACCCTGCACCGTTTGGGGCAGAAGCTTACGCTCATGGCTCCCACCGGACGGGCTGCAAAGGTTTTCTCATTACACAGTAATCTGACCGCCTATACCATCCATCGGCGTATCTACCGTGAGAAGAATTACACCGGCATTGGCGGCATATTCAATCTCAATGACAACCGTTACCATCGCATGTTATTTGTAGTTGACGAGGCTTCCATGATAGGCAGCCGGCCGGCTGCAGGCGACATTACGTTCGGAACAGCCAGCCTTCTTGACGACCTTATTCAATATGTGTACAGCGGTGACGGCTGCCGGCTGCTGCTTATAGGCGACAATGCCCAGCTCCCTCCTGTGGGCGAGACCGAAGCTCCGGCCCTTAACACCGTGGTTTTAGAGGGATATGGTCTGAAGGTTTGGGAGTGCAGCCTCGCCTCTGTGCTCCGGCAGAGCCAGTTTTCAGGCATACTTTACAACGCTACACAGATACGGACACTCATCGATGAGCCCGTATTGCCCCGCATCCGGCTATGGTCTTTCACCGATGTTCAGCGCATACCGGGCGATGAACTCATCGAAAGTCTGGCCACAAGCTATTCGGAAGCAGGCATTGACGACACCATTGTCCTCACGCGTTCCAACAAGCGGGCCAATGTCTATAACCAGGGAATACGAGCCAGCGTGCTCGACAGGGAGGAGGCTCTGTGCACGAGCGACATGGTAATGACGGTGAAAAACAACTATTTCTACACGCTTTCCACGCAGCAAGACGGCAAGGACGGCGGCGCCTTTCTTGCCAATGGCGACCGCGCAAAGATATTGAGAGTGCGCCACTTCCGCAGCTTTTATGGTTTCCAGTTCGCCGACGTCTGCCTGCAATTCCCCGATTATGACGAGGCAGAAATTGAGGCAACGGTCATCATGGACACGCTGACGAGCGAGGCTCCGGCTCTGACACGCGAGCAGAACGAGCAGTTATGGCAAAATGTGATGGACGATTATCAAGACCTTTCACTCAAGACCGACCGCCTCAAAGCCATGAAAGCCGACCGCTATTATAACGCCCTGCAAATAAAATTTGCCTATGCCGTTACCTGCCACAAGGCGCAGGGCGGACAGTGGCAGCATGTTTACATTGACCAAGGATACATGACTGACGACATGCTTACGCCCGAATACATGCACTGGCTTTACACAGCCTTTACACGTGCCACGCGAAAGGTGTTCCTCGTTAACTGGCCGGAGAAGCAGATTGAGCCCGAAAGCGCCCCGCCCGAAGACCTTTAACCCATGCTCCCTCTTCTGCCCATAGCCCTCGCGCTCATCGCAGGCATTGTCACCGGCGACGCTACACGTCTGCCTCTCACGACGTGGATAACGGCTGCAGGCATAGCATTAGCGGCGGCTTTTGCACTAAAGTGCAAAGCCGCCATGCAGCACGCAGCCATCCTTTTGGTCACATTTTTTCTGGGAGCAGCCCTCATCGTCCACACCCAAAGCCAGCTGCATCCCTCCCTCCCCATCGGCAGGCCCGTGGCCTACCGCGCTGTTATCATCAGTAAGCCCGTTATACACGGCCGCGTCGTAACCTGCGACATGGCCGTCAGTGAAGCTGAAGGCCATACGCTTTCGCGCCCGACGCTTGTCAAGGCTGCCTTTTTGCGCGACACCATACTGAACCGATGGCGCACGCTTTGCACGGGACTGTGCGTAGAAGCCTGCTCTACGATGGAACTTCCTGCCAACTTCCAAACTGCCCCAAGGTTCAATTACATGCGCTGGATGCACGTACACGGCTTCACGGCACGCACGTTTATCCTCCCCCGCAGCTGGCAAACAGTCTCTGAAAAGGGCATATCGCTTCCCCTGTTATTACGCATCAGACTAAAGGCTGCGGTGCTTCGTTACCGCCTGCTCGCCACGCTGGGCATGCCCCGAGCCGACGATCAGCGCTACGCCGTGATAGCAGCCATGACCCTGGGCGACAAAAGCTATCTCTCCCGACAAACGCGTGACCTGTTCAACCTCTCGGGAGGAGCCCACGTCCTGGCCCTTTCGGGCCTGCATTTAGGCATCATCTATGCCGTTCTAACGCTGCTTCTGCCATTGGGTCGCCGCAGGAAATGGCTGAGCCAGGCCCTGATTCTTACCGCCATCTGGACGTACACGCTCATCGTTGGCATGGGGGCAAGCGTCGTCAGGGCGGCGGCCATGCTTTCCGTTCTTTCCGTGGGCATAGTGCTCAGCAGGGGCAGGGCCTCGCTTAACACGCTGTCGCTGGCTGTCATCGTCATGCTTTCGGCCGACCCCATGAGCCTTTGGGACGTAGGCTTTCAGCTGTCGTTCATGGCCGTGCTGGGCATACTGCTATTCTATCGCTTCCTATTCGACCTCGTCCCCGTCCGGCACAGGCTCACACGTACCCTCTGGGGCATGACGGCCGTATCACTTACAGCGCAGGTGGGAACGGCGCCGCTGGTGATGTATTACTTCGGGCGCTTTGCGTGTTATTTTCTGCTTACCAACATGATTGTGGTGCCGGCGGCTACAATTATCGTCTATGGCGCCGTCGTCATGCTGCTGACGATGCCCGTGCCCGTGGTGGGTAAGGCGGTAGCCGCCGTCCTGATAGCCGTGGCCGGAGTCATGAACCGCACGCTCGCGCTGATAGCTTCGCTGCCCTGCGCCAGTATCGAGGGCATCAGGGTAAGTCCCGTGCAGGTTGCCGGTATGTACATACTGATTGCCGCTGCGGCCATCTTCGTTTTCTATTTTGACCGCATCAAATCGGTTAAAAGGCTCGATTGCTTCAACCAAAAGGATTAATTACCCCAATAAAAAGGATTACCTGCCCCGGCCAAAAGGCAGACGAGGCCTGACCCTTTGGCGCTTTCCGTCAATGTACGGCGGCCGTCAACCCATCGTACGGCGACCGCCGTACGCGCGTGTGACGGCCGACAGAAGATGTGTGCCACGGCCGCCGTACAACGAGGATAAGGACGCAAAGGAGACAGCTGCAGTCAACAAAAGCACAAAAAAACAGGCGCAGAGGAATTGTCCCTACGCCCTGTCCTGCCTTGCTCCGGCACGGGATGCCGCCAACAAAAGCCTACTGCTGGGGAAACTGCTGGTAAATAGTCAGCCCAAAATCGGCCGCCATAACATACACATGCTCCATGATATCGGCCAGCTGATGCTCATAGGGTATGCCGTCTTTCATTTTCAGGAAGAAACAAATGCCGATAGGAAGTCCGCCCTGTGTAGCCTCAAGCTGTTGTACCATCAGCGTCATGCCATTGTTTACACGCTCGTCTGCAATAAGGAAATTCTCCACGGCACGGCGGAATTGCGCCATATTGGTTTCCTTACGGCTGTCGTCTGTATAGCGAATGCTTCTGAAATCGAAGAAAACCTTACGGTTTACACGCCGTCCCTCTCCGGCCTGCATGCCCTTCCAATTCTTAAACGAACCACTCACTAAAGCCATGGGAGGGACGGTAACGATGGTATTGTCGAAGTTCTGTACTTTCACCGTCGTCAGACTCATTTCGGTAACAATGCCGTCGGCTCCGGCGCTATCGACGGTTATCCAGTCGCCAACGTGCAGCATATCATTGGATGTAAGGCGGATACCTGCAACAAGCCCCTGGATGGTATCTTGAAAAACCAGCATGAGAACAGCCGATGTAGCACCAAGTCCCGCAAGCAAAGCCAGCGGGCTTCGGTTAATCAAGATGGAGACAACCACCACTACTGCCAGAAATGCTACGACGATGCGCAGCACCCCCAGGAACGAAAGCACATACTGCTGACGGCTGGTTCGGCGGCCGGTATTGAGCAACTTGAGCTGGCGGATAAAGGTAAAGCACAGCCGAACCGTTGCAAGCGTGATGTAGATAGCCGTGAGACGGGTGAGCACCATGCGCACAAACGGGTACTGATAAAACACCATTGGCAGCAGTTTCCAGATAACAACGGCCGGAACAATGCCGCAGAAGGCAATGAGCACAGGGCGGCCCAACAGCACGTTGGTGAGGCCCGTAGAGCTCCCGCGCGTCATACGCATGATGACAGGAACCAGTATAGCCCTGAAAAGCAGATAACTAAGGGTGGCCAGCAACGCAGCAACCACAATCAACAACACATGGCGAAGCACCGGTACTTCGGCGCCATGAAAGCCGGAAACAATAAGCAGGTGCTCAATAAACTGTCGGATGGTTTCCATCATGATAACGAAAAGGTATCAGGGTCGGCACAGAATGGAGCAGACTCGGTCCTGAAAACCACGGCCGTTCCTACCGTGCATAACCCCTTGGTTAATAATAGAGAAACATATCTGATGGCCGTTTGCTGCCGTGAGATAGCCGCAAAGGCTCGACACACCCATCACGGTGCCCGTCTTTGCACGCACGTTTCCGCGCGTAAAAGCCGAACGCATGCGCGACTTCAATGTGCCGTCGACGCCCGCTACAGGAAGTGCAGGCAACAGATGGTTGAGGATAAGCTGATTGGAATAGGCATAACGGAGCAGACGAACCTCCAGTTCGGCACTGACGTAATTGTAGAGCGAAAGGCCCGATCCGTCAGCAAACTTATAGCGTGAAGCATCAAGTCCCAGACGGTTTACGAGCTGCATCTGCACCTCGCGCGCACTTTTAGCCGTGGCCGGACGGTAGCCCGTTGAGGCCGCTATCTGGTAATACATGGCCTCGGCATACAGATTGTCGCTCTGTTTCAGCATGCGCATAAGTACCTGGTCGATGGTATGGAAACGCGAAATAATACAGTTGGCATCGTCGGGCTTGCGCTGTTCGCCCGTCGTACCGGTGAGGTAGATACCGGCTTTCTGCAGTTCAGACACAAAGCGCACGACGAACTGGTCCTTACGCGCAAACAGCAAGGGCGAGAGAACAGGGTTGTCATCGTCCCAGCACCAGCCCTCGCCATAGAGGGTTTCGTCCTTCATCGTCTTGTCAGCATAGACGTTTCCACGGATGGTATCGACGCCCATGCGGTGCAAGGCTTCAACAAAGGCGTGCATATCATCTATGTTAAAGCGCGGGTCGAAGCCGCCCACGCAGTAAACATCGCCCACAAGCGTGCAGCTGTCTATACGGCCGGTATAGCAAAGATCAGTCTTGAAGCGATAGCCTCCACCCAGTTTATCGAGTGCTGTTATGGCGGTAATGACTTTCATTGTCGACGCAGGGCGCATCAGCTGGCGCTCATTATGGCGGTAGATTACCGAGTCGGCATCAAGGTCATAAATCATCATTCCTACCTGAGAAGTCTTGAACATGTCGTTCTGCAGCAGCTTGTCAATGGCCATTTGCACGTTACGGGGCCATGCAATCGTATCATTTTTCAGGAACAAACTGTCGTTGTCGTTCCACAATGTGTCCGCCGTGAGGGTATCACGGTCGGCAAGAGGCTCACCAAGTTCGGTCTGTGCGTGCAACGGCAGGCAGGCAACGGCAATGAAAAGCCAGGCCGAAAGTTTTATAAAAAAAGGAATATGATGTTTGTTAAACTGCATGAAACAATCGTTATAAGTTAAGATTCTGCCTTCAATTTCTTCAGACACCCGATAAAAGCAGCCTCATTTTGAGGTTCAACACAAACCATACGGTCATCGCCATACTGAACAAAGAGGTAATGGGAAAGGCCAAAATTAACGGAAACCATGCGGCAATGGGTAATATCGCACAAGGCAATTGTCTTGTCGCGAGACAGTCGGCCTCGTCGGATAACAAGCCTGTCATCGTATAAAATATATTCGGTGTGGAACACTCGCTCGCACATCAGTATAACGACAAGAGCCATAAGCGCGCCTAAAACAACCATCTTGACCCAAAAGAGCCAGAACGCTGCAACAAGGCAAAGGATTATACCACAACCCGCACCTAACGTGATACGATGATGAAACGAACGGCAGAAAGCCTCCATAAGCGCCTGATATACAATAAAAATTGTTACAGCGGGCAAAGTTACAAAGTTTTATGCAAAGCACAAAAGGGAAGAATCGTTTAATCAGCGTGTAAGCGAGAACTTGACACTCAGACCGAAATCCTGCGTGGTGGTGGGGTAACTGCTTGACGAGAGCAGCGGTGTGTTGGTTTGACGGTCAAGATAAAAGCTCATGGAAAGGAGACGCGAGAGCGTGTATTCGGCCGAAAAAGCGAACTTGAAAGCCGAGTTTCCCGACGTGGCAGTAGAGCTGACAGTGGCTATGTCGCGCGTAATGGAAGCCTGCCGACGCCACGAAACATCAAGTCTGAGGTTCAGTGAGTGGTTGAAATTACGACTTGAAGGTGTTACCGTTTCGGGCTGCTCCTTGGCTTTTGAGCGTGTTTTCACCTTGCGGGAACCGGCTAACCCGAAGAAGTTAAAATTGTTAACCTTGTATCCCATGCCCAGAACCCAGTCGCGACTTAATGCCTCATTGAGTTGCACCGATGTCATAGAGAGGGCCAGAGAACGGGTTTGACGGAACTCGATACGGGTGGTAAGGTCGTTCAGGAACGTCACATCTACGCCCAGCAATGGCGAGAACGACTCATTGATACTTACCATTGAAACATTATACATCGAGTTAGGAATAGGGTTCCCTGTGGCTGCATCGCTGATGAAACCCATGTCAAGATTCGTCAATTGTATAAACGTTGAATAGCTTTGATAGGCTCCAACAGCATAGATACTTTTATAAGAGTGGTTGATATTGACGCTCTTGAAATGGTCGCGGAACCATGGAAGACGACTCAGTCCGCTGTAACGAACCGACCAGTTGGGAAGCATCTTGGCCAAAGACGGGAATATGCCAAGCCCCTTACCCATTGAAGTATAGGTAGAAAGAAACGCAGGCACCATGACATCGGCACTATACGGATTGACGCTTCCGTTAGCGGCATTGAACGTACTGCCCGCAAGCGACGTACCCGAAGGATACACCGTGCCTGTGTAACGGGCCTCAACCATCTGGCGGAAGCCTGCAAGCGAAGCGCAGAAGCGTTCAAAGCTCTTGCTCTTGAAACCGTTGGTAGCGATTCCCATGCTCTCAAACGACGTACCAATTGACAGCGTAGTCATGGTAAAACTTCCGGTCTGGGTCGTTGGATTGCCCGCATACATATACTGGACACTTCGGGAACGTGTCACTGTTCGGGCAGCATTGAGGTCTATTTTCAGGTTTTTCACGGGCTCAAGCATAACGCGCAGCTGCACGTCTTCGGTGAAATTGGTAGTAGCAGGCGTAGCCACACTATCATTATTCAACAGCCATCCATGCTTCTGGGCACGGTCAATGTAACTGTCTCCCACAAGACCAAAAGCGAAATCGAGCCCGGGAGACAGCACGTGGCTGCCGCGGGTCTGGCCAAATGCATCGCCGACGGAAGGCATAAAACCAGGTAAAGCCAGTGAGTAATTATTACGATAGGTGAACGATACCGAACGAACCATCATTGCAAGACGTGATAGCGACTGGGCTGTTTTGTACCACTTCTGGTCGTCAAGCGTCGGTTTCGCCATGACAGAAAGCTTAAGCGTCGTAGCCGAATCGACCTTATTACGGATGCGAATGCTGTTATCGTCAAGCTTCTTATACTTAAGCTTGAACACCTTTCCGTCGGCCGTGCGTGCCGTTACCACCAGACGACGCGATTTTCGGCCGTGTGAAATGTCGATGGTTGTGTCGGGACGCAGCACAATCTCTTTCTCGAAAGCACGCTTGTTACGTGGCAACTGTTTTTTTCGTTCGTCGGCCTCCTGCTGTTGTTTCTTCCATTGGGCAACAGCTTCTTCAGGATTTTTACCGGCCTTGACAGCATCAGCACGTACCTTTTGCATCTCACGTTGCTGGCGTTGCTGCTCTTCTTTCTTCCGCTGTTGTTCTTTCTTGCGTTGCTGTAACGACTGATTTTGCATCAGATCAAAGCGTTCGTTAGCTTTCTTAAGGAAAGGAATATGATTATAAAGGCGCACAAGGTCGAAGTCGCCATTAACTGTAAGCTGGCGATTATTGGCAATGGTGTTGCCCAACGACATACCGTTTTCAAGGTTTGTACCGCGCACCCAGTTATAGGTTGCATTGTAAGTTGCATCAGTTCTCACCCAGTCAAATACGGGCAAAAGGTTGATAGGAAACTGGTAAGAGAGCGTAAAGTTCTGCTGATAATCCAATGGACGCCCCCACGATTTGATGCTTGACCAGACAGAATCTTTCCAAGCCGTATAACGATCAGGATAAAGATCCTTATTCACGGGGGTGTAAGGTTCTTCTATTTCGGCATGCGTGGCACTGTTAAAATTCATGTGAAGATTCTTCGTAAGGTCCCAACGAAGCTGGAATTCTCGATTCCAAAGGAACTGTTCTGAGAAGCTTAACGGCAGCTTTGTGCTTACCGTTGCTTCCATATCGCGCTCCTGGAGCTCGTAATAAGAGCGCGTCATCTCGGTGTTGAAACCTATACTTTGCGGCAACCAGTTAAGACCGAAGCGACGGAATATATCAAGCCACTTGTTCTTTGAATTGAAACGATGGAAAGGTTCCCACGGCTTATACACCGGAGTCCAGTTATAATTGAGCATTCCCTGCCAGTTATCCTCATTCTCATACACCGTTGTTTCGCCCTGAGAATGACTGTGATTATGGCTGTAAGAGAACGAGAAGTTGGCCGGATCGTACGGCATGGGGTGCCGTTTGTTCTGTATTCCAACGCGTACATTGGAAAGAGAGAAGTTAGTATTTACCACCTTGGTAACGGCAATATTCTCTATTGAATCCCGCTCAAACTTGTTGACGGTGGCGTTTAGCGCGTCTTTCAGTTCCATATCGTTGTCAAGCGGGTTATACTTTGGCTTGGAAACTTCTTTCGTTACACTGTAATAGAGCGGAGCAGAAACCTTGGCTTTATCGGGGAAAAACTTGCCAAGTTCGAGGCTTGTCGTGAATGAGACGTTGCTTTGGTCGCGATCTGAGCGGCTGCTCACACCGTCTTCAAGACCGCCAAAGCCCTGCGAAACATACTTTCCCTGCAAGTTTACGTTGCCCAAATCGGAGAGTTGTACGTTGAGATTGGCATCAGCGGCCCATCCTCCCGTATTGTTATACTCTTTCATTCTAAGTTCGTTTACCCAAACTTCGCCACTCTTGTTCCCCGCAGAAAGGTTGCGAACACCGATGATCATGGTCTTCACTTCGCCCAAAGTGGGGTTACCCATGATGGTAATCTTATTTCCCGGGTGGTCGGAATCGTAAGCGGAATAAGCCCTATTGAATGAAGCCAGCCCCATAGACTTCTGTCTATTGCGCGCTTTCTTGACCGACGTAAAGAGCGAAAGAGGTACATCCAACATGTTTTCGGCAGGCCAAACCAGCTCACAATCGGCACGCGAATAACGGTCATAGTGACCCGGAGCCGTCAGCTTCAACGGTATTTCATACTCATAATAGTTGCTCTTATAATCTGATCCCAAACGAATGAAGAGCGCAAGCTGATTGTCTTGCAGATTATGGCTGTCGGCAACGGGAGCATTAGCGTGCACAAACATCTGCATACGCTTATACTGTCGCAGGTCAAGAGTGGTGTTCTTATAAACGCATTTCGATTCACCCGACGAAAGATTATCCACATTAATCTGCAGTGCCTGCTCGTTTGATTCAACCAATTGTGGCTGCGTTGGGTCTTGTTCACGACTCACTCCTGGCGGCAAAATATAGTTAACAGGGGTTTTATCGTTGTTTTCTTCAATGCTGACAGAGGCTGTTGTCATGCTTCCGCTGCCGGCAGTTGTGCCGTCTAAGTTCTGATTGTACACACGCCAGGTACCCCGAACCAGGTCGAAACTACCGAAACGAAGCACTATCGGGCGCTTAAAATCAGTCAGAAACATACGCATAAAACGTATGCTTGAGAAGCCTGATATGGAGCCAACTCGCCGTTCATATTCCTCTAACGGGATACGGAACTGATACCATGTAATATTTTCCGTCTTGCCATTGCGTAACACGGGCGTCGTCTCGCGCTTGTCAACAATGTAGTTTCGGCCCACAACAAGGTCCTGAGGACGTAACGAAATACGGTATTGGTAATACTTTTCATACTCATTTAACGTATAATCCTGGTTGATATCCTCCACATCGGGCGTCGTTTTATAAGAGGTATCATAGCGTTCTGTGCGGTCGTCGTTGTCGGGAGAGTTACCCTGCGGGTTGTTAATGTACTTGTAACGACGAAGGATTGACGCCTGCATACGGTCGTAATCAGAGCCGCGAAAGTAGTGATAGTCGTCATTTGCAGGGTCTTTCCATATCGAATCCCATACGGCAGCGTTCACTCTCCCCTGCACTGTCGTGAGGTAATTCTGATAGCTTGCAAACTGCTGTTCCTCCTCATCGTTCAGTCCGTTGAGGCCAAGGTCCTGCAGTTTACGACTGCCGCTCGTCGTGGCAAAGGCATAATTCACCGTCGATTGTGTCGGAATTTTTCCCCACTGTGTGGTGGTATACGATGCCGATCCATCCACAGGCAGACCGCTTTCATAGAACTTCTTGCCGTCGTGCAGCACATCTTCCGATACCTCTCCAAGGTTAATGTAGAAGTCGCCACCATACTGTGCAGCGTCGCTTCGCCTGTTACTGTGTATAAACGGGTCCATAAGCCAAAACTCAATATACTCAATATTGGCTGTCTCAAAGTCGTTGGTGTCAAGCTTCCGCATCATACCGCCCCAATGTTGCTGTGGGTTAAGCAGATGCCCATTAGTGCTAACGTTGCTGTTAAAATTGTACGGACCGCGTTCATCGGGATAATAAGCCATGTTCAAAACCGACAATGTCGACGTCGCTCCACTGTAAGAACTCTGGTCGCGGTTAGGATAAAGTTCACGCACGTACACCTCACGCACATAAGGATCGCTTAGCTGGTCCAGATCGCTCTTGATGTGACCGGGCGTCAATGACGAGCTGCGGCGCGTGAAAAGAGGGTCAATTGTATACCAGGCCAGCAGCGAACGATTGTATCCACTGGCAAGCGTGTTCTTGTCGCTGCTCTCCGAAAACATCGACGGAACGCTTGAAAGACTCCACGACGTCGGCTCCATGACGCTTATTTTGTCCGTTGTATTCTCAAAGTCGTCCAAGTAAGATGCGTTTCCCTGCACGCCACGGGTCTGCCGGGCTATCAGTTGAGCAAACTCTCCTGTGAAAGAAATCTGCGATGGTGCCGTCAGATGGAGGAACGGAAGCTTGTCCAAAGCGTTCGTAAGCCACTGGCTCTCGTGCTTCCAATTCACGTTCAAGCCCCACAATGTATTGTTGACAGGCTCTGCCCCCATTGAAACCTTGGTAGTAAGGGCTTGCTCGGAGAGGTGCTGGAATGTACCTGAAAGCTGGAAGTTTCTTGAGAAATCGTACGACCAGTTCATGCCCAGCATTGTCTTTCTCTCCTGTGAATAGTCGCTCTGACTTTCCAAACTTACGTTAACGGGCGTCCCTGCGTCAATGATGCTCTGGTTTAATATCGTTACTTCTCCGGCACTATAATCTACACTATAGTCGCTACCCTCATTCAGAGTAACGCCTCCGGCCGTTACAACCACGGAACCCTGGGGCACATTGTATGCGCCAAGAGATATCACGTTGGCCTGCGAACCGCGATACTGTCCCTGCAAAATATACTTGTCTTTCTCCGCAATCTGGCGGGCTACAGTCTTGGTTGAGTCATACAGTTCGGTGAAAGCATACTTCTCAGCCTGCGCAGCCGTTACACCATGACTGACCAGATAACCTTTCATATAGCTGCCGAAAGGCTCGGCTACGGGGAAGAACACACGGCCGTCACTCACTGTATATCCGCTCACATAATCGAAATAGCCGTTCGGATGTGTCTTGTTGTTGTTGTCAAGACGGTCGGCACCCAGCAACCTGATGATGGGCTGGTTGCGCACTTGCGCCTCGGGGATATAGGAAAGATATACGCCAGCCGTATCGCTTTGGAACTTAACGTCGAGCCTGAACTTATCTTTCTCAACCTGAGAAGCCAGATAATACACATTCTTCATCATCAGCGGCCAGTTACCCTGCCGCGGATTATTGCTGGTGTTCTTCAGCGATTTAACGAAAAGTGCCTGATGAACGTCAGTAACATCGCTCGCAAACTCGCCTACCTGATAAGTTCTTCCCCCATAGGTATACTCGTAGGCGACGGCTAAAACCTGGTCAGTCTGCAATGAAGTACGAAGTGAAATATACCCCAATGCGTTGTTGACGGTATATTCTGACGAGCTTAACAGACGGGCACTCTGCAGCTTTTCGTAGTCTGTTCCGCCCACAAGACCGGCCCCGTCAAGTACAGTAGACGTTTGGTCTATATCACGGGCTGCGGCATAACTGCCCACAACGGTGGCATATTCCGTATTGGCCGAGTTGGCCGGAACGGGCTGGCCGCCTGCCGCCCACATCGGATTGCTCACACGGCTGTTCTCTCCGAGGTCGGTAAGAGCTACGATATTGCGTGAGTTGGTTGTCGAGCCCGACTTATTGGTTACCCACACTTCCACACGGTTTATGGTGACGCCGGTCGCCAGATTAGGCAGTGTGCGCATGCCGTCATCATAGTGATCATGAAAGTAACGGGCAAGAAAGAAGTGCTTGTTCTCCTCATAGTTGGCGGCATCCATCTCAAAGGTGGTCAGCTGTTTGCCGCCACGTGACGACACTCTCTTCGAGGTGCTCTTCTTCTGTGAGGCTACAAGCTGCAGCTTCAGCTTGCCAAACTGCATATCGGTGCGCAGACCGAAGAGACTGCTTGCCCCCTGAATCAGCGACGAATTGGAGGGAAACGATACATTTCCCGCCTCAACGAGCTTGATAATCTCATCTTCCTTGCCGTCGTACTTCAGCTTAAGGTTCTGCGCATCATAGTCAAAGGTGGCATCGGTATTGTAGTTCAGGTTCATGTTTACCTTGTCGCCTACCTTACCATTCACGTTAAGGTTTATCTTTTCATCAAAGTCTATCGACGTCTTTTTGCGGTTACGGATGGGCAATGACGGGTTATTGATGTTCTTGTATGTGCCTCCGAACTTTAGCTCTGCGGTTCCCTGAGTCCGTATCCGCACGCCACCCGGCCCGAAAATCTTCTCTGCAGGCCCCAGGTCAAAGTGCATATCGCTGAAGTCGAACTTCTCTTTGCCCTTGCGTTCGTATATTTCAGAGTTCTTCTGGCGGAAGTAAACGTCGCGCCCGTGCTTCTCGCTCCACTTCATATACTCCTCCGGAGTCATCATGATGGGTGCGGCAAGCCACATCGACCCCATCCTTGTGCCGACAATATAACGGTTGATGGTGTCGTTGTATGTTACCTCATAGCGAAGCCCGTCCGGGCGTTTCAGGTCAACTGCACTCTGGTTAAGGTCGTCGTATGTGACGGGAGTGGTGCGCTGTATCTTCCAACGGGGGTGGAGAAGTGAATCAGGAATAGAGTCGTCGCCATTGTCAAGTATCACGATATCGTCAGCCAAAGGCGTCCGGGGCTTCCTGTCTGCCGTCCTGATTGTCTTGTTTTTCTGTGGTGTCTGCGGCTTCTGCGGGGTTTGGTTTGCATTGAGATAAGGCGCAGCCACGGCATAGCTCACCATAGCCATGGCAAGCATCAACATCAGCAATATATGGTTTTTCCTTATCTTCATTTTCTAAAGTGCACTGACTGCCGTTGTCTTTCCCGCAGAACTACGTAGCACATCCGTTCTACACCTCAATATAATATAGGGCACTTTTCCCTGTAACACAGAGACTTTTTTGCCCTTAAACTTCCTTCTTTTAATCTTTAAATCTTAAGTACAGCCCTTAAAATCTTTAATTTTTTAATCTTTTAATTCTTTAATTTTAAGCGAAGCCTTTTACTTTTTTACTCTTTTATTTTTTACCTTTTACTTGATTCTCTTCAGCGCTTCCTTCACAACCATCTCCACAGCCAGTGTAGGTTGCTCTGTCAAGATTGCCGTAACCACCTTTGCCGAGGGCACGGGGGCAAAGCCCAGCATAGTCATTGCCGACACCGCTTCGTCGCGGATGCCCGTATCAATGGCCGGACCCTCCTGATGCGATGCGGCTACGTGCAGCTCTTCGGCGATGCCCGTCGACATGATTTTATCTTTCAGGTCAACGATAATACGCTGTGCCGTCTTCAGCCCTATGCCCTTGACGCCCTTGATCAGCTTCTCATCGCCGTTGGCAATAGCGTTGCAGAGCTCGGCGGGCGTGATGGATGAGAGCATCGTCCGCGCCGTATTGGCACCCACTCCCGATACGGTAATGAGCAACCTGTACAGCTCGCGCTCGCGGCGCGTGGCAAAGCCATAGAAGGTATAATTGTCGTCACGGCCGCCCGTCTGCAGCGATTCGTGCACATAAAGCTTTACGTCTTTCCTGCCCTGTATGGCGCTGTAGGTGTTCAGCGATATGTTCAACGCATAGCCCACACCGCCTATTTCAACCACGGCTTGCGCGGGCGTAAGCTCTGCCAGCTCGCCCTTGATGTATTCAATCATAAACTATCGTTTTGTATATATACGGTAGAATAACGCCGTCTTCGGGATATTATTGTATCAACCGCGCCTGTCGCAAGCCATAAAACCGTGTTGCAGGGCACGCAACCGGCGGCTTCGGGTTTAATGTTAAAGAAAGATATAATTATACGTCATTACGGCGTAATGACGTAATTTTGCACGAAAGAACAGGCATTATAAACATTCACAAACAAATAAAACATTGTAATATGAAAAAGATTAGAGCAGCAGTTGTAGGCTATGGCAACATAGGCCACTTCGCCTTAGAGGCCTTGGAGGCAGCCTCCGACTTTGAAATTGCAGGCGTTGTGCGCCGGCAGGGTGACAAAGATAAGCCTCTGGCCCTCACTCCCTACACGGTAGTTGACGATATCAAGAAGCTGAAGGACGTGGATGTAGCCATTCTGGCCACCCCCACACGCAAGTGCCCGGAATATGCCGAGCAGATAACCACCCTGGGAATCAACACGGTTGACAGCTTCGATATTCACACATCTATCCTCGATTACCGCACACGGCAGATGCAAAACAACAAGAAGACCAACACCGTAAGCGTCATTGCCGCCGGATGGGACCCGGGGTCTGACTCGGTCGTTCGCGTGCTCATGCAGGCCCTTGCGCCCAAGGGCTTGAGCTATACCAACTTTGGACCCGGCATGTCAATGGGCCATTCGGTAGTTGCGCGCAGCAAGAAAGGGGTTAAAAATGCGCTTTCGATGACCATCCCTCTTGGCGAAGGCATACACCGCCGCATGGTTTACGTTGAACTTGAAGACGGTGCTTCGCTCGACGAGGTGACGAAAGAGATTAAGGCCGACGACTATTTTGCACATGACGAACTGCACGTTTTCGCCGTGAAGAGCGTTGACGAGGTAAAGGATATGGGCCACGGCGTGCACATGACACGCAAGGGCGTGAGCGGCAAAACGCAGAATCAGCGCATATCTTTCGACATGAGCATCAACAATCCAGCCCTTACGGCGCAGGTTCTGGTAGATGTGGCGCGTGCCACAACCCGACTGCAACCCGGCTGCTATACCATGCCCGAGATTCCGGTTATCGACCTTCTCCCGGGCACACGCGAGGAGATTGTCGCCACGCTGGTATAAGGGAAGCTGAACGGCGACTACGCTGAATTTTCCTGACAACACAGGCCCCGTCGTTGCGTTATTTGGCGCAAGGCGGGGCCTTTGTCGCAAATAAGCGAAATATGACGGTTTTTATATCCGGCTTATATTCAGGCGTTTACGATTAACGGCGGTGTTTTATGTCTTTTATGGCACTGCGGGCGCCCTGTCTTCACTGCGTAAAGGCAAACCCTTTACAGCGTAAACGTCAGACCATTACGGCGTAATCGTCCCGTCTTTACGGCGTAATCGCAAGCCCCTTACGGGCTAAAGGCAAATATCCGGCGATTCAAGCCCCCTTTTCTGCCGCCGGAAAAGCCAAAACTTCGTATAATCCACATACCGGCGTTTCTATTTCACGATTTTCCGAACAGCAAATAATTCAGAATTAATTTTACAATCAGAGGGGTCACACAAGCCTCTGACAGCAAGGGCACGGCGCAATATTCATCCTGCGCGGGCCCCTGAACTTCTTTCTTATTGTTAAATGCGAGGCGTAGAATGTTAAATAAAAGACAACGGAAAGCCTGCGACTGAACTTTTCAGTAACTTTGTCAACTTAAACAGAGCAGCACCTTTCCCGCAGGGCTGTATCCGGTTTAAGGATAACAACAAAACAAGAAAAAACGATATGAAAAAGAAGAAAATGCTTCTCTCATCAGCCGCTGCCGTGGCTGTTGCCGTGCTCGTCAGTGCCATGCCAGGCGACGAAGTAATCACGAAAGACAGCGGTAAGACCGTTGTAAACACCACAACGCTGACCACAAACGTAAGGGGGTTCAAAGGCACTACACCCGTAAAGATTTACATCAGCAAAAACAAGATTGTCAAGATTGAACCGCTTCGCAACCGCGAAACGCCGCAATACTTCGACAAAGCCAAAAAGCTGCTCGAAAAATATGAGGGCAAAAGCGTGACAAAGGCGCAGGAGACGAAGGTCGACGCCGTTTCGGGGGCCACCTTCTCAAGCAAGGCACTCATCAAGAACGTGCAGAGCGGACTTGATTATTACAAAGAGCACAAGTAAGCTGCACGGCGGGGACGGCTGATTCTGACGAAAGAACAAGGCAGCCCCCACTTAGAAAGAAAACAAGGCTACAAGCGGCAAGTGGTCGCTGTAACCGTTCAGATATTTAGGGCCCAGGTAATTACGCCTGGGCTTTTTTCCGCCAAATTTCTCGTCATCGGCAAGCAGAAAGGGCTTGTCGTTGACATAACAGCTGTGCAAATGTTGTGTTAAAGCGGCGTTACACAGCACGTGATCAAGGCTCGCCCAAACGCCATGGTAACGGTATGTGCCGCGTGCACCATGGCGACCGGTGGCTTTTACCGACACGTCGCCCATGCCGCGGGCCTCCAAAAACTGCAGCGGAGCATCGCCTGTATAGTCGTTAAAGTCGCCCGCCACCAATATAAGGGGGTGACGGTTACGATGCCGAACCGAATCAATTTCCTCGGCCAGGCGCTGCGCTACCCGTATGCGGTAAGGGCGTGTAGCCGCTTCTCCCCCACGTCTGCTGGGCGCATGCAGGGCAAAAACATGCAGTGTGTCGCCGTTTATCAGCTCGCCGGAGGCGTACAATATGTCGCGCGTGGGATGGAATCCCGCCGGCGGTGTAATGCGGATAGCGTGATTGTTGATTAACCTGAAAGCGTAAGGCGAAAACATCAGCGCCACATCAATGCCGCGAAGGTCGGGGCCGGACGTCATCACATAGTCGTAACCTGCACCGCGCAACAGCGAACGGCGTGTCAGATCGTGCATGACACTGTCGTTCTCAACCTCGGTAAGTACCACCATATCAGGCACTACCGCCATCGAATCAAGCTCACCGCACGAAAGAATATCTTTGCTAATGTGATCTATTTTGCGCCAATATCGGTAAGGAGTCCAGCGTAAGGCTGACGTGGGCAGAAACTCCTCGTCATGCTTTAAGCTATCATGGCGCGTGTCGAACAGGTTTTCACAGTTCAGTTCGACAAAGGTAAAAAGCGATAACAGCAACAGGCCGATCATTTGTCGTCGGCGAAAAGCGGGTCTTCGGGCACCACCATGACAGGCTTCTGCTCAAATTCTTTCAGGATGTTTTCAGAAGCATACTTCTTGTTTACCACCAGACGGAACATGTATTCGTTGAACCAGCGGTTGGTCATGATGAGGCAACCCTTCTGCCCGTAGTCCGCGCCCCAGCTGTTTTCCACCTTCCATTTCACGGGCTTGCCGTCGGCGTCGAGGTCGACTGCCGTAAGCGTCATGGCGTGAGTAGAGCCGCTGTCGAAGGTCGATATGCGGTCGGCCTTGTTCATGCCGAACGTAGTGCCAAAGAGTGTACCATAGTCGAAGTTGTCGATATCGAGGAAACCTCGCTTGCGGTCAAGCTGTTTCCCCACGTCGTAACTGGAGTACATCTTGTGCCCGTCGCGCAGGGAGGCGATGGCCATCGTCGCAATTTCGTCCATCGGCAGGTTAAGATACTTCCAGTTATGGCCGTCGTAGGTATGGCGGTCATACTCAACCTCATAGGTTTTATGATAGGGACGGCGCGGGTCGTTCATGACCATGATGAACGTTCCGTTAACAGGAGCGCCTACCGTAGCCTCATAAAACTGCTTCGGCGTGTAGGTTCGGGCCTCGCCTGCAGGCTTCCCGTCCTTGTCGTGAAAGGTATAGGTGAAGGTCTTTACCGGCTCGCCCATCGTCATTACCAGCATGTGGTAGACGGTTCCAAGCATTTCTGTCTTGCGCTTTCTCACGGCATCGACTTTCTTCCCGGCCTGAACCATGCGGCGAAGCTCCAGTCCGAACTCGCGCAGTTTGGAAGAAATCAGCCGCGATATGGCCTTTGTATTGTCCGAACTATAGGTTTCGGGCATCACGCTCATGGGCACAAGGCCGTATTTATCAGCCAGATCGGCCACGCCACAAAAGGTTCCTCCGTCGTTGATGGGGTTCTTGAAGAAGAACTGTACGCGCGCATCGTCAATGGGTTTACCGGCATTGTCGATGACATTCTGCAACATGAGGTTGGCCTTTTCTATCTGGTCGTAGAAGAAAAGATAGGCTTGTGAGAACTCTACACGCAGCGAATCGCCATGCGCCTTGGCAAAATTGGCACGCAGAACATTGAGTCCGGAGAACATCCAGCAACGGCCGGAACTGTGCTGATTGTGTATACTCTGCGGGGGAGTCTCCAGGCTAAAGTAGGTATCTACGGGGCCCTGACGTTCAAAATTCTTCGCCAGGTCGTCAATGTTATTTGAGGCAATGGCGTTGCGCAGCGCCTTTACGGCAGATGACGCCGGCTGACTTTGCTCTATCTGCTGCAACATGGATGACGTCAAGGCGCCGGAGGTGTTTATCTTTTGTGCATTCATGCTCGTAACGGCCCATAACAAGCCGAGGGTGATAACGGTTTTTCTCATGTTTGTTTCCTTAATAGTTCGCAGGTAATCAGGTTGTCTTTACGGCGCAAAAGTAACAAAAACTATATCAAAAAGCACCTCTATAAGATAAAATTATTAACTTTGCAAGGTTATCCAAAAGATTGACGATGGACGAGAAGAAGTTTGAATTGCTAAACCAAATCGTATATCCTTCCGACCTTCAAAAGCTGTCTGTCGGGCAACTTCCTGAAGTTTGCAAGGAGTTGCGTGAGGATATTATCGAGAAAGTTTCGGTCAATCCTGGTCACCTGGCTTCAAGCTTGGGCGTCGTTGAGCTCACGGTTGCGCTGCATTATGTATTCAATACGCCCGACGATCGCATTGTATGGGACGTAGGACATCAGGCTTACGGGCACAAGATTCTGACCGGACGACGCGACCGTTTCTGTACCAACCGTAAGTTTGGAGGCATACGTCCATTTCCCTCACCAGAAGAAAGTGAATACGATACCTTTACCTGCGGGCATGCTTCAAACAGCATTTCGGTAGCCCTTGGCATGGCCGTTGCCGCACGTAAGACAGGGCACGCGGGGCGTCATGTGGTGGCAGTAATCGGCGATGGAGCGATGAGCGGCGGACTTGCTTACGAAGGACTGAACAACGTAAGCAGTACTCCGAACGACATGCTGATTATATTGAACGACAACGACATGTCAATTGATCGCGCCGTTGGGGGCATGGAAAGCTACCTTCTGAACCTTGACACGAACGCTACCTATAATAAACTGCGCTTCAAGGCGTCGCAATGGCTGCACGCCAAGGGTTATCTGAACGAAGAACGACGCAAGGGCATTATCCGTCTGAACAACGCAATCAAGAGTGCTATCAGCCACCAACAGAATATCTTTGAGGGCATGAACATTCGTTATTTCGGGCCCTTTGATGGACATGACGTAAAGAACGTAGTGCGCATACTATCGCAGCTGAAAGACATGAAAGGCCCGAAGCTGCTGCATCTACATACAGTAAAGGGCAAGGGATACAAGCCGGCGGAAGAAGCTGCCACCATTTGGCATGCGCCCGGCAAGTTTAATCCCGCTACGGGTGAGCGCATTATACCCGACACTTCCAACGAACCACCCAGGTTTCAAGACGTATTTGGATACACGCTTCTTGAACTGGCAGAAGCCAATCCGCGCATTGTGGGCGTTACTCCAGCCATGCCAACCGGCTGCTCAATGAACATCATGATGAAGGAAATGCCCGATCGTGTCTTCGATGTAGGCATTGCAGAGGGGCACGCTGTGACTTTTTCGGGGGGTATGGCCAAAGACGGACTGCAGCCTTTCTGCAATATTTACAGTGCCTTTGCACAGCGCGCATACGACAATATCATCCACGACCTGGCCATTTTAAACCTGCCGGTGGTGCTCTGTCTTGACCGCGCCGGACTTGTCGGCCCTGACGGAGCAACCCATCACGGGGCTTTCGACATGGCGGCTCTGCGCCCTATCCCCAACCTGACCATCGCCTCGCCGATGGACGAACATGAGCTTCGCCGACTGATGTACACGGCACAGCTGCCCGACAAAGGCACCTTCGTGATACGTTATCCGCGCGGACGGGGACGGTTGATTGACTGGAAGTGTCAGCTTGAGGAAATAGAAGTGGGTACAGGACGCCGCATCAGAGAGGGCGAAAGCATAGCCATTCTCAGCATTGGCCCCATCGGGAACATTGTAGAAGAGGCTATTGAAGAAACGAATCTGAACATAGCCCATTACGATATGCGTTTTCTGAAACCGCTTGACAGCAAGCTCCTGCAAGAAGTAGGCGAGCAATTCAAGACCATTGTCACTGTTGAAGATGGGGCCCGTGAAGGCGGAATGGGGGCGGCTGTGCTGGAATGGATGGCCGACAACGGCTATACACCGCGCATTGTACGTTTGGGGCTGTCAGATAAATTTGTGGAACACGGCACCGTTGAGCAACTGTACGAGGCGTGCGGCATCAATAAAGACGCCATCAAAAAAGTTATTCACCAGATAGCAGACGAAGCATGAAAATTATCATAGCAGGAGCACATGCCATAGGAACTTACCTTGCACAGCTCCTTTCGCGTAATCAGGAAGAAATCACCATTATTGATTCAGATCCCGACCGCCTCGAAAAAATCGGGGCAGACTATGATTTACTGACGCTCTGCGGGGCACCATCAAGCGTACGAACGCTTCAGGAGGCCAACACGCAAGACGCAGATCTCTTCATTGCCGTGACGAAAAACGAGAATGAGAACATCAACAGCTGTATCCTTGCACATGCTCTGCACGCCAAGAAAACCGTAGCAAAAGTTGACGACGCTGAGTTTATGGAAGAAGATATACGGGCTTTTTACAAGAAATTAGGCGTTGACGAACTTATCTATCCAGAGCTTCTTGCAGCACGTGACATCAACAACGGCCTGAAAATGTCGTGGGTAAGACAACGCTGGGACGTTCACGACGGTGCGCTTGTCATGCTGGGAATCAAGCTCCGTAACGACTGCGAGATTCTTGATAAACCGCTACGTGAACTCTGTGGACCTGATGATCCCTACCACGTCGTGGCCATCAAGCGAAACCGTGAGACCATAATCCCCGGAGGAAATGACGAGTTGAAATGCTACGATTTGGCCTATTTTATGACTACCAAGCAGTATATTCCGTATGTTCGTAAGATTACAGGTAAGGAGTATTACGCTGATGTAAAAAACGTAATGGTCATGGGAGGTGGCACAACAGCCGTACGAGCTATACAGAGCATGCCGGAATATATGGACGTTAAAGTTTTAGAGGTCGACCCTGACCGCTGTCAGGAGTTGAACCAACAGCTGGACAACTGCCTTGTTATCAACGGCGACGCCCGCGATATAGCCCTTTTAGAGGACGAGGGTATCAATAATACGCAAGCTTTCGTGGCGCTGACCGGAAACTCTGAAGCCAATATTCTGGCGTGTCTGGCAGCGAAAAAGCTGGGGGTTCGCAAAACCGTCGCCGATGTAGAAAATATGGGATACGCCAACATGGCGGAAGGACTTGATATTGGCACCATCATCAACAAGAAAGCCATAGCCGCAAGTCGTATCTATCAATTGATGTTAGATGCTGACGTGATGAACGTAACTTTCCTGATGTTAGCCAATGCCGACGTAGCCGAATTTATACCGAAGGAAGATTCAAAGGTCACAAAAGTGCCCGTTAAAGATATAGGATTGCCAAAAGGTATCACCATAGGCGGACTGGTTAGAGACGGAGAAGGGCAGCCTGTTTCGGGACTGACGCAAATACAGGCAGGCGATTCAGTTGTGGTGTTCTGTCATCATGTGAACCTGAAAAAGGTAGAAAAATACTTTAATTAAACTATGATGATCAAGCTTCTGTGATTAATTTCAAGATCATATACAAAATATTGGGCTCACTTCTCTTTCTTGAAGCCGTGCTCATGGGGCTGTGCTTAGCTATGGCTATCGCCTACGAGGAGGACGATATACCCGCTTTCATAGCATCTATTTTAGTGACAGCCTTCGTTGGTTTTGTCTTTAAACACCTCGGACGCAACTCTGAAAACAAGTTGTCGCGGCGCGATTCGTTCCTACTTGTCACGCTGGTATGGGTGGTATTCTCTCTTTTTGCCACAATACCTTTCCTCTTGGGAGGCTACCTAAGCACCTTTACCGATGCATATTTTGAAGCCATGTCAGGATTCACTACGACAGGCGCAACCATAATCGACAATGTTGAAGCACTGCCTCATGGCATTCTTTTCTGGCGATCGCTGACACAGTGGGTAGGCGGTTTGGGCATTGTCTTCACAACCGTAGCCCTGCTTCCGTCGGTCGTAAAAGGAAGTACGAAAGTCTTTTCTGCCGAAGCTACCGGACCCATCAAGACTAAATTACACCCTCGCCTTTCCACCAGTGCACGATGGATATGGGGTGTTTATCTCACCATTACCGTGGCGTGCATGATCTGTTATAAGATTTTTGGTATGAATTACTTTGAGGCGCTCAACTACTCAATGTCGAGCGCAGCAACAGGGGGCTTCGCAGTCAACAACACAAGTACCGAGTTTTTCCATTCTCCTGCACTGGAATATACCACTATCTTCTTCTGCTTTATCTCAGGAGTAAACTTTACCCTGCTCTACACTTCAATTATCAAAGGCCGACTTGCCAATCTCTGGAAGGACAATGAATTTAAGTTTTACGCCGGTATTGTAAGCATATTTACGCTTTTTATCATGCTGGAACTCATCTGGCGCAACCATTATCCCGTAGAACATGCTTTCAGATCAGCGCTCTTTCAGGTTGTAAGCTTCATCACAACTACAGGTCTTTTCAACGATAATGCGGCGTTATGGCCTCACGTTACCTGGGTAGTTCTGGCACTTTGCATGTTTATCGGTGCATGCTCCGGCAGCACAAGTGGAGGCCTGAAATGCGTGAGAGGCGTCATGCTCTTCAAGACTGTCAAGAACGAACTGTTACAGCGCCTGCACCCCAATGCCGTACTTCCCCTGAAAATCAACGGTGTTAACATTCCCAACCCACAACGTGTATCGCTCCTCGCTTTCCTTACCGCATACCTTTTGTTATTATTCCTGATGGCTTTCGTGATGATTTCAGCCGGTATTGACAACACGAACGCAATTACTATCTGCTTAAGTTCAATGGGAAATGTAGGGCCGACACTAGGCCTTGAGATTGGACCGACTATGTCCTGGGCCTGCCTCCCCGTCTACGCCAAGTGGATGTGTTCGTTCATGATGCTCATAGGGCGACTGGAAATATTTACCGTTCTCGTTATTCTCACGCCTGCATTCTGGACTAAGAACTAGCTGTATGCTAACTGATTACCAATCCATTTAGAAATGAAGCCATTCAGATTTACCCCTCTGCTAAAGCAAACCCTGTGGGGAGGCCATCGTATTGTACCTTTCAAGAAACTTAAAAGTGACCTTGATAACGTAGGGGAGAGCTGGGAAATATCAGGAGTTCCGGGCAGAGAAACCATCGTAGACGGTGGGCTGTATCATGGAAAAAGCCTCAATGAACTTATTGCCGAACTGAAGGAAAAACTCGTAGGCGAAGCTAACTACAAGCGATTTGGCAACGAGTTCCCGCTGCTCATCAAGTTCATTGACGCTGAACTACCTTTATCTATTCAGGTTCATCCCACCGACGAAATTGCACACAAGCATGGCAAAGAGCGAGGGAAGACCGAGATGTGGTATATGATGGAGTCGGCTCCCGACGCGAGCATTCTCGTCGGATTAAAAAAGAAAATAACGCCCGAGCAATACAAAGCAATGGTCACCAACGACACAATTGTTGATGCCATAGGTCATTATAACGTCAAGGAAGGTGACTGCTTCTTCCTTCCTGCCGGTAGAATTCACGGTATAGGAAAAGGTTGTTTCCTGACGGAAATTCAACAAACAAGCGACATTACCTATCGTATCTACGACTTTAAGCGACGGGATAAAGACGGAAATTACAGGCAGTTACACATTCATGAGGCTGCCGAGAGTATTGATTATACGGTAGAAAGCAACTGCTCTGTTACCTATGTTCCAACGAAAAACCAGGGCGTTTCACTGATCCAGTGTCCTTATTTCAAAACCATTCTATACCAGGTTGATGAACCTTTAACCATTGACTTATCATCACTTGACAGCTTTATTATTACTATCATAACCCAGGGGGGGGGCAGTTTCACCGACAACGAAGGTAACACAGAGCTGGTTCAGGCTGGCAACACACTTCTCTTCCCTGCCACAACCAGCCAACTGAAAATTGAAGGCTGCATGAAATTTCTTGTTACTTATATTTAAAATAACGGTAAGATAATAGAAACTCTTGCTTCATCAAACAATAAAGCTCACGCCATACCCACAGCACGCACGGATGATTATCACCCGTGAATGCCACGAATACAGCGTGAGCTTTTTTACTTTATCCCTTACAGGTATCGGCAAAAGGTTCATACCTGTACAAGGAAATGGTATTGTTACTCGGCGTGTGCCTTGATAGCCTGCTTGATAAGGCTCTCAAGCTCTTCGCAAAGCTCGGGGTTATCGCGTAGCAAAGTCATGGTAGCTTCGCGTCCCTGGGCCAATTTTGAGCCGTTATAGCTGAACCAGCTTCCACTCTTCTGGATAATATTATATTCCACACCAAGGTCAACAATCTCGCCAATCTTATTGATTCCTACACCAAACATGATGTCAAACTCCGACTTACGGAACGGAGGAGCTACCTTGTTCTTTACTACTTTCACGCGGACATGGTTGCCAATGATGTTATCTCCGTCCTTAACGCTTGTCACCCTACGTATATCAAGGCGTACGCTGGAATAGAATTTCAGTGCATTTCCTCCTGTCGTCGTCTCCGGATTACCAAACATCATACCTATCTTTTCGCGCAATTGATTGATAAAAATACAACAGGTATTGGTCTTCGCTATGGTGGCTGTGAGCTTTCGCAAGGCCTGGCTCATCAGACGAGCCTGCAAGCCAACGGCCGATTCGCCCATGTCGCCTTCAATCTCTTTCTTCGGCGTCAGTGCGGCCACAGAGTCTACAACCAGAATGTCTACTGCCGAACTGCTGATCAGTTGGTCTGCAATCTGCAGAGCCTGCTCACCATTATCGGGCTGCGATATCCATAGATTATCCACATCTACGCCCAGTTTTTCTGCATAGAAACGGTCAAAAGCATGCTCAGCATCAATGAAAGCAGCAATGCCTCCCTGCTTCTGCGCCTCGGCGATAGCATGAATGGCCAGCGTTGTCTTTCCGGAAGACTCCGGCCCATAAATCTCAACAATCCGGCCTTTAGGATACCCTCCCACGCCCAATGCGACGTCAAGACCCAGCGATCCTGTAGGTATAACCTCAACGTTTTCTATCTTTTCGTCGCCCATGCGCATGATGGAACCCTTGCCGAAATCCTTTTCTATCTTCGACATTGCTGCCTGCAATGCCTTCATTTTAGCCTGCTTCGCAGCCTTTTCCTGCTCGGCTTTTCCTGTTACCAGCTCTTCTTCTGTCTTTGCCATGATAATAAATTGCGATTGATAAGTGTTAAATAATTCAGTCGTTAAACTCTATGTCCTTGTCAAACTCCTCGTGCCAAGGCAGGCCTTGCTCGCCAAGCACCTTCAGGAATGGGTCCGGATCAAACTCTTCCACGTTGAACACGCCCGGTTTCCGCCATATACCCTTGAAGAACATCAGGGCTCCTGTCATGGCAGGCACGCCGGTAGTGTAGCTCACGCCCTGCATGCCCGTCTCGTTATAAGCGTCCTGATGTCGGCAGTTGTTATAAATATAATAGGTGTGTTCTTTACCATCCTTCAAACCTCGTATACGGCAACCTATTGAAGTTTCGCCCTCATAGTTCTCTCCCAAGTCCTGCGGATTGGGCAAAACGGCCTTCAAAAACTGTAACGGAACAATCTTAACCCGCACCGTCTTCGTCTCATCATCAGCCAGCGGAGCCTCATATTCAATAGGGTCTATGCGCCCCATGCCCAGGTTTTCTATCACACGAAGGTGGGTAAGATACTCTTGTCCAAAGGTCATCCAGAAGCGACCGCGTTTAATCGTGGGATAATTCTTTACCAAGCTCTCCAGTTCTTCATGGTGCATCAGATAAGAGTCGCGCGGCCCGATGTTCGGATAAGTCAGGTCACGATGCACGGCAAGCGGAGCCGTTTCAACCCATTTGCCATCCTCATAGTACAGTCCCTTCTGCGTAATCTCACGTATATTGATTTCGGGATTGAAGTTAGTAGCAAACGCTTTGTGGTGATTGCCTGCGTTACAATCTACAATATCCAGATAATGTATTTCGTCAAAGTAGTGCTTTGCCGCGTAGGCCGTGAACACTTGCGATACGCCAGGGTCGAAACCGCAACCGAGAATAGCCGTCAGGCCTGCCTTTTCGAACCGGTCTTTATAGGCCCATTGCCAGCTGTATTCGAAGTGGGCTTCATCTTTCGGTTCATAGTTGGCGGTATCTAAATAGTTGCAGCCACAGGCCAGACAAGCGTCCATGATGGTCAAATCCTGGTAAGGGAGGGCCAGATTGATGACTAATTCGGGCTTGAAACTGTTGAAAAGCTTCTTCAATTGCTCCACATTGTCGGCATCAACCTCGGCTGTTTTAATATCCATATCATAGCCCTTGGCATGAAAGGCAGCCACAAGCTTGTCGCATTTCTCCCTGTGATGGCTGGCAATCATGAAGTCGCCGAACACGTCTGCATTCTGCGCAATCTTAAAAGCACATACGGTAGCAACTCCGCCTGCGCCAATCATTAAAAGCCGACCCTTGCTTTTCCGAGGCTGGGAATTGCAACATCCTGCAGCAAGCCCTTTGTCCTGGTTCTGTAAATTATCCATTATCGTTCTTTTATCTTTAAATATTTAGTCTATTTTTCTTGCCTCCCGTGCGCTTAGAAAGCCCCTCCTTCGGAGGGGCTTGGGGAGGCTATCTCATCCCCTCTTATCCCCAACGCACTAATCATGCTATAGCCTAATATCTCCTGCCGGAAGTTACCGCCCTGCATGGGTTGCATGGCGAACACGGTAATATGCTTTTCATCGGCGGCGTCGTGCAAGGCATGACGCACCTTTTCATAAATATTACCTTCTTCACCATTAGGTATTATCATCACTCTTCTTACCTCGTCGTGACTGCATACCGTATGAATAAGGTCAATGACATAGTCGTCCTTGCTCACCACATCGCCCACAGCGAACGAGTTAATAAGGAATTCTCCCAACCCCTCGTCGTTGAAAGCCTGTGCGTTCAGCTCGCTTTCGAAATCAGAAGGACAAAAGTTTTCCAGCTTCCGGCTGTCCTTGTCGTGCATCAGCACCACCTGCGTTTCGTGCGCCTTGCCGTCGGCACGCAACCCGCCGTCGAGAGCAACGTTCATCACCCAGCGGCTAAGGTCGGCCCTGGGAACACATCGTCCCAGCATGCGTTCGAACTGAACGCTGAGCTGAAAGGCCACATAGTCGATATAATCAGCGTCTGCAATAATAATATTTTCGCTTAGTTTTATGCTGTTTGCGTCTTGGGAAACCATATTGCAAAGATATAACAATTATTCCGTTTTTACCTTGCGGTTATGATATTTTTCTTAACTTTGCAGGCCGTGAAACGATACTAAACCAACCTTTTATATGTCAACATTATCTATTTGTATTGTCATCGCATTCTGCGTAGGCTATCTTTTCATTGCCCTTGAGAGCGTAACGAAAGTAAACAAGGCTGCAGTGGCGTTACTGATGTTCGTAACTTGCTGGACGCTTTTTATGATCAGCCCCGAGAGTTATTTCCCCAACCTTGCAGGACAAGCCCTTGTCAACAGCGTGACTTCGGCCATCGAAGAGCACCTTGGCGGCACATCCACCACGCTTTTCTTCCTGATGGGCGCCATGACAATTGTAGAAATTGTCGACCAGAACGGCGGTTTCAACTGGGTCCGCTCCGCAATGAAGACACACAGCAAGCGCACATTGCTGTGGCGTATTGCCTTGATGACCTTCATCCTGTCGGCTATTCTTGATAATCTTACGACGAGCATTGTCATGATTATGATTCTGCGGAAGCTCGTCCGCGACCACAACGACCGCATCGTTTACGCCTCTCTCGTCATCATTGCTGCCAATTCGGGCGGCGCTTTCTCGCCCATCGGCGACGTCACCACCATTATGCTTTGGAACAAGGGCGTCATCACGGCAGCAGGTGTCATCTCTGAAATCCTCATCCCGTCGATAGTCTCGATGGTCGTTCCGGCCTTTATCATGCAGTATATGCTTAAGGGCGAGCTTTCAGTCAAGGCCGAAACCGCAGACCAGAACGCCACGATTGCCGACACTGGCTTCTCAAGCAGCCAGCGCCAGGCGGTGTTCTTCATCGGCGTGGGAGGCCTGATGATGGTGCCCGTCTTCAAGGCTGTCACGCACCTTCCGCCGTTTGTAGGCATCCTGCTCGTGCTTAGCATCCTGTGGATAACCACTGAAGTATTCTACCGCAGGCTTACACACGAACGCGACAAGGAAGGAACGGGCAAACGTGTAGCCAATCTGCTGCACAACATCGATATGTCAACCATCCTCTTTTTCCTCGGCATCCTCATGGCCGTAGCCTGTCTTGAGCAGATAGGTGTGCTGACGGCGCTCGGCAAGGGCCTCAACACGGCGTTCGACAACAACCATTATGCCGTCACGGGTATTATTGGCGTGCTGTCGAGTATCGTCGACAACGTGCCCCTCGTAGCCGGAAGCATGGGTATGTATCCGGTGACACCCACCGGCGACATGGCCGTCGACGGCATCTTCTGGCAGCTGTTGGCCTACTGCGCCGGCGTGGGAGGCTCAATACTTATCATCGGCTCGGCCGCAGGCGTAGTGGTGATGGGACTGGAAAAAATTACCTTCGGATGGTACATGAAGCACGTCAGCTGGATAGCTTTCGCAGGCTATCTGGCCGGAATTCTGAGCTATTGGGTAATGCGCAACTACATTTTCACCACACCGCTATAATGAAAAAGCAGCGCGTTCCTTACAGGCTTGTCTGAACAGAAGCCGCACGGGACGCCACTTTTACGATATTCCCCAACAGGGCAGCCATCGCAGGCTGCCCTTTATCGTTTCAGTTCTATCTCCAGAGGACGTCTGTCACCCAGTTCGTACACGCAGTGGGCGGTGGCATATCCTTTCCGTTTTATGGTCAGCCTTACCCGTGAGGCATAGCCCGTCACGGCGCTATATATGAACATCCCCATGCTGTCCGTATAACATACGTTAGCTTTTTTGTCCCACTTTACCTCGGCATCAGGCACGGGTTCATGCGTGCGCGCATCTACAACACGGCCTGTAACCATCACGTATTGGTCGCAGGATGCCAGCGCCAGCAAGCCCACTGCAACAATTGTAAGAAGAAAAGTTCTCATCTGTATTTTTTATTTCCAACACCTGTCTTTGCAAACAAAAATACGTAAAAAGCGTGATACCGGCAAGTCGACGTCCTTATTTTCATACACGGCATGTCATATGGCGGGAGCAGGCGGATATGATGAAATTATTTTACTTATCCGATTCTGTAACTGCGCCGTAGCAGAACGGGCAGGGTTTCGTCCTACTGCAGCCCAATTTCAGAGCTGTTATAACATTTTTATAATCAGACAGTTATCGTTATAGGGCCTGAAAAACCGTCTGATTTGCGCCGTTTTATACCTACTTTACGCCGTAAAGACACAGCTGTGATGATGGAGAAATTGCGACTTTATTATACTGGCGGACGCCCTTTACACTCCCCAAGCCTTGCTTTCGTGCTGTCTTCCTCCCACCTTTACGTCGTAAAGCCCGGACGATTACGATGTAAAGGGCGACCCTTTACGCCGTAAACGCAACGTCTTTACGGCGTAATTACAACACTATTGTGCCATAATCGTCCCTTTATACCCATACCGCCGCGTTCTCCACCCACCTATTTGGCAACATGGCATGCTTCAAACCGTCTCGTCTTCACAGAATAGCGAGTTAATAAATATTAAATTCTGACCATTTTATTTTACAATCTCCCCGCTATAAAGCGGTGCAAATCTACCCATCAAACAGCCCTGTCTACAACATAAAGCAACCGTATGCTCTGCCCATCCGCCCTGCCTTCTCACCATGTAATACGCCCAAATATGCCCTTTGGATGTGGGGCGACTCCGCCGGGGTCGATAAAAAAGGTAATATTTACCGTCCGCGCGTCACTCGCTTTGCGAGATGACGTGCGGTTATTGAAAGGTGAAGCCTCTGGCTTCAACAGCGATACCATACTACAATCAACAGCCATAGAGAATGTCCAGATTGGTAAGGCCTCTGGCTTCAACAGTAACACCATACCACTTACCAACTGCAAGAATTGGTGCCAATAGCCATTCCCGCGAAATTTCCAAGTAATAAAAAAACGTTATAACAGTTATAATCGGGTAATACACAGATAATAATAATCTTCTCATACAATTATGGCCCGCACCGTTTAAACATCAAGAGACCTTATGAAAGCAGCAGGTTCTGGCAAACACCACATAACCATTACACTTGATATATCATGAAATAGGAGCTCCTGCTCTTCCATAACACAAGCGACGTATGATGAAGTCGGAGACTTCACCTTTCTATAACCCCGTATCATCTTGCAAAGCAAGTGATGCGAGGATAGTAAACTCACACATGGCTATCGACCCCAGCGGGGTCGCCCCACGTTAAGCAGACAACTTAAACTTGGGTACGGGCGGATACGGGTACGGTTGTTCAGACACCCATCCCCCCAACTTAGGGGGCGTGAGCACACCAATTCAACCCCCTACTCCCCTAACTTAGGAGGCACGAGCAAACCAGACAATAGCCTCGGGTGCGGCAGACATCCCCTCCTTCGGAGGGGCTTGGGGAGGCTTACAACACAATACCGCCCTGCCTGAAACGACAGGCAGGGCGGCAATTCACATGAGTTATATTCAGAAACGGCACAGCTTAGAGTGGATAATCCTCAAAGGCATAGAGCACGGTTGAGAGGTAGCGCTCGCCGGTATCGGGCAGCAGGGCTACAACTTTCTTGCCTTTATTTTCTGGGCGGCGCGCTATTTCGGTGGCCGCAAAGGCTGCGGCGCCTGAAGAAATACCCACAAGAACACCGTCCTGACGGGCTATCTGCCGACCCGAGCGTATCGCGTCGTCGTTCTCAACAGCAAACACTTCGTCGATAACCGCAGCGTCGTAGGTCTTGGGAATAAAGCCGGCGCCGATGCCTTGTATCTTGTGAGGCCCGGGCGCACCGCCCTCAAGTACGGGCGAGGCCGTCGGTTCTACGGCAACAATCCTTATATTTGGATTCAGCTCCTTTAAGCACTTGCCCACACCGCTCACCGTACCGCCGGTGCCTACACCGGCTACGAAGATGTCGACCTTGCCGTCGGTGTCGTCCCAAATTTCCTGAGCCGTAGTCTCATAATGTATGCGGGGATTGGCCTCGTTTTCGAACTGCTCGAGAATTACAGCTCCTTCGATAGAGTCGCGCAAGCGTTCAGCCTCGGCGATGGCGCCTTTCATACCGTCCTTCCCGGGCGTGAGCTTCACCTCTGCACCGTAGGCTTTCACTAAGCTGCGGCGCTCAACGCTCATGGTTTCGGGCATGGTGAGGATGAGCTTATAGCCTTTCACGGCCGACACAAGGGCCAGACCAACACCCGTGTTGCCGCTGGTGGGCTCGATGATAGTGGCGCCAGGCTTCAGCACGCCGCGCTTTTCGGCGTCCTCTATCATGGCCAGCGCAATGCGATCCTTTACGCTTCCGCCCGGGTTAAAGAACTCAACCTTGGCGATAACCGGCGTCGTGAGACCGCGGAGAGCCGAGAATTTCTGAAGTTCTACAAGTGGGGTGTGACCGATTAACTCGGTAATTTGTTTTGCTATCTTTGACATAATTGTACTGTTTTTGTTGAAAAATTCTTTTTATTTCGCAAGCTACGCTTGCTTAGGAGGCAGGAGTTACAGGGAGGTAAGGAGGTAAGACAAATGTATGTCCGTCCTTTTCGTTAGGAGTTGGAGCGCTTGGAGTAATGTCTTAACTCCTTAACTACTTCTAACTCCTTAACTCCAACCTTATACTTTAAGGCTTCAGTAGCCTTAAAGTATAAGGTTGTTACTTCTCGTTTTTAACTGCTTCGAAAGCCTGATCAAGGTCGGCGATGAGGTCTTCATAGTGTTCCGTGCCGATGCTCAGGCGTATCGTGCCGTCATAAATGCCCTGTTCGTTGGCCTCTTCCTCGCTAAGCTCCGAGTGGGTTGTGCTCTTGGGATGGATAACCAGCGACTTCACGTCAGCCACATTTGCCAGCAGAGAAAATATCTTCAGATGGTCGATAAAGTGGAATGCTTTCTGTTGCGAGCCGTCAATCTCAAAGGTAAATATCGAGCCGGCGCCGTTGAGGAAGTAGCGTTCGTACAAGTTGTGGTTGGGATGCAAGGGCAGCGAGGGGTGATTTATCTTCTTTACCTGCGGCTGTTTCAGCAGATACTCAATCACTTTCTGCGTATTAAACACATGCCGCTCAACGCGCAGGCTCAGCGTTTCAAGGCCCTGCAACAGCACCCATGCGTTAAACGGCGATATACAGGCGCCCTCATCGCGCAGCAACAACGCCCTGACGCGGGTAACAAACGGTGCAGGGAGCTTGCCGAAAACCAAACCGTGATAAGACGCATCAGGCTGTGTGAAGCCCGGAAACTTATTGTTCTGGAAGTAGTCAAAGGTGCCGCCGTCAACTATTACGCCTCCTAACGACGTGCCATGACCACCTATAAACTTCGTGGCCGAATGCACAACGATGTCGGCTCCGTGCTCAATGGGTCGGATAAGATAGGGTGTTCCGAAGGTGTTGTCGACGACAAGGGGGAGACCGTTCGCGTGGGCGATGGCTGCCGAACGCTCTATATCCGATATGTTTGAGTTGGGATTGGCCAGTGTTTCAATAAACACCAGCTTCGTGTTAGGACGAATGGCAGCAGCCATGGCATCGTAATCGTCGGGGTCGACGAACGTAGTTTCTATGCCAAACTTGCTGAGCGTGTGCTTCAACAGGTTGTAAGTGCCGCCATAAATGGTATTGGTAGCCACCACGTGATCGCCTGCATTGGCCAGGTTTGTAATGGCATAGGTAACGGCTGCAGCACCTGAAGCCACGGCCAAACCGCCTACGCCACCCTCAAGTGCTGCCACGCGGTCTTCGAAAACGCCCTGTGTAGTATTGGTCAGACGGCCGTAAATGTTCCCCGGTTCTTTCAGAAAGAAGCGGTCGGAAGCATGCTGGGCACTGTGGAAAACGTAAGAAGTGGTCTGGTAAATAGGCACCGCGCGTGAGTCGGTAGCGGGGTCGGCCTGTTCCTGTCCTACGTGCAACTGCAGTGTTTCAAAGTGAAGTTTCGTTTTGTTACTCATGTTTTTTGCCCTTTCTGTTTCGCGCTGCTGTCGGCATTCTTCCCTTGAAAGAACCGCATCCGGCAGCAAACGGTGCTGATTACTTATGTTTACGGTTGCAAAGGTAGGACAAAAACAAATGCCTCGAAATAGCACATTCAGGGCATTCTGCATACCACAATCGTGGTATATTGGCTAAAGCTTCTGATTTCTACTTCGGCAGCGCCTCATCTATCCGACTTGTTTTTAAGCTAAAAAACGTTGTAAAGATGCTAAAAAAGAGGGCAGAGGAATCAAACATACCATTATTTTATTATATTTGCCATACATAAAGACCTGAAACATGCAGAAGTTTGCCGATTACATTGTACAAATAGAGATCGAATCGCTTTGGAGCGGGACAAAGCATATCGTATGGAATCTTGACCGCAAAGTGAACATTCTTAGCGGTGTTAACGGTGTGGGAAAATCCACTATCCTCAACAAAGTGGTCAAAGGCCTGACGGCAGGGGGCGATTTCCCTTCCCATCTTCTAAAAGGTGTACACCTGAGAGTATATCCCGAAGACGCGCGATGGATACGTTCTGACATCATACGAAGCTTTGACCGACCGCTGTTAAACGCCGACTTAGTATCGAAAATCGACATCAGTCTGGCCACAGAGCTCGACTGGCAACTGTACAAACTTCAGCGAAAATACCTTGATTACCAAGTTAATATCGGCAACCGAATGATTGCAGAACTGCAGAGTAGTGAACCCGACGCGGCGTTAAAGGCCCAGACTTTGGCCGAACCGAAGACTACTTTTCAGGATATCATCGACAGCCTCTTTGCCGACACTGGCAAGAAAATCGTCAGAACCGAGAACGAAATACGCTTTTCACAGATTGGCGAAACGCTTGTTCCGTATCAACTTTCAAGCGGAGAAAAGCAGATTTTAGCCATACTTCTCACCGTTCTTGTGGAAGACTGCCAGCCTTATGTGCTCTTTATGGACGAGCCTGAAGTAAGTTTACACGTCGAATGGCAGAAACAATTAATCGACCTTATCCTCCGTCTCAACCCCAATGTACAGATAATTCTCACCACCCATAGCCCCGCAGTAATCATGAATGGCTGGGTAGACAAGGTGACAGAAGTAAGCGATATCACGGTTTAGACACTGTAAAGATGAGAAAAATCTTTAATCAAGCCGAACCGAAAAGGGGGAAAAAGAGATGGGAAAACGACTGAATGACAACCTCACATCAGGCTATTTTGAGGCGGCCAACAGGCTAAACTCAAAGCAGGCACGCCGCAGAATAGTGGCCTATGTGGAAAGTTATGACGACATTTTCTTCTGGAGAACCATCCTTAGCCAGCTTGAAACCGACCGCATTTACTTTGAAGTGATGCTCCCTTCGCGCGACAGCAAGCTCAAGCGTGGCAAGAAAGCAGCCATGATGAGCATGCTTTCCGATAAGGTCGGCGGCAATATGATTGCGTGCATTGACGCTGATTACGACTATCTTTTACAAGGAATCACGCCCACTTCACGGGCTATTCTGTCGAACCCTTACGTGTTTCACACTTATGCTTACGCCATCGAGAACATGCAATGCTTTGCTACAACGTTGCACGATGTGTGCGTAGCGGTGACGCTGAACGACCATATCATCTTCGACATTGAACGTTATCTGCGCGAGTTTTCGGAAGCCATCTATCCCCTCTTTGTCTGGAACATCTGGTTTTATCGTACGCCCGACTATGGAAAATTTACGATAAGCGACTTCCTTAAAATCATTGAGACCGGCGCTTTTTCCCTGCGACATCCCGCGGGAACCATCAATAATGTGCGCCGAAAGGTAGAAAACAAATGTCGGTTCCTGCAAAAACAGAACCCCGAAGCGCTTGAAAGCTATGAAAAATTAAAGCCAATCCTCGAACGTTTAGGCGTTACGCCACAGAACACTTACCTATTCATACAAGGCCATCACCTCTTCGACAAGGTGGTTTTACCCATGCTTTCGGCCATCTGTTCGAAGCTGATCAGCGAACGCCAGAACGAAATCAGCGCCGAAAGCCTGCATTATACCCAGCGCCGTAACGAATTATCGTGTTACACCAACTGTCTGGGCGACATCGTTCCGTTGCTGAAAAAGGGCACGGGCTTTATGCGGTCGCCACAATTCATGCAGATAAAGGCCGACCTTGAACGCTTCATTGCCCACCTCCATCCATCGTTACAGCCCGTCAGGAATTAGCTTTCAGCTTGTCGACAAAGCTGCTGATGCGGTGCATTTCATCCGGAATCATAATCTGTTGCGGACACAGGGGCAGACAGTGTCCGCAGCCAATGCAATGGTCGGCTTGCCTTACCTTCGGCACGGCACGGTCATAACTCACGAGATATTCCCTGCGATACTTCTTATATTGCGGGTCTTTCAGGTTGTCTGTCAAGTGTCCTTCCATCACAATATGGTTATAATGGACGAACGTTCCCGGAATATCGAGCCCGTAAGGACAGGGCATACAGTATTTGCAATCGTTGCACGGAATGGTTCTGTACGACATAATTTCCCTGGCCAGAGGCCCTTCAAGCCATACTTTTTCCCTGTCAGACAGCGGCTCCAACGGGCAGAACGACCGCAGATTATCCTTTAAATGCTCCATGAATGTCATGCCACTAAGCGCCGTCAGCACCCCTTTGTGGCTGCCGCAATAGCGGAAAGCCCACGAAGCTACGCTGCGCTCGGGGGCGCGTTGTTTCAGTTTCGTCACCACAGGGGCGGGTAAATTGGCCAGCCGTCCGCCGAGCAGGGGCTCCATAATCACGGCAGGAATACTGCGTTTCTGCAATTCTCCATACAGATAACTGGCGTTAACGTTGGCCTCGTTAATCTCATGGGCATGGCTCCAATCCAAGTAATTCATTTCAATCTGGACGAAATCCCAGTGCACCTTGCCTGCATCGTGCATGCTTAAAGCATGGTCGAACACTTTCTGATCGCCATGAAACGAGAATCCCAAGTTGCGAATGACGCCCTCCTTACGTTTCTGAAGCAGGAAATCGAGGATGCCATTGTCGATAAACCGCGCCTGAAACAGTTCCATGGGCTCATGTTCTTCGTCGCTCCCACCGATGATATGCAGCAGGTAATAGTCGATATAGGTGGTCTGAAGCTCCTTTAACGAGTTGTTGAACATGGCTGTTGAAGCCTCTCTTGTAAACGCATGCATGTTGCTCATCTTGGTTGCAAGGAAGTAGCTGCTGCGCTTATGGCGCTTCAATGCCACGCCCGTGGCACGTTCCGATAAGCCTTTACAGTAGACGGGCGCGGTGTCAAAATAGTTCACCCCGTGGCTTAAGGCATAGTCAACCTGACGGTTTACCATATCCTGATCGATGGTTTCATCACCCTTTTGCCGCTTTCCGGCCTCGGCTTCACCCTGTCCGACGGTGGGCAAACGCATCATTCCGTAACCCAAAAGGCTCACACGGTCGTGTGTCGCAGGGTTTTCACGGAAGGTCATTTTGCCCACGGGAGGCTCGTCCTGCATGCGATTTCCTCCGCTGTTCCTACAGTCGGCCAGCACCGCCGTACCGGCAACGGCCGCCGTTCCTATGCCCAGGCGCTTCAAAAAAGCGCGTCTGCTTATCTTTTTCATGCTGTTTTCATCGTTAAAAAGGGGTTTACAGTCCGGTGTCCAACATCGCTTTCCGGCTGTCATTATCCGTGCGCTGCACCTCGTGTCCTTCGACATAGATTGCCGAAAACGGCCTTGCCGGACACAGATTCTCGCATGCACCGCAACCGATACAGCGCTCTTCGTTCACCGCCGGCACAAAGGGAGACGACATGTCGGCCTCGTCAAGGGGCACCATTTCAATAGCGCCCACGGGGCAATGGCGTGCACAATTGCCGCACTCTACGCCGTCGGTCACGGGCACGCAGTTCTTTTTCACCCATACGGCATGGCCTACATGCACAGCCGTTTTTTCGGCACGACTGATGGGTTTAATCGCACCCGTGGGACAAACCTGCGAGCAACGGTTACACTCGGGCCGGCAATAGCCGCGCTCGTAGCTCATCACGGGCTGCATCAGATGCAGTAAACCGGTCGACGGACGCAGCACATCGTTCGGACATTCGGCCACACAAAGCTGACATCCTGTACAGTGGCGCGCCATGTTCTGGGCGCTCAGCGACCCCGGGGGCGTTATAGGCGTTGCACGATTGGGGGCTTCCTTGTCAACAATGACGGCCATACCGCCGTCTGTCTTCTCCCTACCCTCGGCCTTTGCAGCGGCTGTAAAGGCTGCCGCGGCGGCGAGAAGGAACGACCGGCGCGTCACACCATCGGTCTTCACGGCCTCATCAGGGCGGGGCTTGACGACTTCCTCGGCCGGAGCTTCTTCTTTAACAGCAGCGGGCTTAGCGGTTTTATGCGTATAATGCAGGGCGTCAAACTTGCACGCCTCCAGGCAATCGCCGCATACCACACAGCGCGAATAGTCGACATAATGGTGCTTGAAGTCGATACATGCCGATTTACAGCTCCGTGTACACAGTGAGCAACTGCGGCACTTTTCGCCGTTGAACCTTATCTTCAGCCAGCTGAAGCGCGCCATCACAGACAACAGAGTGCCCACCGGGCAGACGGTATTGCAGTAGGTTCGCCCGTTACGCCATGCCAGAAAAGCCACTGTAACAAATGTCACCGCGGCAATAACGAACGTAGGCAACGACCTTATCCACACGTCCTTGCTGTAAAAAGCATAGCTGTTTACATGCTCGGCGCCCGTCGCCAGCAGGTTATTCGCAGCCAGATAAAGGGGCTGGAACAGGTTCTGCACCATGCGGCCGTAGCTGCTGTAGGGCGCCAGCAGGGCCACAAACGAGGCTACACCCGCCACCCATGCTGCGACAGCAAGCACAAATAACGCCCACCGCAGCACGCGTTTCTCGGGCGAAAAGCCATAGCGGCGGCGCTTCTGCCGTTTCCCCAACCAGCCAATGACGTCCTGCATCACGCCCATAGGGCAGACAACCGAGCAATAAATGCGGCCGAATATAAGCGTCAGCACCGCCAGAACCAGCACTACAGCCACGTTCAGGGCGAGCAAGGCGGGCAGAAACTGCGCTTTGCCCATCCACCCCAGCCACGCATGAAGCGAGCCGCTGAAGTCGAGCAAAAGCAGCGTTATCCCTATGAAGAATATCGAAGCAAGGACTATTCTTGTTTTTCTGAGCATCGTTCCAATTCTGTTTTTGTATATCAGCGCAAGAACGCTACGCCGCCCTGCGACGGCACCTGCAAGCAAAGATAAGCAAAAAAACGCTACTCACGACGACGCTTCATTGTTAATAAATATTATAAAACAAGCGAAAAGGCACACCCTCTCTGCAATAATGCCCGACTGTTCAAACCGCTAAAGTGATGTTACGGCGGACGCCATACGCGTGTGCGGCAGCTGTGGTACGCATCTTCCGGCGGCCGTCATACGCGCGTGCGGCGGCCACCGCACTTTGTCATCGGCCCGGAAAGGCGGCACCGAAAGTTCCAATGTTATTCGGAAAAACGGCTAAACAATTCAACGGAAATGCTTAACTTTACACCCCGAAACATGACATACTGGATTAGAGCATACAATCACCGGCAATACCGTGTGGCCGATTTTATTCGCGACCACGGCTTTATCGATTGGGGAATGCACAACCATTTCGAGGTGGGCGACATTGTTTTCCTGTACGCCACCGCGCCGGAAAGCAGGCTTACATTTATGATGGAGGTAACGGCCACGGACTTATCGTGGCGCGAATCGGTAGACGACAGCGCCTATTTCATCTCACAACAAGCCTGCGATCAATGGTTAAGCCAGCGCAAGCAGAACCGTTACGTACGCTTCTCGTTCCTGAAAGAGCTTGACAACAAGGCGCTGACATTCAGCCTGCTGATGGAAAACGGACTGGGAGGAGCACCCCGTTCTCCGCGCCGTCTTATGCCGGAGGCTGTCGATTACATTCTCACTCACCTTTAAAAAATGCCTTTTCCGGCACATATAAGCGGGAAAAGGCATGGATATTCTTATTTTCTCAGAAAACGACAAAGCCTAAAAGGGCTGTGTGGCAGCACGTAGCCAGTCGAGGTCGGCACCGGCAAGATGGGGTGAAAGCTTGTCAAGGACATACTCGTGATAGCCGTTGAGCCAGCCTGTTTCTTCAGGCAGCATCATCTCGCGCACAATGGGAGCGGTGTCAATGGGGCACAACGTCAGTGGCTCTATCTGCAGGAAGTCGCCGAACGCCGTCGTCATGTAGGGCTTAATGAGCAATGTGTTCTCAATGCGCACGCCGAATTTACCCTGCAGATACAGCCCGGGCTCGTCGGTTACAGTCATGAAAGGCAGCAGCGGTGCAGGCTTATACTCCATCCTTATTTGGTGAGGCCCCTCGTGAACATTCAGGAACGAGCCTACGCCGTGGCCTGTTCCGTGCATGAAATTAAGGCCTTTTCGCCACATTGCCTCACGTGCAAGGGCGTCGATTTGCGTGCCGCAGGCCCCCGATGGGAACTTAGCCAGCTCTAATTGTATATGTCCTTTCAGCACCAGTGTGTAAATCTCGCGCTGCTCCTGGGTAAGCGGGCCGAGGGCTATGGTGCGTGTAATGTCGGTGGTTCCGTCCTGATACTGGGCTCCGCTGTCAAGCAGGAGGAAGCCCTTTGGCTCTAAAGACACGTCTGTTTCGGGCGTAGCCTCGTAATGAACAATGGCACCGTGGGCCTCGTAACCGGCTATCGTGTCGAAGCTGATATCGCGAAAAAGCGGCTGTTCCATACGCAAAGACGTCAGCTTCGCGGCGATACTTACCTCCGTTTCCTGCCCTGTCGCAACGGCTGTCTGCAGCCATCGCAGAAACTTTACCATGGCAACGCCGTCACGTATCATCGCACGGCGGAAGCCTTCTACCTCAACTTCGTTCTTGATGGCCTTCATAGCGGGAACAGGCGACGCCGCACGAACCACCTCCTGCACGCGCACTTGCCTGAAGAGCGTGTAGGAAGTTTCGTGAGGGTCAAGCAGAATGTTATACTCATCATAGCGGCGGAGGGCATCCCTGATGGTATCGTAAGGGGCCGTCTGCACGCCCTGAGCAGAGAGATAAACCTTAACGGGGGGCGTAAGTTTATCGTCGTTGACGAACAACGTGACCGTTTTCGGACTGATTAACAGGTAGGAAACAAACACGGGATTGCAGTGCACGTCACCGCCTCGCAGGTTCAGTGTCCAGGCTATATCGTCAAGCGCCGACACCAGCATGCCGTCGGCGTGCAGCGAGCGCAGCGCCGTGCCGATACGGCTAAGCTTCGAAGCCGTCGTCTCACCGGCATATTCGAGGGGCTGTATTTCAATTTTGGCAGCAGGAACAGGCGGCCGATTGGGCCAGATTATGGCCAGCGGGTCGAAGTTTGTGCGCACAGTGATACCGCCCTGACGGCGCAGGTCGGCTATCAGTGCCTCAACATCGGCAGCCGTGTTCACCATACCGTCGATGCCAACCTGGGCTCCGTCCACATCACTAAGCACGTTGCCTAACCACTCAGCTATCGAAGGCGTACCGGCAACACGCTCACGCATCAACTTGAATTCGGTACCGGCAATCTGCTGTTCGGCCGCAAGAAAGTAGCGACTGTCGGTCCAGAGTGCGGCCTCATGCATGGTAACGACGGCCGTTCCTGCCGAACCGGTGAAACCACTTAGCCATTCTCGCCCTTTCCAGCGGTCGGGAACGTATTCGCTATTGTGCGGATCAGTGCTCGGGAATACGAAAGCATCGAGGTGCTCGCGCTTCATCACTTCGCGCAAATTACTTAATCGTTGTGCCGTTTCTTCTTTCATATCAGTGGGGATTGGTTTCATTTTGAAATTTAAATTGCTAAACAGACTTAGCAAAGATACGCCTTTTAAGAATATACAACAAATTTAATCGGGCAGAAGTAAACCGTTATATCCTTTTTTTCTTAACTTTGCAATGCTGATGGTTTTCGACGAAATCACGCCGATTAATCAGCACAAAATGCAGGAATTTCAAACATTCTTAAACATATAACGTAGCTATGAAGTATTTAACAAACGAAAAACTGCTTATCGTCGGAGCGGGCGGTATGATTGGTTCTAACATGGTACAAACCGCCCTTTCTCTCGGTCTTACACCTAACATCTGCCTGTACGACATCTTCGAACCGGGCGTACACGGCGTGTTCGACGAAATGGAGCAGTGCGCTTTCCCTGGTGCAAACCTCTCTTATTACGCACCGGCTGTAGAGGATATGAACAATCCCGAGAAAGTTGCAGAGGCTGCAAAGAAGGCCTTCACCGGCGCAAAGTATATCATTTCTTCAGGTGGTGCACCACGTAAAGACGGTATGACCCGCGAGGATCTGCTGAAAGGTAACTGTAAAATTGCTGCCGATTTCGGTGAAAACATCAAGAAATACTGCCCCGATGTGAAGCACGTTGTTGTTATTTTCAACCCTGCTGACGTTACTGCACTTACTGCTCTCATCCACTCTGGCCTGAAACCTAACCAGCTTACTTCTCTTGCCGCTTTGGATTCAACACGTCTGCAGCAGGCTCTGGCACACGAATTTGGTGTTCAGCAGGACAAGGTTACCGGCGCTCACACCTATGGTGGCCACGGCGAGCAGATGGCAGTATTTGCCTCTCAGGTAAAAATCGACGGCAAGCCTCTCGCAGAAATGGGTCTCTCGGCAGAGCGCTGGGCAGAAATCAAGCAGATAACCACACAGGGTGGCTCACGCATTATCAAGCTCCGCGGCCGCAGCTCGTTCCAGAGTCCTGCCTACAACGCAGTGAAAATGATTGAGGCAGCCATGGGTGGTGAGAAGTTTACGTTGCCTGCCGGTTGCTATGCAAACCTGCCCGGCCTGGGTATCAAGGACGTGATGATGGCTCTGCCTACAACCATCGACGCTACCGGCGTTCACTATACTGAACCTACTGGTTCGAAGGAAGAAATGGCCGACCTGCAGAAATCTTACGAGCATCTCTGCAAAATGCGTCAGGAAGTGATTGACCTGGGCATTGTTCCTCCAGTAGAAAAGTGGAAAAAAGACAATGCTAACCTTTAATTAGGTTAATTGTTTCATCCTATATCATATGGCCCGGAGCTTGGAAAAGCCTCGGGCTTTTTATTTCCGCATCGCTACACCTTTATTATAATATAACCCCATTAGCCCAATCGCACAACTTCCTTTGGCACGGATTTTGTAGTTTTTACAGTGACATTAGTTCTCATCATATATTATTTTTATGGATTCAATACACGATTTGACGTTCGGAGGAGAGCGTCCGCTCTTCGGCGCACACGACGTACGTCTTGACAATATAACGATAACCGATGGCGAGTCGGGTATAAAATGCTGCCGCAATATAGAATGTCACGACAGCAAATTCTACGGAAAATATCCATGGTGGCATGTAGACCACAGTCTCATTACGAGTTGTTATTTCGCCGAAGGCAGTCGTTCGGCCATCTGGTATAGCAACGATATGGTGATGAAAGACTGTATAATCGATGGGCCTAAATTCTTCAGGGAGATGAAGAATCTGGAGCTTGAAAACGTCAAGATGAACGATGCCGATGAGACATTCTGGCGCATTGACGGACTGAAACTGAAAAACGTAGAACTGCATGAGGGCACATATCCCTTTATGTTCTCAAGTAACATCTACGTTGACGGGCTGGTATCTGATGCCAAATATGTTTTCCAATATTGCAAAAACGTAGAGGTTCACAACGCGAAAATTGTGACAAAAGACTCGTTTTGGGAGTGCGACAATGTGACAATATACGATTCAGAGCTTGACGGCGAGTACCTGGCATGGCACTCTACCAATGTAAAACTTGTGCGTTGCCATATTGCAGGTGAGCAGCCTATCTGCTACGCTGACAATATTACGCTTGAAGATTGTACCTTTGATGCGGCTTGCGATCGTGCCTTTGAGGACTGCACAAACATTGATGCCTGCATCAAGGGAGCTATTACCAATATTAAAAACCCCGTCTCAGGGATGATTGTTGCTGACAAGATAGGCTCAATCACCTACAACGAATATGCAAAGGAGCACGACTGTAAGATTATAACCCGACAATAAATCACCATGAGTATTTTCGACAAACAAGTAAATCGCAGGGGCACAGGCTCATACAAGTGGGATGACATCAAGGAAGAGGGTGTTATTCCACTGTGGGTCGCCGACATGGATTTTGAAGCAGCACCGGCCATTCGTCAGGCACTCACTAAGCGGGTTGAACATGGAGTGTTCGGCTATACAAAAGTAGACGAGGGATATTACGATGCTATTATCTCGTGGCAAAAGCGACGTCACCAGTGGAATGTGAAACGCAAGTGGATACTGTACACTAGTGGCGTGGTTCCTGCCATCAGTTGCAGTATCAAGGCGCTGACGTTACCAGGGGAGAAAGTACTCGTACAGACACCGGTCTTCAACTGTTTCTTCTCATCCATTCGAAACCAGGGGTGTGAGATTGCCGAAAATAAGCTGATAAGAAAAGGCAATTCTTATGTCATCGACTGGGATGACTTTGAACGCCAATGTAGCGATGAAAAGACAACGGTTTTTCTGCTTTGTAACCCTCATAACCCTGCAGGGCGTATATGGACGCGTGAGGAACTGGCCAGAATGGGGACCATTTGTCAGCACCATCACGTCAGGGTGATATCCGATGAAATACATTGTGAACTAACCATGCCGGGCTATACGTTCATACCTTTTGCAGCTGTCAACGAGGCAAACCAGAATATTTCGGTAACCCTTAGCTCACCGTCAAAGGCCTTTAACATCGCCGGACTGCAAAATGCCTATCTCATTTGCAGCGATAATGAGATGCGCCGCCGTATCAATCACGTTATCAATATCTATGAAGTATGCGATGTAAATCCCTTCGGTGTTGTGGCATTGAAGGCCGCTTACAACGAAAGCGAGACATGGCTTGACGAATTAAGAAGTTACATTCAGGAGAATTATAACCTGCTGAAAAACACGTTTGCAGAAAGTCTTCCGCAAGTTGATGTACTGAAATTAGAGGCAACGTACTTAGCCTGGGTCGATATTCGAAAGACTGGATTGTCAAGTGACGAAGCTACCTCGAAGCTTTTACATAAAGGGAAGGTGTTTGTAAGCAGCGGAACACTATATGGTCGTCAAGCCGGAGAAGGCTATTTACGTATCAATTTAGCCTGCCCGAGAACAACCTTGGAAGAGGGCTTACGACGCATTATAAATGTTTTAGGAAAATAAAAAACAATAATCTCCTGAAAGAATAATACTTTCAGGAGATTATTGTTTGTATATTATAAACTGATTCCTTTCAGAATCTTATCTGTTGCACCTGACAAACCAGCGACGAAAGCTCCTGCCCTCTGTCCGGCTTCTATCAGGTTCTGATCATCCTGCTGAAGATTACACATCACATTTTCAAAACTCTCAGCATCAGTTATCTCAAAACCGCCACACACTTTCAGCAAACCTTGAGCCTCCTGAAAATGCTTATTATTGGGACCGAAGATAACAGGAATGCTCCATACAGCGGCTTCAAGCACATTATGAATACCCGCACCGAAACCGCCTCCCACATAAGAGACATCGGCATAATGGTAAATACTTGACAGCAAACCGAAACAATCAATAATCAAACACTCTGCATTTAGAGCATCTTCTTCGGTAGCTTGCGTGTAGCGGACGGTCTTACGGTTGAGCTTTTGCTGTATTTGTTCTAAATGATCCTCCCCAATAACGTGCGGCGCTATAATCAAATTCCAGTCGCGATGCTGATTAAAATAGTTGATAAAAACATCTTCATCAGGCGCCCATGACGAACCGGCAACAAACACTTTTGGACGTTTTGTGACAGTTCTTACGGCAGTATCGTCGTCGGTTCCTTTAACAAAAGCCTCTACAACAGGAAGTCTTTTCGATGCTTCCTTAATCTGTAAAACGCGGTCGAAACGTGTATCCCCCACCACTGTTACGTTATCCAGACCGATACCATGCAAAAGAAAGCGGCTCTCTTCGTTTTGGACAAAGAAACGGCTAATGCAGTGAAGAACACGGCTATACTGCTTCCCGTACCATTTAAAGAACACTTGGTCAGGACGAAATATGCTTGAAACACTGTACACCGGCACGCTACGGCTCTTCAAAATATGCAGATAATTATACCAAAACTCATATTTAATGAAGAACGCTATCACAGGATGTATGGTATCTAAAAAGCGATGGGCATTACGATTCGTGTCAAGAGGTAGGTAACAACAGATGTCAGCACCGGCATAATCCTTACGAACTTCATAACCCGATGGGGAGAAAAAGGTCAGCAATATCTTGTATGCAGGATGCTCTTCACGAATACGTTCCATCAAAGGAAGCCCTTGTTCGAATTCTCCAAGGGAAGCTGCATGAAACCAAACATATTGGGATTTAGGGTCTATCTTCTCTTGAAGAACACGGAATGCATCGTGTTCGCCATTCCACATTTTCTTAACCTTCTCGCTAAAATGGGATACAACCCACACGCCAAAAGCATAAAGATACATCAAGATATTGTACATGAGCTTATCTTCTTCTCGGAATCTCTAAAACCATACGATTATACCTGTCCCAAAACCTGTATGGCTTTCTTCAAGCGACGGATAGTTTCATCCTTACCCAAAAAAGCAGAGATATCGAACATACCTGGTCCTTTGCCAATCCCGACTAGAGCAAGGCGGAAAGCATTCATCACATCACCCATTTTATAACCCTTATCAGTAATCCATTTTTCTACAATGGGTTCCTGACCTTCAATCGAGAAGTCGTCAATATTCTCAAGAACTTCGCAAAGCTCCGTCATCTGTTGGGAAGAATATTCTTTCCAACGCTTCTTCACGGTCTTGGCATCATATTCAGTGGGGGCGATGAAAAAGAACGAACACAACGGCCAAAGATCTTTCACAAAACTTACACGATCCTTCATCATACTGACAACCTTCTGCACACGTTCAAAACTTTCTTCCACACCGTTATTGGCTACAATGGGAGCAAACAGGCGTGCAATCTCTTCATTGCTCTTGCGCAGGATGTATTCATGATTGAACCATATACCTTTCTGATAATCGAATTTTGCTCCACTCTTCGAACATTTGGTAATATCAAAAGCCTTAACAAGTTCGTCAAGACTAAAGATTTCCTGCTCTGTTCCTGGGTTCCAACCCAACAATGCAAGGAAGTTTACCACGGCTTCTGGGAAATAACCACTCTCACGATAGCCGCTTGAAACCTCGTTACTCTTAGGGTCATGCCACTCCAAAGGGAATACGGGGAAACCTAAACGGTCACCATCTCGCTTCGACAATTTGCCTTTCCCTTCGGGCTTCAACAACAGCGGGAGATGGGCAAAACGAGGCATAGTATCCTCCCAACCGAAAGCATGATAAAGCAAAACATGCAGAGGAGCACTCGGAAGCCACTCTTCACCACGTATCACATGGGTTATTTCCATCAGGTGATCATCAACAATGTTGGCCAAATGATAGGTAGGAAGCTCGTCGGCACTTTTGTAAAGTACTTTATCATCCAGGATATCACTCTTGATACACACGTCTCCACGAATCATATCGCTAACGTGAATCTCCTGTCCTGGTTCAATTTTAAAACGTACAGTATACTGTTTTCCTTCACCAATAAGTCTTTTTACTTCTTCTTCTGACAGTGTAAGGGAGTTGCGCATTCGCATGCGGGAATGCGCGTCATATTGGAAATTCCGTATCTCTGTACGTGCTTTTTCTAATTCTTCCGGAGTGTCAAAGGCATAGTATGCTTTCCCTTCGTCCAAAAGCTGACGCACATATTTCTTATAGATTTCGCGGCGCTCGCTCTGCCTGTACGGTCCGTGGCTGCCACCAAAACTTACTCCTTCATCAAACTTGATTCCCAGCCAACGGAACGATTCAAGAATATAATCTTCAGCTCCCGGAACAAAACGATTCGAGTCGGTATCCTCAATACGGAATACCAATTCGCCATTGTACTGACGAGCAAACAAATAATTATAAAGAGCGGTACGCACACCGCCTATGTGTAAAGGTCCTGTTGGACTGGGTGCAAAACGCACTCTCACTTTTCTTTCAGGCATGCCTAATTCTTATTTTTTCGCAAAATTAATATATTTTTTTCGACTTTACCTATATTTTTAGTATTTTCGCATGGCAAACACCAAAGATAAATCTTCATGAGTATTACCAGTAGCTTCCATAAAAAAGACGAATTTTTCTGGCGTAACTTATCCATTCGTACAGCCTTTGTTCTGCTTACCACCATTCTTATCGTATGGTTCCTTCCCCGTAATGAGGGGAGAAAGTTCGATTATGAGGTAGGAGAACCCTGGCATTACGGTACCATCATTGCGAAATATGACTTTCCTGTATACAAGACCGAGGAAGCTCTTGCCCGCGAGCGTGACTCTTTGCTCCGACAATTTCAGCCTTATTACGATTACAACAGCAGGGTTGAGCCTGAAGAAATAGCCAAGCTGCGCCATGACCTCGCCGGCAACAAGGTCAAGCTACCAGCTGGATACGAGGAGATTATCATTGACCGGCTGCACCGTTATTATCAGGCGGGCATCATGGAAACGCCTGCTTACAACAGCATTCACCATGATACGACGAGCCAGGTGCGCATAGTCTTCGGCAAAGATGCCGAAAGCATGCCTATCAATTACATTTACTCTACCATGTCGGCTTATGAACAACTGCTCAGCGATGATCACCTTGTCCAGGAGCGTAACCTCTTACAACGTCTGAATCTCAATAATTATATTGTCCCCAACCTGATTTATGACAAAGTGCGCACAGAGAGTTCGAGGAACGATTTGCTCAGCGGTATATCGCCGGCAAGCGGTATTGTGATGGCCGGTCAGCGCATTATCGGTCAGGGCGAACTTGTCAATGAATACAGTTTTCGTGTATTGAACTCCATGCAAAAGGAGATGCAGCGCCGAAGTGCCTCCCAAACGCAGCTCACCTATAATCTTATAGGCAATACAGTATACGTGTTTATCCTGGTTTTACTCTTCACCATGTACCTGGGATTGTTCCGTCGCGACTACTTCGAAAAGCTGCGAAACATTGCCATGCTTTACGTATTGATAGCCATTTTCCCTGTATTAGTGTCGCTGATGATTGAGCATACCTACTTTAATTTCAGCGTTTATATCCTGCCTTTTGCCTTTGTTCCCATTTTCACACGCGTCTTCATGGATTCGCGCACAGCCTTTATCACACACATCACAATGGTGCTTATCTGTGCCTGCGCCCTAAGATACCAGTTCGACTTCATTATTATTCAAACCGTCGCAGGCCTTGTAGCCATCTACTCGCTGCGCGAAATGTCGTCGCGTGCACAGGTGTTCCACACCGCCTTATGGGTGTTCATCGTCACCTGTGTCACTTATCTTACGCTGAAACTCATGGAGAGTTCCGAAGAATTTGAGTTTGAAAGCAGCATGTATTACCACTTCCTCATCAACGGTGTATTGCTGTTGCTGGCTTACCCACTGATGTTCCTTGTCGAAAAAACCTTTGATTTTGTATCCGTTATTACCCTCATCGAACTTTCCGATACCAATAAAGGGTTGCTCCGTAAGCTCAGCGAGGAGGCTCCGGGAACCTTTCAACATTCTATCACCGTGGGTAATCTGGCTTCGGAAATAGCCAATAAGATTGGGGCAAAAAGCACACTTGTGCGTACCGGTGCTCTGTATCATGACATTGGCAAGATTCTGACGCCCGCCTTTTTTACCGAGAATCAGCAGGGCGGTATTAACCCACACGACAGTCTTACTTACAAGGAGAGCGCACAAATCATCATTGCTCACGTCAACAATGGCGTTAAACTGGCCGAAGAAAACAACCTTCCTGTCGTCATTCGCGACTTTATTCTCACCCATCACGGCCACGGATTGGTCAAGTATTTCTACATCAAGTATCAGAACGAACACCCTGACGAGATTGTAGACAAGGGGCCATTTACCTATCCTGGGCCCAATCCCTCTACCCGCGAACAGGCTATCCTCATGATGGCCGACACGTGCGAAGCAGCCTCCCACTCACTTCCGGACTACACCGAAGAGAGTATCAGCGACCTCGTTAACAAATTAATAGACCAGCAGGTAGCCGACGGCTTCTTCAAAGAGTGTCGTATAACCTTCTACGATATTGCCATTGCCAAGCAGGTTCTCATCGAACGCCTGAAGGCCATCTACCATACACGCATACAATATCCTGCAGCAAAATCTTGATTTTGTTAACTTATTCTAAAAAAGTTTGGGCAAAATAGGAGGTACAGAACAATTAATCTACCTTTGCAACCAATTTTTTAGAACTATTTAATATGACTAAATTAAAAGTAGCTCTTGCAGCCTTTGCCTTTGCAACAGCCGCAACAGCTTTTGCCGGTGGCATTAACACCAATTCCAACATGAGCGTTATCTTTGACCGAACCCTGTCACGCGACGGGGCAATTGGCATTGACGGCGTTTACTTTAACCCCGCCGGGGTGGCCTTTCTGCCCAACGGTGCCCACATCTCTCTGAACTGGCAGTTTATCTGGCAGAGCAGAACCATTAACAATGAATATCCTCTTTTCGCACACAATCTTGACACCAAGTCTACCTCCCGCAAGTATACGGGACACGCGTTAGCTCCAGTTTTCCCCTCGTTCCAGTTTGCATATAACTGGGATAAGCTCTCGTTCCAGGCCGGATTCGGCGTAGGAGGCGGTGGCGGGAAGTGCACTTTCGACGACGGCCTCGGCAGTTTCGAGCGCATTGTATCCGAAACAGCCCTTGCCGCTTCGGGCCTGGCACAGACCATTGACGGCGCCATCGGCAACGGTGTACGCCTGTTCTCAAGCGATGTGGGCTTTGGAACACTGGGCAACTACCGCGCCACGAGCTACATGCGCGGGCGCCAATACTATTACGGTCTCTCGTTAGGTGCCGCCTATAAGGTCAGCCCCAGCTTCAGCGTTTTTGCCGGTGTGCGCGGCGTTTACGCGCAGGCCAACTACTACGGCTACGTGCGCAACATACAGGTTGGCAAGACGGCCCTCTACACCGTGCTTGATCCGTCAAAGACAAACTCTGCCGACATCGAACTTAACTGCGACCAAAGCGGCATCGGCTTTACGCCAATTATCGGCATCGACTACAAAACGGGCCGGTGGAACTTCGCTGCAAAGTATGAATTCAAGACGCGCCTGCGCATGAAAAACTCTGCCGTCAACAGCTTTCCAAGCATTGGTGTCATCGAGCAGAACGGGCAATTGAGCGGCCATCTCGTCGATAACCTCAAGGCTCGCATGCAGACTGTGCTCCAGCAACAGCTGATGCAGCAAGGCATGTCTGAAGCAAGAGCACAAGCCGCAGCCGCTGCAACGGCACAGAACGTGATGAGCAACCCCCGCGTTCAGGCTACTATGGCGGCACTGAAACAGAAGTTCGACCAGGGGCTTCAGGAAGCAACCGGCGAATATGCCGACGGCAAGAAGGTTCCTGCCGACCTACCGGGCATCCTCGCCCTGGGCGCAGGCTACAGACCCACCGACCAATGGCACCTCACCGCAGGCTTCCATTACTACTTCGACAAGCAGGCAACCGCCTACAACCATAAGGAAAAGAAGCTCACCCGAGGCTCTTTCGAATACAGCTTCGGCGCCGAATACGATGCCAGCAAAACCGTAACCGTGAGCGCAGGCTATCAGCGGACCAACTACGGCCTTACCACATCGTATATGGACGACAAGTCGTTCGTCGTCAATTCCAACTCTGTTGGCGGTGGCGTACAGGTTAAACTGAGCCCGAAGATGAGGCTGAACCTGGCCTATATGCACACTTTCTACGGAACGAAAAAGACCTCGGTTACCTCTCCCAACACCGGTCTGGCCTATACCGCCAACTATACCCGCAACAACAACGTTGCAGGAGCCAGCCTCGACATCGACTTCTAAACAACACCTTTACAGCCATGTAAACGCTGTATAACGGCGTAATGATTTTGCCCCGGCATTGGTCATTGCGCCGTTCTCTGTTGTATAAATAAAAATCTAAAAACGTCCTTAATCTCCTTCTACTAAGACGGGCGACTCTTCCAGAGTCGATACAATAATCCGCATACATATACCCCCAGTCACGCTACGCGATGGCTGGGGGTTATTGAAAGGTGAAGCCGCAGGCTTCATCATACGTCAGATTCAAAGCCGATGGATGGAAAAGTAAACTTATTAAGTATCATAGTTCACTTCACTACAGGCTTTTGGTGAAAGTACGGCGGCCGCAGTACGAGTTGTATCACGGCCGTAGTACGCGCGTACGGCGACCGCCATACGACTTGTGCGACGGCCGTCATAACCCGACGAAAATCAAGGGAAGAGCTTACCGGAAGCCGGAAAAGGGAGCAGGGCCAATCCGGAAACACACCGGCAAAGGCCTGCAAAAGCACAATTATAAACAGAGAAAGGTGCTGCAAAGAGCCTTGTGTCAGGCCATGACGCACCTATTTCAGATACTTCGAAAAAAAGCGCCACACCTCTTCGCCCGTGTCAATGTCGGCATCATGCCACGAGTGTTTTCCGCCCACAACCTCGTAGAGCCACACCTCGCAGCCGCTATCACCATCCGGAAATCGATGGAAAATCACCGAACGGCCATTGGCAGGCGTTCGGCTCTCCATGCGCGTTACCTCCTCATGCGTACAGCGGTTCAAGGCCACGATAGCGTTCACAGCCGTCGGCACGGGCAAATAGGCACCCCATCCTCCCCTGTTCACAAGGTCTCCGGCCCATTCTGACGTACGGTCTTCGGTGCCGTGCACCTCCATGAACGGCACCGCGCGCGTGGGTTTAAGCTCCTTGTACATCCACATCAGCGTGAGGCCCGATATCGATGCCAGCGCCCGGAAGGTGGTCTGATTGCGGTAAGCCAGCAGGTAACACATCTCACCACCGTTCGACATGCCCGTGAGGAACGTGTTCACACGGCTGAGATGGTACTTCTTCTGCACATGTGCAGCCAGGCGGCACACGGTCTGCACATCGTCCATCTTCCAGCCTTTCTGCTTCGGATAGCCCACATTCCAGCTGCGTTTGCCCGCAGGGTCTTTCAGTCCGTCGGGTACACACAGCGCAAATCCGTGCGCCTCGGCAGCCTTATCCATATAGGTTCGCTTCTTCAAATAGGAGCTGCTGTAGCCGTGAAGCACCATAACCATGGGGGCGTCAGCCTTTAATGTCGTGGGCAGAACCATCTTGAAGCGGCGCATGTGCCCGTTAATCATCACGGAATCAAGTCGCTCGGTCTGGGCAAAAACAGTGCTGTGGCAGAGCGACAGCGTCAAAAACAAAAGCAGGTTAAAGATTTTAGGTTTAGTCATTGTGTTTATAAATTAAAATTAAATGGGGTCAACGTCAAAATAAATATGCAGTGCGCGGTAGGCTTTTTGGTCGAGAAGCTGCCGGCGAATGTGCATAAGCTGCTCGCGGACACGGTGCTGGTCGATGCCGTTTTCGAGCTTGATGACAATCTTTCGTATGCTCATCGCCTTTACACGAGCCACTGAAGGCTTGTCGGGACCGAGCACACGGTCGGCAAAAATATGCCTGAGCTGCGCGCCCATCTCCTGCGCAGCCATCTCAACAAGGCCGTCCTGCTTGTGCTTCAGGTAAATATACACCAGATGATAAAACGGCGGATAGCGGAACATTTCGCGCTCGGCAAGCAGGTCTTTGTAAAAGGAGGCGTAATCGTTATGCACTACCTGCTGTATAACAGGCAGCCCAGGGCTTCGCGTCTGCAGGATAACCCGCCCGCGCTCACCGCGTCGGCCTGCCCTGCCGCTTACCTGGCTCATCATCATAAACGCCTGTTCGTAGGCACGAAAATCGGGATAATTCAGCATCGAATCGGCATCGAGAATGCCCACTACTGCTACTTTGTCGAAGTCTAAACCCTTGGTAACCATCTGTGTGCCGATGAGCACGTTGGTGCGTCCCGCGCCAAACTCGTCTATCAAACGCTCATAGGCATTGCGCGTGCGCGTGGTATCGAGGTCCATTCGCGCCACGCGGACTTCGGGAAAAAGCTCTGCAATAAGGTCTTCTACCTTCTCGGTGCCGTATCCGCGGCCCGAAAGGTTGGGGTTCTCACAGTTGGGACACACATGGGGCACGGGCATGGTGTAGCCGCAATAGTGGCATGTGAGCACATTCAGACGCTTATGATAGGTGAGCGACACATCGCAATTCTTGCACTTCGGCACCCATCCGCACACGCGACACTCAACCATTGGTGCGAAGCCGCGGCGGTTTTGGAACAGAATAACTTGCTTACCCTCACTGAAAGCCTCGCGCATAGCCTTCAGCAACTGGGGCGAAAAGGGGCCGTTCATCAGCTTGCGGTGTCGCAAATCCTTGATGTCAACCACTTCTATTTCGGGCAATTCTATACCGCTGAAGCGCGTAGAGAGCGTTGCAAAACCGTATTTTCCGGTCTGCGCATTGTAGTAACTTTCCATCGACGGCGTAGCTGTTCCCAACACGGTTTGGGCGTTAAACATGCGCGCCAGCACAATAGCCACACTGCGTGCATGGTAGCGGGGCGCGGGGTCTTGCTGCTTAAAGCTCGACTCGTGTTCCTCATCGACAATGACAAGACCCAGCTTTTGGAACGGCAGAAAGACGGCACTGCGCGCCCCCAGCACCACATCGTAGGGACGGGCAGAGAGCTGACGGTGCCATATTTCTACGCGTTCGGCATCGCTGTACTTCGAATGGTATATGCCCAGACGGTCGCCAAACACACGGCGCAGCCGCTGCGTCATCTGTACGGTAAGCGCAATTTCGGGCAGAAGATAAAGTACTTGCAGGCCCTCATCGATGGCCTTCTGGATAAGATGTATGTAAATTTCGGTTTTTCCGCTCGATGTTACCCCGTGCAAAAGCACCACGGGGCGGGTTTGCCACTGCTTTAAAATGGCGTCATAAGCCTGTTGCTGCGGCTCGCTGAGCGGATGGATGTTTTCAGGATGCGGCTGTCCTGTGTGGTTCAACCGCCCTACTTCTTTTTCGTAAATTTCGAGGAAGCCCTGTTCTGTAAGGCGTTTTACGATGGCAGAAGTGCATCGTGCCTCGTTCATCAGCTCCTCACGGGTTACCTCATTGGGCTGCCAGGAGGCATCGTCAGAAGGGGAAGCCTCATCAAAACCTGCCAAATGCAGATAGCACATAAACGTTTCGTGCCGCTTAGGCGAGCGTGCAAGCATATTCAACGCTATGTGAAGGGCCTGCTCAGAGCGGTAAGAGGGCGCAAGTTTCAGATAAGTTTCAGTCTTTATGCGGTAAGCTGTATCGGCCTTAAAGCCTGCTGGCAACGCGGCATTGAGCACTTCGCCGATGGGCGACATGTAGTAAGAGGCTATCCATTGCCACAGCCTAAGCTGGCGAGACAGCAGTACGGGCGACATGTCAAGTACTGAAAGCACACCCTTCAACTTGCTTTCAGCAACAGGTGCACCGTTATCATGCACGCGCACAACAACACCGGCATAGGTCTTCGACTTGCCAAAAGGCACCAGAACGCGCACGCCCGTGGCACACGCCACGGCCATTTCATCGGAAACAGTATAGGTAAAGGTTCCCTCAAGAGGCACAGGAAGAATGACATCTACATACTTCATTGCCTGCAAAGATAAAGAAAATAATCGGTGATTACGGCGTAAAGGCAAACCGAACTACCGCTGAAAGTACCGTCGAAGCTGAAAAAAGGGCTTACCTGTTGGTAAGCCCTTCATGCGAAATATGCTTTAGAAATAATAAGCCAAGCCCAGTTGCCAGGTGTTCGCACGACCGTGGAATCCCTTTCGCAGATGGGTAAAGACGGAGTGTTCGCCCAGCTCGCCCGTCTTTCCAATACCTATATTATAGTTGGTATTGACCTGCAGACAGCCCAATAACATCACGCCGAGACCCACATTTACCGAGAAATCGGTGTCCTCCCACTTCCAATCGATATCCTTTATCTTCCCACCTACGTTGAAAGAAGCCTGCGGACCTGCAAAGAAATAAATGCTGGCAGCGTCGCCAAGGCCCACATCATAACGCAGATTCACGGGGATTGAGATAGCTTTCTGGGTAAGAGTCTCCACTTTATCCGTAATAATTTGCTCGTTTCCCTGCTCTGCTGTCATCTTGCTTGAGCACTGATTGTAAAGCGCCGAAGCATCAACGCCAAGGCCTACAAGAGGCAGAGTAAACTTCACTGTGGGCCCAAAATAGAAGCCTGTACTGTTAGACTTGTCGAGAACATGGCGGTTAAACTTCATGGTTGTGACGTTAAGACCACCCTTTACACCAAATTTTACCTGTGCATGTGCCTGTGACACCAGCATCAGCATTACGGCAACAAATGCCATTGACAATAATCTTTTCATACTCATATCTCAAAATTAATAAAGAAATATTACTCGTATTATCCTTCTTTTTATGCTAAAGGGCAGATGCCACCACAAGTTTTGTCTACCCTAATGGCGTTGGCGACGAACCGTTACGCGGGCAGTGCCCGACGAAGAAGACGGGGAAGACGAACGGGCGCGGCGGTTACGGACAGTAGTTTCCGTGTCACCTGCACGACGGTTGCGGCGTATCTTGCGGTCGGCCTTGAGCATTTTGGGGTCGAGTTTGGCAATGCTGTCCAATGAATCCTTGCGTGCAGCATCGCCCCACATGCTCTTTTCAAACTGCTCTATCTCACTCTCAATGCGGCGTTGCTCACGTGAAAGTTTCACGCTGTCGCTACCAACAACCTGCGAAAGCGTCTTGCCGAGCATGTTTGCAGTCTTGTAAATCTTGCCCTTATAGGCGTTCATTGTAAAATAATCGTCAATACTCATCGTGGCAGCATTGTTAAGATTACTCGTCATGATGGTTTGCTTGGCGAGGAAAGGCGCCAGATCGTCATACTTCACCCAGAAGAGGGGATACTTGGTAACGCCGTCGCCAAAGTCGTCTTCGCGGTACATCACGGGGCAAAGAGCCTGAACCCGGGTATGGAATGTAGCCGTATTCTGGTCATAATATGTGCTTTCCTTGACAAAATAACCCTTTACTTCGGCCGAGGGAATGTCGCTGTCGTCGATATGTACGCCCCTGTCGGTTCGTTCATAAAATATGTGATAGTCGTCGAGAAACTTGAGAGGGTTAACCCGTAACGACTCAATGAAGCGTTCGTTACCCGTGTTTACATCATAGCTGTAAGCAGCCACACCGCCATGTTTCGGGCCCAACATCACCAATTTGAACAAATAAGTAAACAGACTCATTTGCGAACCCAAAGGCTCTACGGGGTAATAGAGCGCAGCATTAGCGTTATCGTTCAAGTTGAGTTCGCGGTAAACGTCGCGCCGCCACACCACATCCTCGTTCATCTTGTCCTCTGTAGGGAACGACAATTGCGAACGAAGAGTCATGTTATTCTTGTTACTCTGGCGGGCTGCAGCCTCTTGTTGCTGGCGCCTTGCCTTGGGTTGTGCTACGGCCGTAAGGCTAAGACCACCTATTAATAATATAAATAATATACGCTTCATAAGACTTTCTTGTCCTCGTTATAGAATTTTATCTGTTTTACCTCACCTTAATCTCCATAGCTCCGGGCAGTGAACGTGCTATACCGTCAGGCCCAACGGCTTTGATTTCGGTAATATAGAATCGGCGTCCGCGAGACAAATGGCGGAACTGCTCACGCATACGGTCGGTAAAATTGTCGCCTGACGATGCCATTTGCACGGCATTTCCCATGTTGTCATAGAAGACAGCCGAAAACGATGTCACCTTAAACTGTATGTCTAATATACCATCATCAATAGCTGCATTGAGATGACTGGCACCCATTAGGCCTGCCTTGGAAAGGTTTCCACCCTTATAGCGGTCGGAGCCTAAAGCGATATATGCCGTAGGATCGGGAAGTTTACGAACCTTAAAAGTAAAGGAAGGGAACGTGCGCACCTTGCCATTGTCGCGCGCCGTAATGCGGAATGTGACATCATGTCCCACTGCTGACGGCACGGCTACATAGCGGCCAGGGCCTTTCGACGTAAGATGACCGCCACTCATACTGACGCTTACACCGTTCTGTGGCACTCCAGGAACACTGACGCTAATAGGATTGGTGTAGCCCGCATAGAGTACATTCATGAGGTCGGCAGCGACAGTGGCGTTCCCCGGTACCGGAATAACATTATATTTCTGCAGGAAATTGCGGCGAAGCACGTCGCCATTGGCATTGCGCATAAGGATATATCCACCGAACTGATGCTCACCAACGCCTCCCGCCGTGAAGCTATACGTACCGTTCGACGTATTGACACGCGAACCATTTACATATATTTGCGGTTGCTGTGTGGTGTCAACGGCTGCCATTACTATATTGGCAGTGAAGCGCTCGCCGGGATAAAGGGTGGTTTTTTCAGGAACCACGAAGGCCTGAAGCTTATTGACACGAATATCCTTCATATCGATATTCGATACCAATGTGTGAAGAACTTCGCCCTCTGCATAGCGCACATCGTTCTGCAATTTGGACAGAAGCGTTACTGCTGCAGCCACAGGCATGTTCTCAAACATATATTCCTGCCAGTTCTTTCCGAGTGTTCCGGCACGACGTGGCACCGCTGTTGAGAGGTTACTGGCTATGATTCGGCGCTGCCGCGGGTCGGTAACATAAGTCAATACACGCTCACGGAACGAGTTGATAGCTCTGAAAAGCTGTCCACCTTTTCCTGAAACAGGTGCAAGCATCACCGTTCCGGCCGCATCAAGATTGTCTGCATTGTCAAGGTTTCTTACATCACCGTCCTCTCCGTCCGCCTCTTTTACGATGGCAATCTTCAAGGATTGTGCGAAATTATAGAGCGAATCGCTCATATTTTTCACTTCAGTAGCCTTTGCAAACCAAGCCTTAACTTTCTCTGGATTCGATGCCATCTGGCTTCTGAAATCACCATAAAGTGCATCGTTCTCGGCAGAAGAGTTGGCCGTTGTACGGTTCAAGCCCTCCTCAACTATGGAGAAACCATGAAGTACCTCGGTTGACACGTTCAGTGCCAACATCGCCAAAAGGACGATATACATTAAGTTTATCATCTTCTGACGGGGAGATACCGGTCGTTTCTTGATTGCCATCGCCTATTCTTCTTTTAAGGGAGCTGCACCCGGTGCAGCGACATGCATGTTCACGGTCATCGCCTCAATCATGCGAGCATATATTTTATTGAGCTGGTCTATTTGCTGAGCCATCTTACGTGTTTGCTCATTAATCTGGTCAATGGTGCCTACTTGCTGGCTGGCTCCCTTGAGCTGTATTTCGTAAACTTTGCTAATACCGGTCAATGTGCGGTTCAGATTCTCCATTTCCTCGCTGTCGCGGGTCAGGCGCAGGCTCTGTTCGTTCACGCGTTTTAAGGTTTCAACCAGTTCCTGAAGTTCAGTAACATAATTACCCTGCGCCTCATTCAGCTTCTCTGCTTCCTCTGCCGACATCTGCGGAACGTACGAAGGCTGTGGCTGTTCCGTGAAGTTGGCTGGTTCCCCATTATTATTTGATGCCGCCGCTACAACACGCTGCACGCCAGAAGCAGGACTAACCGTTTCTGCCGAAGCCACAGCTTTCTGCCCTTTGCCATCCGTCTTCTCGTTCGAATAGGTCACAATACCTTCGGCAAGATACTCTTCTGTCAGGCGCGTTGGTAGCTCACGACCCTCCGCTGTCTTGTCAAAGGGGCGGTCGAAAGCCGATATGAAGAACACGAAAACCTCGGTACCCATACCCAAAAACAACATGATGTTGGCTCCGGGAAGATGGGTAAGCTTAAACAATGCACCGCAAATTACGATCGATGCACCCCAGCTGTAAGCATAATTCAGGAAAGTCTGGCCTGCGACGGTGTCCATCCACTTCTGCAAGCGATACACAATGTTATATTTACTATATTCAGACATAGCTCAATTTCTTTAATGATTTACTTACGTTTCTGCTTTGCCGTAGTGCTCGTTGCCAACGAACGCACGCAACGGAAGCCGATATAGGAACGGGGTTGATTCTGATATTCCCATGTTCGCCAAGCCGAACGAATATAGCTTTCTGGGTCTTTCCACGAACCTCCACGCACACTTTTCTTCTTCAGCTTGTAAGGGTCTTCCGGCGCCGCCTTATATTCGAGTTGCGGATTCAGGTCGTTCATGGCATCGACGCCGGCTTCAGTATATAACGTACTCGTCCATTCGGCCACGTTCCCAGCCATATCAAACAAACCATTCGAATTGGGAGAATAGCTGCTTACCTTGCTCGTTATCAGGTTTCCATCCTTGGTATAGTTACCACGGTCGGGCTTGAAGTTGGCATAATAGCAACCATTGCCATTGGCAACATCCTTATTTTCCCAGGGGAATTCGTTCTGGTTCTTTCCCCTTGCCGCATATTCCCACTCGGCTTCCGTCGGCAAACGGTAGCGCTGTATGTAGCGCGCTTCGCCTCCAAGGCCTTTCAGCAGGTAATCTGTACGCCATGCACAAAAGGCGTTGGCCTGCTCCCAGGTAACGCCTACAACAGGATAGTCGTTGTAAGCAGGATTTGAAAAGTAGTTGCGAAGGTAAGTTTCGTTGTCTGAATTGCGAAAATCGTTCACCCAACAAGTGGTATCAGGGTAAATGTTTACGATGTAGGTGTTGAGGAAGTCCCACGGTCCTGTCAACTGACGGTTGATGGTTTGACGCACAATTTTCCCGTTGTCGTCAACGTATGCCGTATCTTTGCTGATCATTACCACCTCATTGGGGTCAACTGTTTCGTCGGTATTCAGACTACGTTCCGACGCAGTCAGCCGGTTACGGCGCAGTGCAGCTGTTACGTAATCGTAAACTTCATATTTATAATTCATCTGTTTGTAGTCCAGAAGCTTCTCTCCCGTAACAGGATTCGTGACGTAAAGACTCTCTATTGCGCGCTGTTCGTCCTCGTTAGGCTTACGTGGAAGGCGTTTGTTCCAGTTAATATGGGGCGTTACGGGATTGCCTTGTTTATCTTCGGTTATCATGTAGGTTTCGTCGCCTCCATACGAAGGGTCGGCCAGACGTGTGCGCAGAATAGAATCGCGCACCCAGTTTACGAACTGCTTATACTGCGAATTCGTAATCTCTGTCTGGTCCATCCAGAAACCATCTACTGAAATATCCTTTACCGGCGTCTTCTTACCCCAAAGACTATCCTGCCCTTCAAGCCCCATGTGCAGATAGCCCCGATTCACCCGTACCATACCATAGGGTGCGGGTTCTGAAAAGCCTTTGCCTCCCACGCCAACAACTTCGCCTCCACGTCCCGACGTAGAGGCACTCTTCGCACTGAAACATCCCGAGAGCATGATTGTCAAACTAAGCAGGCATAAGCCCGTGATCAAATACTTCTTCATTTAAAGAATCCTTACACTTTTATGTTTATTCTTTCCTTTTTTAACCAGATTGATATCGTGCTGATAGCCCACAAACAGCTCGTGGCTTCCGTTTCCCGGATTCAATCCTGACGTATAGAACTCGTAACTATACCCCAGCACAATACCGTGAAAGCTGCCGCCAAGGAGCATCGTCACCGAGTTTGTGGGGCTATAGCTTAGTCCGCCATACAGCAGCTTGTCGTCATGGGTATACACCAGGCGCCCTGTGACATCGGCACGCCAGCCTACCCAGTCGGTCTTTACGAGCATTGATGGTTTTATTGTAAGAAACGGATTGCGAAGCTTAATATTGTATCCTCCTGACAAATAATACGTTCTGTCAATCTGTAACTCATTGGTTTCACCCAAACTAACCAGCGGAGCCGTAACATGCTGGACGGAAAGTCCGGCATAAAATTCTTTCAGGGTATAATAAATGCCCGCTCCCAGGTCGACCACATTGCCCGAAAGCTGCGACGAGCTGAAAGCAGGGTCGCTCGAATCGCCCAGATCAGCCCGGCTGCCGTCGAACTTTTCGCTAATCAGCCCTGCCTGAAGGCCTGCGCTCATCTGCCCTCCGAAGAGTCTGAATTTGTAAGCATACTGCACCGCCAGACGTGTATGGACAAACAGTCCCAGCTTATCATTCATAAACTGCAAGCCCACACCATGATAGTTTTTCAGGGCATAGAAAGGCATGTCAGCCGCTGCATAAGCCGTTTGCGGGTTGTGTTCGAACCCCGCCATGTCAAGAGCGTAGGCAACCGTAACATTGATTTTAGGCTGCTTGCCAGCTGCTGCGGGGTTAAACGACGTCTCCATGTCGAAATAATGACTGAACGACGGGTCATACTGGGCCTTTACCACGCCGGCAAGGCTCGCCAGCAAAAGCGCTGTAATTAATCTGCGTAAATACACAAAAAGATAACGAAGCACACGCCACCTTTATTTTATCGGCAAACAAAAAAGCCGCTCTTATGGGTAAGAACGGCTTTATATGAGTGACTTTACATCAATATTCGTCTTCATTCCACAGGAAATCCTCCTTGGTTGGATAGTCTGGCCAAAGGTCTTCTATGCGCTCATACACGTCACCTTCGTCTTCTATCTCCTGGAGATTCTCCAATACCTCATGCGGGGCACCGGAACGAATCGCATAATCAATCAGCTCTTCCTTTGTTGCTGGCCATGGAGCGTCTTCGAGCTTTGAGGCTAAATCAAGTGTCCAATACATAATTTTTCCTTTACTTTATATAGTGTGGCGCAAAAATAAACAATTTATTGGTATTCACAAATATTTTACAAACTTTTTTGCGTTACACTGCCAACAAAGGCAAAAAAGAGGCTTGAAACAAGATGAACCCACGGTATGGACGCCGTTAAAGGCTACAAATTAACCTGATAGCTCGTCTTGAACTTCTTCAAGTCAAAGCCTGCAACGCCTGCCTCATACATGTCAAAGCATACCCCCGTACGCCTGTCGGCTACCACTTGCCGCCATTTCCTAAGCGTTCCGGCAGAACGGTGAATGCCCTCTATAATAAGCAGGCTGGACGCAGAAGCCCGTGTCAGAATCTCGTTGACGAGCTGCACATCAGCCGCGTCAACCACATAAACCCCGCTGTCATCCAATACCGACGACACCTCCGCCACCTGACATCCGGCACAAACATACGCCTTTAGCCCGTCTGAAGCCAACCGTTCGCTGACAAACCAGCGCTTAGCCTGCGTAAAACCGGCCACACGGGCATAGAAATTCAACAGCTTTAACCGTTCCTTTCCTCCGGTCGGCCCGCCTTCCGGCAGGCCCTCGGCGACAGCATAACGTCCTCGCGGCGATATCACGTCACGCAAAAAGCGATACGCCGTCGGCGACTGCACACCGAAACCACGCGTACGAGGCATGCGGCGGAGCCTGATAAAACCCGATTTCAACCACCTTATTATATCCATCTTCATGCTGTTTGCCCATTACAATATCCTCAAAGCTATCGCCCCGCAGGCCTCTGCGTCGGCCAGAGCATGATGGTGAACCGTGAGATTGTAACCGCAACGCGCGGCTATCACGTCCAGATTGTGCCGGCCTTCGGGCCATACTCGGCGCGACTGTATGAGCGTACAATGAAACTCATAGTCGGGATAGTCCATCTGATAGCAGCGGAAAACGGCTTTCAAACAGCTCTCATCGAACGCCTTGTTATGCGCGACCAGCGGCAGTCCGGCTATCTTTGGCTCAACCTGCCGCCACACATCGGGGAACACCGGTGCCGCCATCGTGTCCTCCAAACGCAGCCCATGAACCTGCGAACACCAGTAACTGTAGTATTCGGGCTCAGGCTTGATGAGCGAATAAAACGCATCCGTCTTCCTCCCGTCACGATAAACGACCACGCCCACACTGCAAACGCTCGTGCGTTCACTGTTGGCAGTCTCAAAGTCGATTGCTGCAAAATCCTTCATCTCCCTGCTTTTTTCGTATGGGGCAGTCGGCGACAAAAGCGCCTCGTCCCCCGTTTCTTAAAGAACGGACAACCTGCCGGTTTTATTTTTCTGATGAAACGCTGTCTTCAATACCCAACTCTGACAGCCCCGCCTTTGCCTTCTCCCGACATTACGACGGCCGCCGCACGGGTCTTTCCACGGCCGCCGTACGCGCATATTGCGACCGGCGCACGCGTGTATGGCGGCCGACGTAACATCACCTTTTCCACATAACAGAAACGCAAAAAGGGAAGATTGTCACCTTCCTTAGCAACAATCTTCCCTCTCCGCAGCGCCTTATCTGCCTGTCCTCACATATACCGGCAAGCAGATTTCCACTTCAGGCAAGCCCTGAGAATTCCCTTCACAGAATTTTATCTGACGGGGCTTTATCACAATGTACCTTTATTCGCCCCAAGGCTCAAACCCAGCCATCTGTCTGTCAGCATCTGTTGTCTCCTCGTCATCGGCGATAAAGCCGGGCTTTGCAAGGCCCTCGTTTTCACCTACCGAGTGAGAACTGACGATAAACTGGGTTAAATGTTCCTCGGTATACAATGTTGTCATCTTACTCATAGGGGCTGTATATTTCTGTTTCATTGTATTGTTGTCTGATTTATTTTACTATTTTCTTGCCGTTCACAATATAAATGCCGTGCGTGGGATGCGCGATTCGTCGGCCCTGCAGGTCGTAGATTGCATCATTTTTCTTTTGGACTTCGGGACGCACACTGCTGATACTTGTTGTTTCTGCAGCTTCGCGCGCAGCATCAAAGTCTACAACAAAGCCCTTGGCACGGGCAATTGATTCGTCCAAACACAGACCGGCGCGGTGGGCTGGCAGCTTGATAGACATGCCTTGGCGCGTTCCTTGTCTATAGAATCCCATGCCTTGGTCGCCATTGGCAAGCACATAGTAACGTTTTCCTGTTGAGCTAAACTCCTCGCCTGTAGCTGTACCAACAAGGAGGTTACCTGCAACGTTTTCCTCTGTACCTGATACGTTAGCCTGATAGGTAACGGTAGTGTTTGCAGGACCTTGCAGAATAAAGCCCGTTTTCTTAGGAATAATCTTGCCTGCACCGAAAGCTTTTACTACTGCATCATCTTTATCGGCTCCCTTTGTAATACCAGTCACAATGTAAGCAGTACACCCTGCAGGGACCTCAAAATTTTCACTTCCCAAATAGAAAGAGATATAACCTTGCGCTCCTATCTTCACTTGCTCTATATATTTACCAACATAGTCAGACCATTCTGGAGCGGTCTCGTATGCATATGTAGCATCTATAGGAACATAAACATGAAGATCAGGAAGAACGCTAAAGGTACCAGAGCCAACTGGTGGCACAGCTCGTTCCAAAACAACAGTTTTTAAGCTAGGAATCTGCCCCAATGCATAATACTCAATTGTCTCTACAGATTGAGGAATAGTTATATGAGTAAAGCGGCTTTGCAAAAAACAGAAATCTTCCATTTTCTTTAATGTAGGTGGGAGCAGCACATCATCTTCTACCGGGGAACCCATACCCAGGAAGTGTGATGGTAATGTTTCCAGCTTAGTATTTTCAAGATTATAAATATGCTTAATTGCACTATGTTCAAACGCCTGTGCACCCGCACTCCTAAGTGTGCTCGGAAGCGTGATAGATATAAGCGCATTTGTTCCATAAAAAGCCCTTATCCCCATAGAAATTAACCCCTCAGGGAGATTAATAGATGTTAAGTTCTGGCACGTACTGAAAGAATTCTCACCAATTGTTTTAATTGTATTAGGTAAGGTGCAAGTGGTCATTTCCCCATACAGAAAAGCATTGGTACCAATAGCATTGACCGTATAAGAATCTCCAGCATTGGTCACGGTTTGTGGAATATTGATAACAGTATTAGTATATCTGATATAACTACCTGGCGTAATACTTCCACCATACCATGTAGAACCTTCCCCACCATAATAGTTTGTTACTTCAACCGTATGGTTTACAGCATCTGTAATGTTGTAATAAAGGGTGACACCGTCACTGTTAACAGCACTAAAGCTGGGAGCCGCCTGTACCTTAAATGTTGATAAAGTTATCAAGCAGACAATAAAAAGTAAAATTCTCTTCATATTTGTCATTGTCTATATTAAAAAATCAAGCTTATTTTATCCATAAGTTACCTATAACTATAAAAGGAAATGAAAGAATAACATAAAGGAACTTACGAAAGCCCTTTGTCCATTGATATTATGACACGCTTCATGCGCGTGGATACGAAAAAGTTTAAAGAAATAGTTAGCGACAATGCATATTAGCAAAATATCTGGAAATACCAAATACAAAGCCCTAAAATATGTAAATAAATTTAACTCCCTTTGCCGCATATCCCGAATCGAATATAACTCTGATGTGTTATTTACGCCGCAAAGGTACACCTTTATTACGTAATCGACAAATGATAATACATAAAAATACATATAATAATTCTTTTATACTTATATCTTTACAAGAAAACAGAAATAATACAAATATGGAACAAGAATAAAACAAGAAAAAGAGGATTCCGAAGGCAACACGGAAGAAAGGCAGGAGCAACACCAAACGGATTCCGAAAGCAATACAAAAGAAAGACAGAATAAACACAAAAGAGCCCTGAAGACATCTCTGTCTCCAGGGCTTCAGTTTATACAAGAAGGCGGCTGCCTACTCTCCCGCATTGCTGTGCAGTACCATCGG
>JABCNV010000055.1 GCA_013333935.1 Prevotella sp. | reverse complement strand
GTCTGCTTTGTCCACGCTTTCGCCGGCATCCCTCAGTGCTTTCTCCTTAGCTTCGCGCTCTTCCTTTTCTTTTTTGGCGGCAAGCGCGAACTTACGAGCCTTGATTTCCTCTGGCGTCATGGGCACCTTGCGGTTGAATCCCAAGTTGTATCTTTGGGTAAAGAACACACGTCTGCTGTCATTGCGGTTCCAGTTACGTGTCAACATCGTCGGAATTTCGGAAGTAGCGAAGTTCTCGTTAAACGATTCGGGGTGGGTAATATAGGCATCATTCGTGATTCCTCCGTTCTCGGTGACCTTCTGATGCAACGTAGAAAGCAGTAAATGAGCCTGATAACGGTCGCCCAGATAGCTGCCATACATGGTATAATTAATGTGCGACGTCGACTGACTATCGTAGTAACCACGACCGTACAGGTAATCAAACTTGAAGCCTGCGCCCAGTCGCTTTCCCACGTTTACACCAAAAAGCGCCTTGAAATGGTCCTCACCGTTGATTCTGTTCCCGCAATTGTTGTATGAAAGATTGGTGACAGGCGAGAGGGTATTGGTGAAAAGGAAATGTTCTACGGGCGTAATCACGAAGTCGTATGGGTTGGCAAAGATGAACTTTTCGTCCTCTTTGCGGTCAATAAATATACGTGATTGTCGCGGAGAACCTAAGTTTCCGGTTGTGTTATATTCCCCTCTTAAGCCCGTTGTAAATATGGAATTCATGAACATGTGCTGCAAAGTATCAGGCTTTGCAGGTGTGCGGTCACCGAATCGGCGGTCAATTGTCCAAACGTAAAGCCCCTCGGGAATCTCCTTGTCGGTGCCCAGCGAGTCGGCTGTATGGCGCCGGTCATGCTGATTACTGATGTTACCGTTGGCATCAATCGAGCTATAGCCCGTGTCATCCTGACGTATTTGTGCGAACAAACCGTTGGTAACGTTGAGCAAAAACAATAAGCAGAATAGTTTCTTCATTTAGTGAATGAATCGCAGAGCGCACTCTATAATCTTGAAAAACATGGCTGTAAGAATGATAATAGTGCCCAGGGTGTGGTCAGATTGTGTAAGATATACTGCCACTCCAGCTATGGCACCTATCATGAAAATGGCGTTGAGCCACTGGCGCACTGTCCTGAAACGGTCTTCATTATTGTTATCTTCGCCTCTGTGCCGGCGCTGAAGATATTGTTCCTTGTCTTCTATCATGTTTCGTTTCTTGAATGTAAGATGACGGCGACAGCCGTAACCGTGTTAATAATCAATGCCGAGGGCCTTGCAGATACGACCGAAAATATTATCCTTTCTATCGATAGTCTTCATACGAAACTTCCCGTTGCCCTTTGCCAACTTGTCTTGTCGCTTGTTCAGCGCTTCCTTGTCGGTAATCCATTCTTCGGCCGACGTTTCGAAACCGCGGTTATCCCGTTTGTCTATTTCGTAGCCATACCTGATGCGTTCCATCGTAACTTTCAGGTGTCCGTCGGCAGCTCGTGCGATGAGCGTGTAGTTAAACTGGGTTCGGTCAAGCGAAAAGATGCTGCTTGAAAATACAAGCCACTCCTTAAGACGGGCAGCAATGATATGGTCTTCTTTGTTAACGGCAGCAATTCTGCTTTCAGGTTGCAGACCGTCGGCCCTGGTTTCCTTTACAATTTCGGCAATCGTGTTGTAAACTTTCTGATATATTTCGCTTGCACTTTGCCCCGGAACGTCTTTGTCTAACGTAAATACCACGTGCCCGTCAACCTCTGGAACCGCACCGGCAAGGTACTTATTATCTGTATATTTTGTCGCAGCCTTGGGCTTGCGGGGTGCCTTTGCCTCTTTCTTTGGCTGCTGTTCCTGTTCCGGATTTTCCCATTTGTTGTTCTGTGCCGTCGCAAAAAGCGGCACGAAAACCATTAATGCAAGCAAACGAGTTTTCATACAAACTGATGTTTTTAATTGGTATATGTCAAGCAAAAGTACGAATTTATAGCGTGAAAAGCGGCTTCTTTGTCCGTTTTAACGTTTATTGTTGTTCGCCGGTACGACGGAAGTTTCTATTTAAGCTCCAGTTGTTTCTCAAGCCGTATGATTTCATCGCGATACTGGGCCGCCTGAATGAAGTCGAGCTTGCGCGCTGCTTCCTCCATAAGCTTTTTGGTATTCTCAATGCTTTTCTGCAGCTCGGGGCGGGTCATCTGCCTGACAATCGGGTCGGCTGCAAAGGCAGCGCCGTCCGGTTCAAGGTAAACCTGTGCAGCTGCCTGTCGGGTAGTGCCGGTGGTCTGCATGTCTTCCTCCCTTTCGGTGGGCAGAATGCTTTTGATATCCTTCACAATCTGTCGGGGCGTTATGCCGTGTTCCTCGTTGTATTTCAGCTGTATGCTCCGCCTTCTTGCCGTCTCGTCTATGGTCCGCCGCATGCTTTCGGTGATGCTGTCGGCATACATAATCACCTTTCCGTTTACGTTTCGCGCTGCCCGACCGGCAGTTTGCGTAAGGCTGCGGTGGCTTCTTAGGAACCCTTCCTTGTCGGCATCGAGAATGGCTACGAGCGAAACCTCCGGCAAATCAAGGCCTTCGCGCAGCAGGTTTACGCCTACAAGCACGTCGTACACACCGGCCCGCAGGTCGTTCATAATCTTAACGCGGTCCAGAGTCTTTACATCACTGTGAATATAACTGGCCTTTACGCCGTGGTTCAGCAGAAATTCGGTGAGCTCTTCAGCCATGCGTTTGGTCAGCGTTGTTACCAGAACGCGTTCGCCGCGGTTGCTGCGGGTAAGAATTTCGTCAAGCAAATCGTCAATCTGGTTTTCGGAAGGCCTTACCTCTATCTCCGGATCGAGAAGCCCCGTAGGTCGTATAAGCTGCTCGACAACAACGCCTTCGGCTTCCTGTAACTCATAGTCGGCCGGTGTCGCTGATACGTAAACTACCTGGTGTATCATCTCATGGAACTCCTCAAAACGCAGGGGACGGTTGTCAAAAGCGGCCGGAAGGCGGAAACCGTATTCTACAAGGTTCTGCTTTCTGGCACGGTCTCCGCCATACATGGCGCTGATTTGCGGCACGCTTACGTGGCTCTCGTCAATCATCATCAGGTAGTCTTTGGGGAAGAAGTCGAGCAAACAGTAAGGACGCTGCCCCGCCTCACGGCCGTCAAAATAGCGCGAATAGTTTTCTATTCCGGCACAGTGGCCCAGCTCCTTAATCATTTCCAGGTCATATTCCACACGTTCCTTGATGCGCTGTGCCTTGACGGGGTCGCCCATTTCCTCAAAAAACGCAACCTGTTTAGCCAAATCATCCTGTATCTGATGGACGGCGCGATGGGTTTGTTCGGGCGTCGTAACAAAGAGGTTTGCGGGATATATGGCATATTCCTCGAAAGTTTGCAGGCGGCGCATGGTCACGGCGTCCACCTCTTCTATGCTGTCAATCTCGTCGTCCCACCAGGAAATGCGCAGCACATAGTCAGAATAGGCCATGGCAATATTCACTGTATCGCCCTTCACCGAGAAGCAACCGCGCTGCAAATCAAGGTCATTCCTGACGTACAGAGCGTTTACCAGTCGGCGTAAAAAAACGTTACGGTCCATGCGCTGCCCGCGTTTGACGTGTATGATACTCTCTTGCATGGCAACGGGACCGCCCATACCGTATATACATGAAACCGATGATACAACGATTACGTCCTTACGACCTGACAGCAAATCGCTTACGGCGCCCAGTCTCAGCTTGTCAATCTCTTCGTTTATAGCAAGATCTTTTTCGATGTATGTGTCAGAAGAGGGCAGGTATGCCTCCGGCTGGTAGTAGTCATAATAGCTTACATAATAGTCGACAGCGTTCTCGGGAAAGAACCCTTTCATCTCTTCGTACAGCTGTGCAGCCAGCGTTTTGTTGTGGCTCAGCACGAGTGTGGGCTTGCCTGCATTGGCAATGACGTTGGCCATCGTAAAGGTTTTGCCCGAACCCGTGACGCCGAGCAGCACCTGTGCCGTGTCACCGCGCTTTATTCCGTCGCTAAGCTGGCGGATGGCCTGGGGCTGGTCGCCCGTAGGCTTGTATTTTGAAGTGAGCTTAAAGTCCATGTTTCGCGCAATTCCTGTGGTTGATATGCCTTGAGCCGGCGTTGCGGCGCATGCGTGTGCCTATGCTGACCGATGGCCCGCGCAGGGGCAGATGCCGTGCCGTTCCGGTCGGTTATAACATACAAAGTTACTGAATTTATTTCTTACGACACAGTCTTCTGCCGGTTTTTTGCTTCTCTGTGCCCGTGCGTCATGGCGTTGTGCAGGGCCCAGTCAGACAGTTTCGTGCCGTCGTTCAGCCTTTCCGGTTCTTTGTTCAGGCTGCCGGAGTGATGTTACGGCGGCCGTGGCACCGTTGTGCGTCGGCCGCCACCCACGCGTGCCACGGCCGTGATACAATCTGTACGACGGCCGCCGTACAGCTGGCATGGGCCTGTAAAAACGGGATGAATGCGGCTTATTGCCGCGTAAATATCATTTGAAGATAAAAGTTTTTCGCCTTTCAGAAAGATTTGCTTACCTTTGTTGCACAGCGAATATAACATGGGAAGACGGAGCGCACAGCGGCTCTGTGTTCTTCAAAACATCAGTACACATTATGATTATTGACTTCGAAAAAATTGCGGAAATCCACCAGACGGGATTCAAGGGTGGCGAGGGACTGCTCGATACGCGCAACTACAGTGATGAAAAAGTGAAGATTATGTATTCCACCTTGCGGCCGGGCGCATCAAGCGGACTGCATACACATGAGGGTAATTGCGAGGTAATATTTCTGGTAAGCGGCACGCTTACGTTTCATTATGACGGCAGGACGGAGGTGTGTCATGCCGGACAGTGTCATTATTGTCCCGCCGGGCACAGCCATTACATGGAGAATCTGACCGACCATGATGCGGTTTATTTTGCCGTTGTGCCCGAACACCATTAGCCTTCATGGCATACTTGCTGCACGATTGCCTTAGCTGGCACCCGCGGCAAGGGTCACCGGCCTTGACGGTGACGGCAAGATAGATTCGCCGTGCTATGTAAACGAGGCAGGCAAAAAGGGTGAGGGCTACGATAAGCAGTTGCATGGTTGTGTAACATTATTGTTGTTTTCTGAGCGCCAGACTCACATTTTACATAACTAAAAGCATGCCAAAGATATATATATGCCGGGTAGAGCGTTGTATATTTCATGGAAAATAACTAATTTTGGCATCGTATGTACAACAGGAAGAGAATTTTATAACGAATAAAAACAATTTAAAATAAAAGAACATTTCATGAAAGCTGTTTTGTCGCATAATCATTTGGTAATTATGGCCGGGGGCGTAGGAAGCCGTTTCTGGCCAATGAGTACGGTTGAAACACCCAAGCAGTTTATTGATGTACTGGGGGTAGGACGCACGCTTATCCAGCAAACCGGCGACCGTTTCAAGGGAATCTGTCCGCCCGAAAACATATGGGTAGTGACCAATAAGCGCTATGCGTCCCTGGTTCATGAGCAGCTTCCTGACATTCCTGTTGAAAACATACTGCTCGAACCCTGCCGCCGCAATACGGCTCCGTGTATAGCTTACGTAAGCTGGCGCATCAAAATGCGTGACGAACGTGCCAATATCGTGGTGACACCAAGCGATCATATCGTAACGGATGTGGTTGAGTTTCAGCGCGTAATCGAAGAGTGTCTGTGCTTTACAAGTGAGACGGACGCAATTGTTACGCTGGGCATGAAGGCCGTGCGTCCCGAAACCGGATATGGATATATCAAGGCCGATTTGTCGAGTAATGCGCCAAGGCATAGGGAAATATACCGAGTTGACTCGTTCCGTGAGAAGCCCGACCTCCCGACTGCTACACGCTATATCAGCGAAAAGAGCTATTTCTGGAATGCAGGCATATTTGTTTGGAGCGCCGAAACCATTGTAAACGCGTTGCGTATTTACGCACCCGGGATAAACAACCTGTTTGAACGCATGAAAGATATTCTCGGAACGCCGCAGGAGCAGGCAAGAATTGATGAATGTTACGGCGATTGCGAGAATATCTCTATCGACTATGCCGTCATGGAAAAGGCCGAGGAGATATTTGTCTGTCCGGCTGATTTCGGGTGGAGTGACCTGGGAACGTGGGGCGCTTTGCTGCTGCAGTCGAAGCGTGACATGTACGGAAACAGTTGCATTGGGCCGGACGTCAAAACCTTTGAAACCCATAATTGCATCATTCATACCGCACAAGAGAAGCAGGTTGTGGTGCAGGGGCTTGACGATTATATCGTAGCCGAGCACAATGGCACGCTGTTAATCTGCAAGCTTTCGGAAGAACAACGCATCAAACAGTTTGCAGGCGGCGAGTAAATGCCCCCTTGACCGAACGGCCATGCACCAGATACATTTCCGTTTTTCAAGGTATGGCTGCCTCAACTCTGTAATCTACAGGGGAAATAAAAGGGGGTTATTGATTCTTTAACTGGAAGATGCAGGCTCTCCATTCGTCCTTATTCTTTACTTCGATGAGGGATAGGCCGAGCGAAGTAGCCTTTTCTTCGATCAAGGGAATATCGGCAGCGTAGAAGCCGCTAAGGATAAGAATTCCGTTTGCAGACATTACTTTCTTGAACATAGGCATGTCGTTGAGCAGGATATTGCGGTTAATGTTTGCAACAACTACATCAAAAACTCCGCAGATATGGCCGATCACACTGGCGTCGCCTTGCATAACCTGAAGATTATCAACCTGATTTATCTGTGCGTTATGGCGAGTATTTTCGACGCTCCACTCATCAATGTCGTATGCAATGACATCGTCAACGCCTAACTTCGAGGCCACGATGCCAAGAATTCCAGTGCCACATCCGCAGTCTAATACACGCTTACCGTGTAGTTGAAGCGAAAGCAAGGCCGAAATAATCATCTGTGTGGTTTGGTGCGTTCCTGTGCCAAAGGCCTGTCGTGCCTGAATAAAGACAGGCAGTATGCCTGCAGGAATATCCTGCAAACTTTGCCGGGCATCATAAACTATAACCTTGTTGTCAACATTAATTGGCTCAAACCCCGCTTCTTCCCAAGCGTTATTCCAGTCTTTATATTCCGCTTCTTCCAATGAATATGACACTTTTACATCGGACAAAGGCAAATCATGCAGGGCTTCGTCAAGCATCAGGCGATCTAATCTGCCTTGTTCAACATATCCTTTTATCCCGTTTTCTGCATCTTCAAACGCTTCACATCCCGCTTCACCAGCTGCATCAGCAATGAGGTCTTTTGCTATTTGTAGCAATTCGGCCGAAGAATCAATCTTGAAGTTTACAACATCATATTTCATATTCATTCTTATTTGCTTGCAAAAGTATAAAAATTAGGGAAAAACCTATCTGCCTTTAGGGTTTTTCCGTACTTTTGCATAGGTATATGAGATAAATTTGCAGTGTGAATTAAAATATACAGAGAACAACAAATATAAATTTAATAAGGAGTTAGACAAAATGAAAAAGTTATTTCTATTTTTAGCGTTTGCCGGAGTCCTGCCGCTTTCAGCTTTAGCTCAGGATGACGTTTATTTTACGCCGACTAAAAGTGTCAGTAAAGGCTCCTGCGACAATGCACCTGCCTATTACCGAGGCAGTAATCGTAATGTAGACGAGTATAATCGCCGTGGTCATCTGAAAAGTTATTATCAGAAGATAGGAACGGATAGTCTTGGAAATGATATTGTCACTTTCCAAAGAATGTCGGGTGTTTCTCCTGATTCAACTTACATTGATACGGCATATGTTTATCCGGGTAGCGCAAGCTTTGATGACGACTATGCTTATACGCGACGCATGTCGCGGTGGGATGGCTTTTACGATCCCTGGTTTTATGGAGCTTACCGCTGGGGGCCTTGGTATAGCGCGTGGAATGACCCCTGGTATTATGGTTATGGCGGCTGGTATGGTGCCTATGACCCTTGGTTCTATGGGTATAGAGGCTGGTATGATCCCTGGTATTATGGCTACGGCAGCTGGTATGGCTGGGGTTATCCTTACTATGGATATGGTTGGAGCTATCCTTATTATTATGGTAATCGTTACTATGCTGGCGTTTCAGGTGGTGTTACAGGATGGCGTAGCTGGGGAGGCCCAGGTACAAACCAGAGTTATTCAAGTGGAAACGGTATAGCATCAGGTCGTGAACGCTATACGGGCGGCACAACATCGCGTAGTCGTAGCAACCGTTCGTTTGGAAGTCGTGACAGCTATCCTTATGATTCTCCTGCACAGCGTAATTCTGTTTTCAGTGCACCTTCACGCTCTACAGGCAGTTTCGGCGGTGGAAGCTTTGGCGGAGGATCGTCGTCGGGCAGCATGTCATCTGGTAGTTTCGGCGGTGGGCATTCTGCTCCTGCAGGTGGCGGTCATTTCGGTGGTGGCAGACGGTAATAGCCATTTGTCCACTTCACAAAGTAATGTTTTACATATTATAAATGATAATAGGATATGAAGAAAATTAAATATTCTCTTGCAGCAGTTATTTCTTTGTTTGCTTTGTCAATGGCTGCACAGGAAACCTATCAGGATACAAAGATGATTGGTAACGAACTTAACGGTACTGCGCGTTACGTAGGCATGGGAGGAGCTATGGAAGCACTTGGTGCTGATGTCTCGACCATAGGCAGTAATCCGGCAGGTATTGGCTTGTTTAGGAATAATCAGGTATCTGTTTCCGGTGGCTTTGTTGCCCAAAGTGGGGAAACAACTTCGCCCAAGTATGGCAGGTTAGGTGCGAAAATCAAGGGTGACAAGACTAATGCAAGTTTTGATCAGATAGGTTTTGTGTATGTAACACGTACAAATCGCAATTCGTACCTGAACGTTGGATTCAACTATCACAAAAGCCGAAACTTTGATCAGATACTTACGGCGGGTAACAGTTTGACGACACCTTCTTATATTAACGGCCTGCCCATCTCGGCTTCACAAAACAAACTGTCGGCTCTTAAATTCCCGTATGCCACCAAATATAACTGGAACGGAGTAGATGCAAATTACGAGAAGGAGATGAGTCCCATTAAAGATGCTAATGGCAAGCAAATAGGCATGGACTATCTTAACGGAACAGAATACCTCTTCGGGCAGTATCAGAAAGGTTATATTGGAGAGTATGACTTCAATGTCAGCGGGAATATTAAGGACCGTATATTCCTTGGGGTGACAATTGGTTTGCATGACGTTCATTATAATAGTAACAGTTATTATACAGAAAATCTTGAAAGGAATGTTTTTTCTGAGTCATGGGAAAGCCTTCGCATAACTGGAATTGGTGTTGATTTTAAGCTTGGTGCTATTTTCCGCCCGATAGCAGAGTCACCTTTCCGTGTGGGAGTTTATATGAATACTCCAGTCCTCTATGACCTGAGCCTCAAGGGAGATAATGATATCTCAATGAATGGCAATCAGGGTCATACGGCTTCTGCAAACTATGACTATAAGATTTATACTCCCTGGAAGTTTGGCGTGAGCCTGGGGCATACCATTGGTAAGAACCTTGCCTTGGGCGCAACTTATGAGTATGCAGATTACAGCCGTATTGATAACAGGGTAAATGAGAACGACTATTATGACAGCAGCTCGAGTGACCTCAATATGAACAACAATACCCGCGCTATGTTGAAGGGCGTCAGCACGTTGAAGTTAGGTGTTGAGTATAAACCGGTGAAGGATTTTTCACTTCGTTTAGGTTACAACTATCTTAGCCCGATGTTCAAGAAAGATGCTTATCGTGATGGAAGTATTGAGTCATACGGCTCGATGTTCGCAACATCAACCGACTATACGAACTGGGATTCAACGAATAGATTTACTTTCGGTTTAGGCTATAACTACAAGAAATTCTTCTTTGATGCAGCTTTTCAGTATTCACAGACTAACGGCGACTTCTATCCTTTCATGAGTTATTATCCGGATCAGAAGAATTATGTATTGCCAGGTGGTGGAACTAACTATCAGGCTTATGCAGCAGACTTTAATGTTGCCAATGCTACAAGCGTTAGTTTTAAGCGCAGCCAAGTTCTGTTTACGATTGGATATCGATTCTAATATCCCATATTGATTATAAAAGTGCGTAATGGGCGTCTTTATCTGTAAAAAGATGGAGGCGCCCTTTTGTTAACCATATATTTGTAGTATCTTTGCAGAATAACAATCTTTTGTAAAAATAAACTCGACCAATTCAAAACAATTATGAGACATCTTGCGTTTATTCTCTTTTTTTTAATGGCATGGTGTGGTGTCCAGGCGCAGAAAAGAGAATTTAGAGGAGCTTGGATTCAAGCTGTTAATGGACAATTCACAGGTATGTCGCGCGATGCCATGCAGCAGAATCTCACACACCAGCTTGACGTTTTGCAGCAAGATGGTGTAAACGCAATTATCTTTCAGATAAGGCCCGAGTGCGATGCACTTTATGAAAGTAAACTGGAGCCGTGGAGTCGTTACCTTACAGGGCGTCAAGGTGAAGCACCTAATCCTTATTGGGACCCTTTGGCATGGATGGTCGAACAGTGCCATAAGCGTGGTATGGAGCTTCATGCCTGGCTGAATCCGTATCGTGCAAAGACGGCTTCTACAAAAGTATTGGCATCGAACCATATTGCTTCCACTCACCCCCAGAATTGTTTCCCCTATGCAGGACAACTTATATTGAATCCTGCATTAAAGGAAAACAGAGACTTTATATGTCGTGTAGCCGATGATATTGTCAGCCGTTATGATATTGACGGACTCCATATTGACGATTATTTCTATCCTTATCCCTCAGCGGGGGAGGAGATTCCTGATAAGACGTATTTCCAAACCGACCCGCGCGGGTTCAAAAATATTGGTGACTGGCGCCGCGACAATGTGAATATTTTTATCAAGCAACTTAGAGAAACGGTGCACAAACGTAAGCCCTGGGTAAAGTTTGGTGTTTCTCCCTTTGGCATTTATCGTAACCAACGCTCCGACCCAAAGAACTGCTCCGCTACGAATGGATTGCAGAACTATGACGATCTTTACGCCGATGTCTTATTGTGGGTAAACAATGGATGGATTGACTATTGTGTGCCTCAGCTTTATTGGGAGATTGGAAATAAGGCTGCTGATTATGAAACGCTTATCAAATGGTGGGACAAGCTCGCTTCAAACCGCCCATTGTTTATTGGTGAAAGTGTAGACCGTACGGTGAAATTTGCTGACGTTAACAATGCAAGTATCAACCAAATGCCTGCCAAGTATAAGCTTCATCAAGAAGCAAATCATGTGAATGGCACTGTTCTGTGGTATTCGAAAGCCGTAGTTGACAACATGGGGAACTATGGAGAAGTGCTGCGTACGTCGTATTGGAAGTATCCGGCCTTGCAACCCTTGATGCCATTCATCGATTCGAAGGCTCCCAAAAAGCCACGCAGGCTGATGGATGTCATGGTGAACGGAGAACGAATGCTGTTTTGGACAGCTCCCAGAGGGAAAGCATGGGATGACATTGCTGCCAGGTATGTTGTTTACCGCTTTAATGGCGGTGAGCACATTAACCTCAACGACCCTTCAAAGATTGCCACGATAACACGCGACAACTTCTATAAACTACCATACGTCGATGGCAAAACAAAGACGGTTTATGTGGTTACGGCTCTCGACCGCATGTCAAATGAAAGCAAGGGCAAGAAGAAAAAACTGAAGCTTTAGTACGATTCGATAGCTATATAAAATTGTGCCCCGTATCTTTCTGTATTAGAATGGATACGGGGCACAGTTGTTTATATTATTGAGCCATATTTAAAATGATGGTTCTGTCAAATGTATCAAACTTATTTCATAAGGTCATCAAGGAAGTGATCCAGGTCGTCATCAAGCCCTTCCATCAAGTCGCCATCGGCAATAATTGTATCATCGTCTGCCACGTATAATTCGGCAGGACCGGCTTCATCCTCGTCTTCAAGTACAAAGCTGTAAGGCTTCAGAATGCCAAGATTGTCAAGCGTGCTGTGCATTTGTCTTGTTACCTGCCTCATGACAGAGGTTACACGGTCATAAAAATCATCATTTTTATTGTCAATCCAATCGTCAATGACACACCGTGTAATCTCATTTCCGTCATCATCGTATGCTCTCAATTCACCACTGCTTTGACTGACACGAATGTGAATGTCTGTCAATGTCGTGATTTCCTCCTGCACAGGATATTTCTGAGCTATCTTGTTAAAGAATCGCTCAATCTGTTGCGTGGCCAGACCAGATGTTTCCATATTAAACGAATAGGTTTCTTCTGCAAATATAATATATAAAAGTGAGCATGACAATCTTTTTACCGTTTTTCTTCTATTTGCAGTAAAAGATTCGTCGTATATAGAAAAAAGCATTAACTTTGCTTCAAACATATTCATATAATCTATTTTATCTAAAAATGAAACATACAATTCTCGTAACGGGTGGTATGGGATTCATCGGATCACATACTGCAGTAGAGTTGATTGAAGCAGGGTATCATGTAGTTATTATTGACGATTTGTCCAATTCCAATAGTAAGGTTTTAGACGGAATTCGTGAGATAACGGGCGTTGCTCCGGCCTTTGAGCAGGTTGACCTCAAAGATAAGGATGCTACGGAAAAGGTGTTTAAAAAGTATCCTGACATAGACGGAATTATCCATTTTGCTGCAAGCAAGGCTGTCGGTGAGAGCGTACAGAAACCTCTTTTGTATTATCGCAACAATGTCGTATCCCTTGTCAATCTGTTGGAGCTGATGCCACAGTATAACGTGAAGGGTATTATCTTCTCGTCAAGCTGCACGGTTTATGGCCAACCCCTGCCTGAAAATCTTCCCGTTACCGAAGAAGCCCCACATCAAAAAGCCACTTCTCCCTATGGTAATACGAAGGAAATCAACGAGCAAATCATCTATGATTATATCCACAGCGGTGCTCCTTTGAAGAGCATTATCCTGCGATATTTCAATCCTATCGGTGCCCATCCTTCTGCCTTGATAGGCGAACTGCCCAATGGTGTGCCTAACAATCTGATTCCCTATGTCACACAGACGGCTATGGGCATCCGTAAGGAGCTTACGATTTTCGGCAACGACTACAATACGCCTGACGGCACGTGCATACGCGACTATATTTATGTTGTCGACCTTGCAAAGGCACATGTTGCCGCTATGAGCCGTGTGCTGGATAAAGAAGACTCACCGGCCATCGACTATTTTAATATAGGTACCGGCAAGGGCAATTCAACCCTCGAAATTGTAAATACGTTTGAGCGCGCAACAGGCGTTAAAGTGAATTGGAAGTTCGGGCCACGCCGCGAGGGAGATATTGAGAAAATATGGGGCGATTGCACAAAAGCCAACAACGTACTGGGCTGGAAGGCCGGAACTCCGCTGAACGACGTACTGGCCAGTGCATGGAAATGGCAGCAGAAGCTGCGTGAAGACGGCGTCATGTAAGCGTCTTCGTGTGTAGATATTATGGTATTACATAACCATAATGTAGCAATCAATAAATATTCAAAACAGGCAAGTGGAGCTTCGGCTCCACTGTTGCGTTTATGTCGTTATGAGGTCCTGGCGTCAGTCGGGGCCTCATCTTTCTTGCCTAATCGTGCAAGATAACTACGGAATAATTATGTAGTTTCAATTAAATGTCGTAATTTTGCACCCGCTGTCACGAGCTGATGGCATAAATTCAAACCTTTTTAAAAGTTATTTAAACAAAATGGCAACAAAAATCAGATTACAGCGCGGCGGTCGCAAAGGGTATGCTTTCTATAGCATTGTGATTGCTGATGTAAGAGCTCCACGCGATGGTAAGTTTACAGAAAAGATTGGTACTTACAACCCTAACACCAATCCTGCAACCGTAGATTTGAATTTTGAGCGTGCTCTTTATTGGGTAGAAACAGGTGCTCAGCCCACTGACACCGTTCGTAACATCCTGAGCCGTGAAGGTGTTTACATGATGAAGCATCTGCGCGGTGGTGTTAAGAAGGGCGCTTTTGACGAGGCAGCCTGCCAGCAGAAGTTTGATGCATGGAAGAATACCAAGGAGCAGAAGCTTACGGCAGAGAAGGATGCTCAGAGCAAGAGCCGCCAGGAAGCTGCTGCAAAGGCTTTAGACGCAGAGAAGAAAGTTAATGAGACCATTGCAAAGAAGGTAGCAGAGAAGAAAGCTGCCGAAGCTGCCGCCAAGGCAGAAGCCGAAGCAGCCAAGGTTGCAGAAGCAGCAGAGGCCGAAGCTCCTGCTGAAAACACAGAGGCTGTAGAGGCTCCCGCAGAAAATGCGACGGCAGCAGAAACAGAAGCTCCTGCTGAAAGTGCAGAGGCAACAGAGGCTCCTGCAGAAAACGCAATGACAGCAGAGACGGAGGCTCCTGCTGAAAACGCAGAACCTGCTGAGGCATAAATCCTGCCTTTCTCAACTTAAAAGTTAGCCACAGTAATCGGATGATTGCTGTGGTTTTTTTGTAAAAATATTGCCTTTACGCCGTAATGGCATGCTGTTTGTTGTGAAATATACAGACTATTTCAGACAAAAGGAGGATTAAAATATGGCTTTTATAGATTATTATAAGATTTTAGGTGTCAGCAAGGACATACCGCAGGATGAGGTTCGCGCGGCGTACAGGAAGCGTGCCAAGCAATTTCATCCCGACCTTCACCCCGATGATCCCAAGGCGAAGGCGAAGTTTCAGGCCTTAAGTGAGGCTTACGACGTGATAGGCGACCCCGAGAAACGCCGCAAGTATGACCAGTATGGCGAACACTGGCGCGAGGCAGGGGCTTCGGGGCAAGGGGGCGATGGCTCGGGCGGTTTCCAGTGGAACTCGGCCGAAGGTTCCCCATTCGATAACTTCGACTTCTCTGGTTTTGAAGGGGGAGGCGGATTTTCAAGCTTCTTCCAGGACCTTTTCGGAAATATGGGAGGCCGCAGCAGGTCGCGCCGCAGCCCGAGAACGTACGCTGGTTCGGGCGAAATGGACGCCAATGTTGATATAGATATGTACTCCGCTTTGCTTGGCGGCGAAATTCTTATTCAGCTGAGCAACGGCAGCAAGCTTAAACTGAAGGTGAAACCCGAAACCCAGACGGGTACGAAAGTGCGCCTGCGCGGCAAGGGCTACAGCAGGGGAGACGGAACGTCGGGCGACCTTATCATCACGTATAACGTGAAGCTTCCCACCAATCTTTCGGAACGGCAGAAAGAACTTTTGAGAGAAATGCAAAGGTCATAACCGGCCGTTGTCAGCCCAAGCGGGCCATGGCTTGCCACACCATATTACATACAGGGTTGGAGGTAGGTTTGTCATTACGTCGTAAAGAGAAAGTCTTTACGACGTAATGGTTTAATACATACTTATACTATGCTGACAGACAGCAAGATGTAAACGTAGAAAAAGCTTCACGATTACGTCGTGAAGACAAAACGTTTACGTCGTAATCGTTTCCCCTTTACGACGTAATGGCAAACCCTTTACGCCGTAAACGTTTCGTCTTTACGGGCTAAAGGCAAATCCTCTGCCGAGTATGGGGGCAGGGCAGAGCCTTCCGGATGGGGAATAATGTTCATGTATAGGCTACATTCTGCTGCTTTGTTTCTCTTCATAGACACCTGACAGGTATCTGTGTTGTATGCCTGACAAAAGTAAAAGCATGCTTTCCGGTTGATGGAAAGCATGCTTTTTATGTTGTCAGCTATAAGGAGGTTGCCCGCGAAGGCAACCTTGCCGTATGGCTTACATGATGTTCAGGTTCATGTTAGTTGAAGAAATATTTCAGGCCAATCTGCATTCTCCAGCACTGGCCATAGGTGCGGCTGTAAGACCATGTCTTGGTAGGATAGGCTCCGTTCAGCTTGCGCATGGAGAAATAAGGCGTACCACTGACAACCTTGTCCACTTTCAGAATCTGTCCGTTGCCCGAATTGGCCATGGTTTGAGCCACGCCCCAACGCGAGTTGAAGAGGTTGCCTACATTCTGAATGTCAAGAGAAGCCTGCAGCTTATGGCTTACGCTACCGGTCTTCAACGTGAAGTCGTGCTTCCATGAGAAGTCGAAACGGTGAACCCAGGGAGCACGGGCAGAGAAAGCCTCGGCATATTCGCCTTTATGATTCTTCAGATATTTGTCCTGATTAACATAGTTCCAGAATGCGTCGCGGTCGGCAGCGTTCGTAAAATTGATTTCGCTGTCGTCGCGAGGAATATACATTAAGTCATACTGGATGCCGTCGCCGTTGAGGTCGCCCTGGTAGAAATAGCTGTAGCCAGCGGGGCTGCAGCCTTCATAGAACAGGCTAAAGTGGTCGTGCTTCTTCCATGTATAGGTGATGCTTGCGATGACACGGTCGGGAATAACATATTGCGAGTTCTGAACTGTTGCCAGGTTAGGCCCGTTAATGGTGTAGAGTCCCTGCCATGCTGACGTCGCATTTGAACCGGGCATACCGCTGACTTCCTTCATTACCGTGTGGGTATAGGAAGCCATCAGGTCAAGATTCTCAATGGGAGTAAGCGTTGTCATGAAGTTCAAAGTCATGCCGTGTCCCTTATGAGTGTTGGTAAGAACACAAGCATCGTTGATGTTTACATTATTGAACTTCTTGCTATAATAGTTTAACTGTGTAGGATAAATGAGACGATTGTCGGCACCGTTCAGGCGGGCCCAGTTGGCAACGTCGCTCGTATTGATATTATAATTGGTCAGCAATACGTCGTTAATCTTCTTGGTATAGATAAATTCACCGCTGACGGTCCATGGGAAAGATGTTGGAAGAACATAGTCAACGGCAATAGAAGACTTCCAAACCTGCGGCATCTTGAAGTTGCGGTCAACACCTGCAATGGAAGAGGGCAGGGTTCCCTGCGCAGGAGTAATGGTTGTGGGTGCACCTAACTTGTTGATGATGTCGGCAGGATCTGTAACAATTCCGCCTGCAAACTGTGCCAGACGAGGGTCACTATAGGTGACAACACCATTCTTATACTTGGTAACGGCCGTAGCAATGTTCTGAATCATACCCGAGTTGGTAGGCATGTTGGTGAAGAACACCAGAGGCAGACGGCCTGCAAAAAGTCCCGTACCACCACGGACTTTCAGGCTCTTGTCGCCAAGAACATCCCAAACAAAGCCGACACGCGGTGAGATTTGTATATTGGTTTTGGGCCATGCTCCGGTGTCAATCTTACGTCCGCCAAAGTCGAGGTTATAAATGGCGTTGTTGCGCATGACGTCGTCATTGCTGAACGTGATATTGTCAAAGCGGATTCCGCCTGTGAGTTTTAACTTGTTTGTAACGTTCCATTCGTCCTGCATATAAAGGCCAAACTGGTTAAATGAAACCTGTGCTGCAGGGTTTGTGTCACCATTATATCCGTATGAAATGGCAACAGCTTCGGGAGCGGCACCGTTCAGGAAGTCGTCAAGCGAACGATAACGGTAATAACCGGTACCATTGCGCATATATGAGTTGACGGCACGCTGATGCTCGAAGTTGAATCCGGCAGTAACCTTATGCGCCCCTGCATACCATGTAAAGTTGTCTGTAATGGTTGTTACCTTGTTCTGAACCTTGTTGTTATAGGTGAAGAGTTCGTATCCAAGGCTCATATAAGGCTCAAGAGTCTGCGTAATATAAGAGGGGGCTGCTGCAGTTCCGAAGTTAACGGCGTCAGGAACAGCGGGGGTTGCGGATGTAGTATAGCCCTTCATAATATCAATGAACGGGAACTTTGAAGACTTTGAGCCACGTACATCATTAATATCAGAATAGGTAAAGAGTAACTGATTGGCAAAATGTTCACCGAAACGGCTGTTCAAGTCTGCACTGATAGTTGTAATCTTGTTATCTATAGAGTACATAGTGTTGGCAAAAGCCATGGAGTGTTCAGACAGACGATTCATGCCATTGAGGCGGAAACCTGTATTTCCGGAGTTGCCATTTGGATTGAGCCAATTGGTGTTCTTCGTGTGGTTGAAGCGAACTGCCAAATGGTGGTCTTGCGTAATGTTCCAGTCTACACGGGCAAGAATCTTGTAATTGCTTTCATCTGCGGGGAAGCTGGTAAACGAACCAGTATTATAACCATATCGCGTTGCCATGAAATCCTGTACATTCTTCATATCGCTGATGGTAGTACGAGAGATAAATTCGTCAGGCTTTGCCACGCCATTAGCAGAAGCTCTCCAGCGATTTACTACGGTAGGAATCTTGCTGTATTCGCCGTTGATGAAGAAGAAAAGTTTGTTCTTGATAATCGGGCCACCAAGCGTCATGCCGTAAGTAGTGTTGCGCACTTTGCCAGGGTTGGGAAGTGTCATGTCATCAACACGGTTTCCATGCATGTTTTCGTTGTTGTGATAGATGTAGGCCGTGCCGCGGAAAGTATTTGTACCCGACTTTGTTACGGCGTTAATACCACCACCTATAAAGTTTGACTGACGAACATCAAAAGGAGATACAACGACCTGAATTTCATCAATGGCATCCATAGAGATAGGACTTCCTCCTCCAGGCAGCTTTGATGACAGACCAAAGTTGTTATTCATGTTTGCCCCATCAAGCGTAAAGTTCGTAGAACGACCGTCTCCACCTGCAAAGCTCATACCATTAGAATAAGGTGAAATGCGGGTAAGATCAGTGATAGAACGGCTAACGGTAGGCATGCTTTCAATCTGGTGCTGAGAGATGTTTGTCGTTGCGCCCGTCTTTTCTGCTGCAAACTTAGAGGCCTGAGCGCTGATAATAACTTCACCCAATTGCTGAGCGTCCTCGGAGAGCCACACTTCAAGGTTATAAATCTCGCCTAACTGAAGTTTAATTCCCTTGAAAGTTTTGGTTTGATGTCCAACGTAGCTTACAGTTACCGTGTAGGGACCACCTACACGCATACCTTGAATGTTGAAGCGACCATTACTGTTCGTCACTGTTGCATAACGTGTACCGGAAGGTTCATGCACCGCCTGCACCGTAGCTCCAATAATCTCTTCATTGGTTCCTTGCAAGACAACCTTGCCGCTCATTGAAGACGTTGTGACCTGTGCCATCACTGTTGTTGACAACCATAGCAACAATGAAATCAGAAAAAACAATCTTTTCTGCATAAGATTAATTAAATTTAGATTAAAAATTGAGGAAACATGTCCCTTGATTACCTTTACGCAACAAATTTACTTAAAAAATATCAATCATTACGCCTTAAAGTATAAAAAAATAAGAAGTAACTATTTTTCTTGATTAAATGCAGAGTAAAAATTCATATAAACGAAAGAGGCATCACTGTCTCACTATAAAATAGTGCATAACAGAAATGCCTTTTTATGAAAGCTGCAGAGCATCGTTTCTCTTTTGTTTTTATTTTCGGGCTACCCCTAATTCAAGTCCATATTCTTTTCCTATTTGCTCTATCTGTCGCAGCCAACCAGAAACCAAGGCGTCTGTCGGCATGCGCCAATCACCTCTTGGACTAAGGCTTACCGAACCTACTTTAGGACCATCGGGTAAGCATGAGCGTTTGAACTGCTGAATAAAGAATCGCCGATAGAAAATATAAAGCCAATGTAAAATAGTTTTGTCGTCATATTGCCTGGTTTCTGTATAAAACTCATTATTTCCCTGAAAGGCCTTTTGAGCCAATATGAAGATTTTCTTCGGACTGAAGCCATGTCGCAAGAAATGGTATAGGAAGAAATCGTGGAGCTCATACGGTCCAACAAGGTCTTCTGTCTTCTGGCAAATATTTCCTTCCTTATCTGCAGGAATAAGCTCGGGTGAAATAGGGGTCGCCACAATGTCCATAAGCGTTGCAGCTGATTCTGCATCAACGGTTTGGGCAATGTGCTTTACCAAATACTCAATCAGTGTCTTAGGTATCGAGGAATTTACACCATACATTGACATGTGATCGCCATTATATGTAGCCCAGCCTAATGCTAACTCGGACAAGTCTCCGGTTCCGATAACTAATCCATCAAGTTTATTTGCCAAGTCCATTAAAATTTGTGTACGCTCGCGTGCTTGTGAATTCTCATAGGTAACGTCATGCACAGAAACATCCTGTCCTATATCCTCGAAATGCTGTAAAACACTCTTAGAGATATTGATTTCCTTAATGGTGATGCCTAAACTCGTCATCAGGTTTATAGCATTGTTGTAGGTACGGTCGGTAGTCCCAAAGCCTGGCATTGTAACCCCGATGATACCCTTACGATCAAGCTTGAGTTTATCAAATGCCTTTACACAAACCAATAATGCAAGCGTAGAATCAAGTCCCCCACTAACACCAATTAAAACGGTTTTGACATGTGTATGTATTAAACGTCTTGCGAGCCCCATCTGTTGGATATTAAAAATCTCAGAGCATGATTCCTCCATATTGCAATGTGCAGGAATAAAAGGATGAGGGTTCACCGGTCGATTGAGTGTAAAACCATGCTGTCTAATATCCTCTGCCTCTACAAAATGTATATCCTGATTTTGTATACATCTCTGGGCATTGACAAATGTAGTATTGTTACGGCGGTCAGAACGAAGGCTTTCAATATCAATTTGAGCTGTTCTCAACTGATTTTGAAGAGCGAAACGTTCTCCCTCACATAACAATTGACCGTTCTCGTAAATCAAAGCATTGCCTCCATAAACAACATCCTGTGTACTCTCACCAAAGCCGGAACTGCTATATACATAGCCACTCATCATACGAGCACTTTGTTGTGAAAGCAAACTCTTAAGATATGCATGTTTACCAATAAGTTCGTTACTGGCTGAAAGGTTGAAAATAATATCAGCTCCAGCAAGCACAAGACTATTGCTCGGAGGTATAGGTGCCCATACATCTTCACAGATTTCTACACCAAAGACTGCCCCATCGTATGTCCTGAATAGTTGAGGGGCGGCTGTAAGCAGAACCGAATGACCGGCAAAATGGATGGTTCGTTCACATAGATCCTGACTGGAGGCAAACCAACGTTTCTCGTAAAACTCATTATAATTAGGAAGATAAGTTTTGGATACAAGTCCCAGAAGCTTTCCATGTTGCACAATAGCTGCGCAATTCAACAATAAATCTTCAGCGACAACAGGAAGCCCAACAATACTAATTATGTCAAACTTCTTGCTAAACTCCATAATATGCATGAGACATGTTTCCGCAGTATCAAGTAAAAGTTGCTGACGGAACAAGTCCTGACAAGTATAACCTGTAATGCAAAGTTCGGGAAAAACGATAATCTCTACACCTTGTCTTTCGGCTTTATCAATGAGTAGCTCTATCTCTTTTGTGTTTTGTATGCAGTCAGCGACATGTACGACAGGAACGGCGCTGGCTACTTTAATAAATCCATATTTCATGGTAAAATGCTGGCTTGCGTTATTTAATTGTTACTTGGGTTGCACCATATCCAAATTCCTGGAACGAAGCATCCTGATAAATATATGACTTATGTTTGTAAGTTAATTCATTGAGAATCGAGCGCCGTAAAACACCTTCACCCTTTCCATGAATGAAAATAAGTCTTTGTCCCTTTTTATGCTCATACTGTTTCAATGTATCACGAAACACTTGCATCTGATATTCCAAAATGTCACCAGCACTCATACCTACTGTTGAATCTAACAGCTGATTGGCATGCAGATCTATAACGACAGCATCATCATAATTATGAAGATGGATAAAAGAGCCAGTCTTTTTATTTCGTTTACTTTGTTCGGCAGAATAGCGATTAACCAATTGCTGTTGATGTTTTTCTCCTACACGTTCCTCTTCATGAAAAGAAGATAAATTTCTACATCTCTTGCTTCAATATTTTAGGATCTACTGTCCATGGGCGTTTAGGGACATCATTCTCTATCAAGGTGTAAAGTAAAGCAGGAACATCAAAAAAAGAATTATTCTCAAAGGTATGAACCTTATGGAACTTGATAGGCTCCAAACGGAAGCTAACACAGACAGGCTCCTTCATTGTAAAAGGCCTGTCACGTTTGTAGGCAATTAATTGTACTGCTATATGTCCTATATGATTAACATCTGTAAGGCTTAGCTCCTCTAAATATATTTTTCTATTGGGTTCTATTTCTCTTTGACTTCTTAGCCTCCAACTATTGTTCTCGGAACTCATATAAATGAATTGTATATAATAGTTACTATCATTGACTAAATAAGTCTCGAAACGGGGGTGTGAGAGATCTTTAATATCAATGGGAATGAAAGCTAAATAAAGAGAGAGTAAATTTCCGCCTTTCTTTTCCTCTACCTTAGGGCGAAACACTATTTCTTTCTGGACATCAACCATATCGGGCACAGACATGTCAACATCCTCTTCTTGTCCTTGCTGCATTATAGCTTTCACAGAACGTCTACCAAAGCTTAAAGGAGTTTCTTCTGCTTTTTGCTCCTCATTTTCCATACTCAGAGAAATGGTTTTTGTTGTACTGTAGTCTTCTGATTGAACAACAACGACATCACTTAATGGCGTTGGAATTTGGAAACCGTCTTTATCTTCAACTAAAACAATATTCTTTCCCTGAAAACCAGCAATCTTTCCACCGCCGACTTCACTAAGAAACTTTACTCTGTCACCTACCTTCATCTCTTTTCCTTTTAAGGGATTAACAAACTTGAGTCGCCGTAACTCAAGAAACGAAACTCATGACTTAAAGCGTAATCATACACTTTCCGCCAGTCGCCTTTTAGAAATGCACTAACAAGTAACAGAAGAGTACTTTGAGGTTGATGGAAATTCGTAATCAGCATCTTCACTATTTTATAGGTATATCCAGGAGCTATAATAATCTGTGTACTCGAATGAAGTACATCAAGATGGTTTCTATTTAAATAATTTAAGATGTTACTAATGGCTTTCTTCGGAGTTATGGCTTCTCCTTCTATCAAAACCAAACCTTCTGCATTATGTGGTAAATCATAAGGCTCCCATTGATTAACATGAAGGGCTTCCTCACTGCTATCAGGATTCAAAGCCAGCTTCACACCTATATAGTATAAGCTTTCCAACGTACGTACACTGGTAGTACCTACAGCAATGGCTTCACAATCATGTTCAAGAAGATGCTCAAAGGTATGACGAGGAACAACTATATACTCTGTATGCATGTTGTGCCCTTCTATTTCTACACTTTTAACAGGCTTGAACGTCCCAGCTCCTACATGTAACGTTACTTCATCACGAATAATGCCATTATCATCAAGAGACTTCAATACATTTTCAGTAAAATGTAAGCCTGCTGTAGGAGCTGCAACACTACCTTTAATTTTTGAATAAACAGTTTGATAAGTTGTTTTATCGCTTTCCTGTGTCTTACGATTCAAGTATGGAGGAATTGGTAACTCACCAACTGTTTCAAGGATATCCGTAAAGCTTATCCGACAATCATTCCAATTGAAGTTAATCCAGTAATTAGTTCCACTCCTTTTTTGAGAAATGCGATTGCGATCCATTGTTGCCGTTAAAGTAACTTGATGCCCTTTAATATCAAGGGTTTGGCGTAAGACCCCCTCTTTCCATTTCTTAAGATTCCCCACCATACACAACCAGCTACAGTGACTGTTTGTTTGAAACATTTGTTCATAGTCAGCAGGAACAACAGGTTCCATTAGGAATACTTCTATTAAGGCTCCTGTCTCTTTACGGAAATGAATTCGAGCTTGAATAACGCGAGTATTATTGAAAACCATTAGTGAACCAGCAGGAATATGATTGGAAAGATGACAAAAAACATCTTCCGACACTTCTCCATGCTTATAGAGAAGTAGCTTGCTATGATCTCTTTGAGACAATGGGAATTTCGCAATTCTATTGTCCGGCAGATTATAGTTAAAATCACTAATGTGAATATGTTTTGTATCCATGACCATGATAATAATTATAACCCAATATCAAGAATTGAATAAAAAATTGCAACGGATAGTGTAGCCATTAATATAGTAACCACCATATCAATATCCTTTCTATCATATCCGCTCCTTGTATATTGAGTAGAAATATAATTTAACTTAGGGCTCATCTTAAAATAGAATCTATGAAAGGCACTATAAACTACAACACCTACTAAACATCCATGCAAGAATCCAAACAAGACATCGCTTGGATAATGTACACCAAGATAAAGTCTGGTCCAGCCATTGAGCAACGACCAACACAATATTACAGTATTAAATAGACGCCCTCTCACCAATAAGCAAAAAAAGACAGCCAAAGACATTGTATTAGCGGCATGCGCAGAAAAGAAACTATAACCTGTTTCTATTTGGCCATGAATTAAATTAAGACTATCACTAATAATCGGATCATTACAGGGACGTATCCTGCTAACCCATGGTTTAATCACTATATCATCAATACCTCCTGATAAAATAATACAAAGAACGGCAGATCCCATTGTTAATACAATCTGTTCCATTGTATCATTATTCTTTATAACAAGATAGCAAAGTGCAATATATAACGGTATCCATGTAATACCGGAGGTTAGGACTGGTACAAAGCTATCCCAGAATAGAGAATTACTTCCGTTCAGCATTAGCAGTACTTGTCGATCAATGGTAATGATACTTTCTATCATTTTATATTTCCCTCTGCTGAATAAGATAAATGCTATATTTTCTCAAGTTTATTTGCCTGTATCCACCCACTTCTACCATCAGCAACATGTATCCCTTTCCATCCTTTTATTTCATCATCAGTAATATCAACACGAGTCCCTTCATGAAGGACGAAGCTGTCACCACCGTTAAATACAGGCGCTTTCTTGACATTAATAGAAGGGACCATAATAATTGCTCCCTTATTATTCTCTATAGCTACCTTTTGTTGGTAAGCAAAAAGGGTTGGAATTGTAAAGAATAAAAATAGGGAGGTACCACAAAAGAACCCTAACTTGCGAAGACCTGAACTTGGAGCGAAAAGATAGATGAGCATAAAGAACATAACCAGTCCAATAAAGCATAATCCCATACATGCCCAGTGATCTACACTCATAAGGTTCCGAATGCTTTTATACCATGTTACATAGAACATCTCACTTTCTGGTACAATTTTGTCTATCGTTTTGGAACGGGAAAATTCTAAATTAAATCTAATATTCTCATTTCCAGGAGAAAGCTGTAAAGCACGCTCGTAAGATAATATTGCTTGAGAAAGACTGTCTGAACGGTAGTACGCGTTACCAAGATTATAATAAAGTTCAGCTGATACACCATGTATCAACAACTTCTTATAATCTATAATCGCCTGCTGATAATTACCTTTCCTATAGCACTCATTCGCATCTTTACTAGTAATAGCTTTTATCGGTAAAACAAGCCACAGCAGAGCAAGCAATAGAAATATGCGCTTTATATGTCTGGAATGCGGCATTGTACGTTTATATGGCACCTTGGAACTCAACGACTTCATTTCTATTTTGCTTTATTCATTACCTGTTCAATATCTGTTATAGCCATGAAAGCGGCATCAAAAGTCTTATTCATATTGCCAGAAGGATCTCCAGGAGCATAACGTTCAAGCTCACATTCATTCAAAGCAGATATGAATTTAGAGATTGTAGATTCATCTATACTATGAGCAATAAGATTATCAACAATATTATCACGTGATAAATTTTCGACAGATATATTTAATTTATAACCTACGTAGTCCCATAAGGCCCGAAGCACTTCGTCATAGAATTCATCCTGATGGTGGTCCTGAAGCATTAATCGTTTTGCTTTTTTTAAGCGCTTACGAGCTATCTTATTAGCATTTCTACCACGCGTACCAATAATATCTGCATGCTCAAGGGCACGCCTGCGAAAAACAGAAAGTAAAATTATGAAAACTAACAACAGAAATAAAAGACAAACCCAATATGCTGCACTTCCAAAGAAAGTATCGTTCATATTATGTAGGTCTGCAACATCTGTCATAATATCACGGATGTCATTTTCTTTCACTGTACCATATGAGGAGTCCTCTTTAGATTTGTCTCCATGATTAACAGTAATGGTAAAAGACTGGCTTTTGATAGTCTTGTAAGTATTTAGGTCCGTATCGTAATAAGTAAAAGTAACTGCCGGAACAGTATACTTTCCTTGATTACGTGGGACAATGAGGAAATCATATACCATGTTTCCTTCAACCCCTGTATTTGTTAATTTCGTCTTATCTGTGATCTTTGGATCATACTTGTCAAAATTCTTGGGAAGGTTTACTTCGGGTTGTTTAATTAGCTTAAGATTACCTGTTCCACCCACTACCACATGCAGAGTAAGAGGGTCACCAGCCTTAACCTCTGACTTATTTATCTGAGCTGAAATATTAAAGCGTCCAACCCCACCTGAGAAATTGATAGGTTTCTTAGGCAAGGCATCTACTTGTATTGTAAGTCCTGGCGCATCAATATTTTTTTTAACTTCAACATAACCAGAGCCACCATTAAAAAACGCTTCAAAAGGATCAACCGAGCGGTTTTGTTGCACAACAGTTCCTTTAAATGTAATACCAGGAATGCGAAGACGACCTGTCATCTGGGGAAACATTACATATTGGCTCCATGTAACAGCTCTATAAGCTCTACCATTAATTCGTTCTATATGAAAACTTTTTTGTTGGGGCAGAGGTATCTCTTGAGTATGGAAGCCTGTTAAATCTGGCATTTTGCCTTCTAGTTGTGTCAAATCAACAAGTGTATAGACCTTGTAGGTTAACAGCACTGGCTCTTGTTCATAAACTCGCTGTTTATTTGCCGAAACTTTTATAAATAGGTCATTACCAGTAATATGAGAACCCACATTCTGCATCTGCGATGGCATGTTGTCATCGTCATTCCTATGCATTCGTGGGGTATTGGACCTACTATGGGCAGAGCCCGTCACTTTAATCTTAACAGCTTTTGAGAAAATAGTCTTTCCATTTATCCGTGCACGAGCGGCTGGTATCGTGTACGAACCATTGGATGCTGCATATAAAGTATATGTGAAGGTGATAGATGAGGAACTTGATGTATGGCCATTTATCATTTGATAACTTGATTGCCGCGAGGTATAAGGTCCAGCTATAAGCTCCAAGCCAGAAGGCACATTTCCTGCACGGAAATCTTCTATATCTTGGGTATTGATAGTGTAAGCCAAACGAAAGTTCTCTCCTGTTTCTACATGTGAGGGAGCTGAAACTTGTATTTGTGCATACACCTTTTGTATGCAAGATAAAGAATATACAAAGACAAAAAATATAATATGTAAAATATGACGATTCATGTTAACTCATTTACCAATTATCTCGGAGCCGACGTGTCTGTGACTGTCTTTTGTTTTGATTAAGCCGCTGTTGAGTTGCTTTTTCCTCTTGTACCGCATAATTCAGTAACTGTTCTGCATTGTCTTTGCTCATTTTCTCCGTCTGCTGTTGTCTCTGCTGCTTATCTTGCTTGCTCTGATTTTCCTTTTGCTTTTTATCAGAATTCTTTTGACTATTTTGATTCTTCTTATTTTGCTTATCTTTGTTTTTGCTTTTATTTTGTTTTTGTTGTCGCATACAGAGAACAAGATTATACCTTGTTTCATTATCTGATGGATTATTTCTTAGACTTTCTTTGTAGGCCTCCACGGCATTATCATAAAGGTGATGCTTCTGGCATATCACCCCAATGTTATGGTATATTGCAGCCTTTCGAACTCTTGCAGTCTCAATCTTCCCTGCACTTTGCAGTTGCAAAATGGCTAGAGAATCTTTTTGCTGTTGCATCAATGCACATCCAAGATTGTACATAGCTTGAGAATTCTGTGAATTCTTATTCAGAGCCTTTCGGTATTCAACTTCTGCTTTTGCATAATTCTCTTGCCGATATAAACGGTTACCTAAGCGAATATATTGGCGATCAGACTGTGCCTCAATGTTTTGCAAGAGCAGAGTAGTATATATCAGAATCAATATGTATCTTATGACATTATTCATTTAACAAATATTTTCTTCTTAAACAACGCCAAACGTTTTAAGCGTGGATTTTGGATTTCAAGTATACAAATCTCCACAACAAGAAGGACTAAAGCTATGATTCCAAAACCTTGAAATTGTTCATCATAGTCACTATAAACTACTGAAGTTGTTTCTCCTTTCTGTAGTTTCACCAATTCTTCGTTTAATTCTTGTTGTGCATCGGCCGTATTGTCAACATGGATATATGTACCATTACCAGCCTTTGCTATCTCCTTACACATGTTTTCATTCAATGATGACATCACCGTTTGCCCCGATGCATCTTTCATGTATTCTCCATTACTTGTAGGAATAGGAGAACCTTTAGTATTACCAATTCCTAAAATGAAGACATTGATACCTTTTTTACTTGCAGCTTTGGCTGCCTCCAAGACACCACCTTCATGGTCTTCTCCATCTGTTATGACAACAATTGCACGTCCAACCCCTTGTTGTTGGGTAAAGCTATGCATTGCCATATTAATGGCTCCTGCAATATCTGTTCCTTGAGTAGTAATAAGAGAGGGATTTATATCCTGCAAGAACATCTTAGCTGACACATAATCGCTGGTAATTGGTAACTGTACAAAGGCGTCACCAGCAAATACAATCAAGCCAACCTTGTCATTTGTAAAATGGTCAACCAGATTCTCTACTAACATTTTACTTTTATCCAACCTATTTGGAATCACATCTTCTGCTTTCATGGAGTTGGAGATATCCATACAGATGATGGACTCAATTCCCTCCCTTTTCTCATGAGAGATTCTCGTTCCCATTTGTGGGCGCGCTAACATGAGGATTAGCATTCCCAAGGCTATAACTATCAGTCCAAACTTTATCGTCGGGCGATAAGAAGATACATCAGGCATAAGCATCTTAAGCAAAGCAAGGTCTCCAAACTTTTGAAATTTTCTTCTTCGCTTACGCCAATTATAAAGCCGAATTAATACCAAAAGAGGTATAACCAGCAATAGCCAGAGAAATATAGGATCTTCGAATCTTAACATTACATTTCTATTTTAGGGCAGACGACGCAACACGGTATTACGCAATAGAATTTCTAAAAGAAGACTAATAATAGCTGCAATGGCAAAGGGTTGATAGGCCTCATAATGTTTAGAAAACTTTTTTACATTCATCTTAGTCTTCTCAAGTTTATCAATATCTTGGTATATCCGTTTCAATTCTTTAGTGTTCGTTGCACGATAAAAATTTCCTTCTGTTGTAGCAGCAATGTCACTAAGAGTTTTTGTATCTATATCAACGGGAATATTAACATATTGTATTGTTCCTCCTACAGGCATGGGATATGGTGCTACTTTATTTGTCCCTACAGCAATCGTATAAACTCGAATTCCCATAGACTGTGCAATCTGTGCAGCAGTCATTGGAGAGATATCTCCCATATTATTACTACCATCTGTCAGAAGAATAATAACTTTACTCTTAGTTTTTGAATTCTTCAAACGTGTAATAGCATTGGCCAAGCCCATGCCGATAGCTGTTCCATCTTGTATCAGTCCACGAGCAGCGATATCGGTTCTTACATTTCGTAACAGATTAAGTAAGGAGGCATGGTCTACTGTCATTGGACATTGAGTAAAGGCCTCTCCTGCGAATATCGTTAAACCTATATTATCATTAGGGCGTCCTGATATAAATTCTGATGCTACTTCTTTCGCCGCTTCAATTCTGTTTGGTTTTAAATCTTCGGCAAGCATCGAAGTAGAAACATCCATAGCCAACATAATATCTATACCCTCGACAGACTTATTGTCCCACGAATTATGCGTTTGCGGACGAGCTAAGGCGAAAATTATCAAAACAAATGTGATGCACCTCAAAAGCATTGGAGTGTGCATGATACGTACACGCCAACTCCGATGGGCATTCTGATACGCATAAGTGTCACCCATACGTATCGTCGGCTCGCTCTTCTTATGATATAAGAAATACCATAATACATATGGTATTAGCAGCAATAACAGGAGAAAATATTCTTTGTTGACAAATTCCATCTTCTATTCCTTATTACTTACATCTCAAATCGACAATAAATAAACATTATAGACAACGTAGACCAAAAGGCCAAATACAATAAGTCCCAAGGCCCAAAGCAATACTTTGATAGTTCTTCTGTTCTGTTGTGTCCGTTTATCATCATCTGAAAGGTTGGGGACAATTCTTTCTTCTACAGCCTGACCTTCCTGTTTTGTCTTGTCTATAAAGTCAATGGCATTGACGAGATTAAGATCATTTTCGTTCAGCAGCGTAGAATATTTTGCAAACTTAACAAGGTCTGCTGTACTGAATAATTCTCTTAACTCATCTATCATTGTCTTATCCCCCGACTCTTGTAAACAAGCAATAATCTCATTCGAGGTCATCTCTTTTGCATTGAATCCGAAACGCTCTTGAATATACTGTCGCAAAGCATCCGTCAACCGTGTATAATATGTCTTTTGATCCTCACTGGCCTGCATATGTTCCTCTTTTATCTTCCCAATGGTTGTCAAGGCCTTCTGGTGAGGTGGTATGTGTTTTATAACACGGATTTTCGTGATTATGGGTTTATTCTGGCGTAGCCTGACAATCAGATAGAATGCAAATACAAACAGTATGACAATAAGCAAAGAAAGCCAAAAGTATGGCGCTACCTCTGACCACATAAACGGATTATCCTGTACGTCCTTGGGAGGAAAGAACTGATTCGGATGCAGTGTATCGACATCAATTGAAATTACTTTCAACGCACATGCAGTTCCTTTATAGGGTTTACCATTTACTTTGACCGTAAGAGGAGGTATGGCAAAAAGATGTTCATTGAAAGATGTGAGTGTATATTTCTTTTCTATTGTTAACAATGCTCCATCGTCATGAATAGTATCTGCCGGTATAGACTGTACGACTTCCAGTCCTGGAACAACATATTGCCGTTCTTTCAGCATTGGCCATTGAAGGCGGTGCCCTTTAGGAACAGTTGCATTGAGTTTGAGTTGTGTCTGTTCTCCAACAAGAATCTCAACGGAATCGACAGACTGTTCTATCCTAACTTGCGCCAAAGAATTTTTAGCTGAAAGGAGAGACAATAAAACTAATATGTTGCGAACAAGTATTCTCATTCAAAAACCGATATGTTTAGGAACGCTGTTTAAAGAGAAGCAACAGCGCCTTCGTAAAATCTTCATTTGTTGCCACGGAAGTCCAGTCTACCTTACTTTTAGAAAAAGTATAATATAGCTTCTCTTCCCGATTAAGCCAATAAGCTGTATGAGCTTGTCTCAACTTTTTGCTCGAAGTATCAATCAACATTTCATGTCCGGTTTCTGCATCAAGCACTCTCAAGAGCCCCACATCCGGCAGTTTTTTTGCGCGCGGATCATAGACTTGTATGGCAACCACATCGTGTTTGCGGTTGGCTATTTCCATTTCACGAAGAAAATCTCTCCGATCATAGAAATCACTAATAATGAAAGAAGTACAGCGACGCTTCATCACTCTTGTCAGATAAGCAGTGACCATGGCAATGTCTGTATGTTGACTTTCCGGATGGAAATCAAGAAGTTCACGAATAATATATAATATATGCTTACGGCCCTTTTTAGGCGGGATATATTTCTCTATTCGGTCAGAGAAAAATATAACACCTATTTTATCGTTGTTCTGAATTGCTGAAAAAGCCAGAGTTGCTGCAATTTCCGTAACTAAATCACGCTTCATCTGGGTCACGGTTCCGAAATCAAGAGACCCCGATACATCTATTAACAGCATAACCGTCAGTTCGCGTTCCTCTTCGAAAACCTTCACATAGGGACGGTGAAAGCGTGCGGTGACATTCCAATCAATATCACGCACATCATCTCCATACTGGTATTCTCTGACTTCGGAGAATTCCATACCACGTCCCTTAAAGGCAGAGTGATACTGTCCGGCAAAGATATTCCGACTCAGACCTCTGGTCTTTATCTCTATCTTTCTGACTTTTTTTAATATATCAGAAGTCTCCATGAGCGAGCCTCTTGTTTATGGCACTTCTACCTGATTGATAATTTTGCTGACAATTTCCTCGCTGGTCACATTTGCTGCCTCTGCTTCATAACTCAAGCCTATACGATGGCGCATTACATCATGAGCAATAGCACGCACATCTTCTGGCACAACATAACCGCGATGCTTGATGAAAGCATAAGCACGAGCTGCCTTTGCCAGATTGATACTTGCACGAGGTGAACCTCCATAAGTAATCATTCCTTTCAACTCTGACAGCCCATAACGCTCTGGATAACGGGAGGAAAATACAATATCAGCAATATATTGTTCTATTTTCTCATCAATATAAACTTGATTAACTACCCCACGTGCTTTTATGATTTCTTCTGCAGAAGTTACAGGAGTCACCGCAGGCATCTTGCCTTGTAGATTCTCTCTGATAATAAGCTTTTCTTCCTCAACAGTAGGATAGTCAATAATTGCTTTCAACATAAAGCGGTCTACCTGCGCTTCCGGCAACTCATAGGTCCCCTCTTGTTCTATAGGGTTCTGGGTAGCCATTACAAGAAAAGGATCAGGAAGCTTAAAAGTGTTTTCACCTATAGTAACCTGATGTTCCTGCATGGCCTCAAGAAGTGCACTCTGTACTTTTGCAGGGGCACGGTTAATCTCATCAGCCAGAACGAAGTTTGCAAATACAGGCCCTTTCTTAACCTGAAATTTTTCGTCCTTCTGCGAATAGATCATCGTGCCGACAACATCAGCAGGGAGAAGGTCTGGGGTAAATTGAATTCTACTAAAGTCAGCATCAACTAACTGTGCAAGGGTCTTGATAGCAAGGGTTTTTGCAAGTCCCGGAACACCTTCAAGAAGAATGTGTCCATCGCTTAGAAGAGAAATGAGCAACGAGTCGATAAGATGCTTCTGCCCGACAATAACCCTGTTCATGCCTGTTACAAGATTCGTAACAAAGGAGCTTTGCTGCTCAATAAGAATATTCAGTTCGCGGATGTCTACTGATTCTGCCATGATTACGCTTTTTACACTTAATTTTAAACTAAGCACAAAAGTACAGTTTTCTCTTCATAGCAGTGAAAAGGAAGTATCTAAATAATATTAAAAAGGCCCTTTAAATCTTTATTTTAAGAAAGTTTTAGCCAAACGGCTGTATCTCTGAATTTTTCCTTAAATCCCAGGCAATGGAAACTCTCGAAAAATTTTCACAAAAAGCGTAATGTTCTTTTATAATAAATCAAGTCCTTCACGCTTTAGGGCTGACTTTGCAACACGCTCATACACAAGGCCAAGTTCGACAAAACGAAGTATTGCATTCATCGCGGCGTGCCTTACACCCGCAGAACCCTGTTTTAGTGCAGTGACAGCCTGGTCAATGAATTCATTAATCCCACGCTCGTTGGGCTCCTGTCCTTTCATGAATAAGCGGCCAAGGATATCATATGCGCATATCTGGTACACATCTTCATGCGATGCCATCCATCTATAGGCTATGACAGGGGCATAGCTTACGTATTGATAAAGGTTGAAAGCCTGCATTTCTGCCATCTCCTGCGAGTGGGTTTGTTCCATCCATATTTCCGCCACCTCCTGCGGCATCTTGTCTGCAGGCATCAGGAGTGTGGCAAGAATCTTGCACTCTCTGATGTTTTCTTTCCACAAAGCAACGGCTAAGTCATAATCTTTTCCGATTTCGCTGGCCATAGATTTAAGCTGAATGAAGGGAACACCCCAGTTCAAATGATAATCCAGCCCCTTGTCACGCATTGATTGTGACGCAGGACCGTTCATCATGAAACGAAAATTCTGCTTAATCTCTCTTACCTTGCTATCTACCTTATTTGACATTATCTGAAATTCATCCTTTATAATATTCCGTATTCATCAGAGTAACGGAGCATTTGATGCGTATATGATTCTGTATAGTCTGCCTCAATATCTTCAATCTCATGCTGTTTGTTGAACACCGGTTTCAGCCGTGGGTTGATGAAACCCTTGTAAGGGGCTATATGAAGTTTGGCGTATCGGTCAAGCACTTCGCGGTGCAAGTTTCCGTCTACTTTGACGCCATAGTTCTCAACCAATTGGCGGGCGGCATCATAATCGCCCTCACTCTTGATACGTTGTACTTCTGCAAGGAGTTGTGCGAATAGGCCTCTTAAGGCCGGATAATCAAGTATTTTTACAAAACTCTTTTCGTTTTGCCTGACCATTTCCACAATACCGTGCCCATGTGCCAGACACCAGCGTGCTATCAATGCCCTGTTGCGCATGTGTGCTTCCTCTATCTGCTGCCCGGGCTTTATGCGAACAAGCTGTGTGATAAGCCCGTTCATCATATACGAATAATACTGACTTTTATAGGCTTCGCCATCTGGAACCAAGCCCAATTCAACAAGTTTAGGATCAGCTAAATAGTAAAGACCGAACAGATCAGCGCGGGCTTCTTCGTTCGTACTTGAATAGGCTTTCAGCGCATCCGGCGAAACGCCGGGCAATAACTGTCCGCTTCCATGTCCCAAACACTCGTGAAGGTCGGTATGAAGATTGTCACATACGTCTCCATACTTTTCTATAAGCCGAACCGTTTCGCCGTCTATCACAAATTCCTGGTACAGCCCGTTGCCACGAGCTGCCTTGTTATAGGCATCTGTAAGGTTGCCAATCGTGACACTTTTTGAGCCATACTGTGCGCGAATCCAGTCGGCATTGGGCAGGTTTATGCCGATAGCCGTCGAAGGATATTCGTCTCCGCCCAACATTGCAGCGCACACAACGTTTGCCGTGACGCCCTTGACCTGTTTCTTCCTGAAGCGGGAATCTACAGGAGAATGGTCTTCAAACCACTGTGCATGGTCTGAAATGGTTCGCGTTCTGCAGGTTGCTTCCTCGTCCTTGTATTCGACAAGTCCTTCCCACGAGCCTTTCAGCCCGAGCGGGTCACCGTATACTTCAATGAAGCCGTTGATGAAATCGACCGTTCCTCTTTGTTCTTTCAGCCACTCAATGCTATATTGGTCAAATATTCGCACGTCGCCCGTTGTATAATAAGATATCAGAAGGGCGATGACCTTTTTCTGCTGTTCGTTCTCGGCTACGTCGCATGCCTTTTCCAGCCAGTAGATAATTTGCCGGATAACTGGTGCATAAAGGCCGTCTGCGGAATAAATTTCTTCTGAAATCTGCCCCTTTTTCTTGACCAGACGAGAGTTAAGCCCCCACGAGGGCTGGGCGTCTCCGCCTTCTTTCTCACGCATGGCCTTGTAGAAGTTTTCGGCTTCCTGCTGGGTAACATGCTCATAAAAGTTGCATGACGAGGTCATAACGAGGTCTTCTCCCTCGGCTTGATTGACGCGCTTCGGCTCTATGTCAGGGTTAAAGATAACCGGACACAGCACGTCCAACATCTTATCTGTGCTGTTGCCGTACTTCTCAAGGGGGAGGGATGCAGGAAGAATCTTTCTGATTTCACGTCGGAACCATTCTTCCGAAAACTCGGGAATGAATTTCTCGCACCCATAGTGATGGTAAATGCCGTTGGAAAACCAAAGCCGTTTTAAGTAAATTTCCATCGCGTGAAAATCAGCACCGGTCTTGTCTGTTCGTGCATCAGTCAGCAATGCTTCGAGGCATTTACGGATATCAATGTTATAGATACCATTTTGGTCGGTTGTGATATCACGACCGACCAAAGTTGCTTTTGATAAATAAAATATGTATTTCTTTTGTTGTAATGTTAAGCTTTCAAAGCCTTCTAACTTATAGCGGAGGAGCTGTAAATCGGCAAACTTTTCATCAGCATAAACAAAATCCTTTTCGCTCATTATTGTTAATTATTTGGCCATAGCAAATCTGCTTCTGGCCTTAACTCCGTAGCACTCCTTGTTGCCGTGCCTTTTCGCCTTCTCGACAAGGGATGGGCGCTGTTTCAGATGCTTCATCCGATACTCGCGTGGTGTAATACCGTTGATTTTGTAAAACGAGGCATAGAACGACTGCCGGTTAGAGAAGCCTACCATGTCGGAAATATCCTCCATGTTCAGGTCCTGATAACGTTTGTCTACAAGTAAAGACATGGCTTCCTGTATACGAAACTTGTTAACGTAAGAAGTATAGTTTACATGAAACCTCACGTTAACCACCGCTGAGATGTAGCGCGTGTTGGTATGCAGGTCTTCGGCCAACTGCTTTGCGGAATAGTTCTTGTCCTTGAACTTTTTCTGAATGATGATGATGTTGTTGATCTTTTCTTCCAACTCGTCCATCAAGCCAGGACTCACGAGAGACCTGTAAGCGGCCTCCTTCTCACTTTTTGTAGTAATATTATACTTAACCATATGCCTATAAAGTTTATTAAGCTTTCCGTTCTCTAATATTCAGTATGCCAATGCCTACTTTGCAAATGTAACATCTTTTTTGTGAAAAACCAAATTTTTTTGTCGATTTTTTCAAAAAATCTTCAAAACTGTATGCAGAAAGTGTTCATATTGTCATTCATGCGCATTTTTCTCACAGATATTGGAGGCTGCAAGGGCGTTTGAATTGCATCTGGCACATGTTTCAATCGGAAACAAGGGGCAGGGGAACGGCTTTTCATGCTTTTACGGGCTAAGGAAAAACCTTTTAGGGAAGAAAGACTTTTAGCGATGTCATAACCCTTTGTTTTACAAGCATATACATTGCATGCAAAACACCTGTACTTTACGCCGTAATCGCAACGCCTTTACGGCGTAAAGACAAACCCTTTACGACGTAATCGTTTCGTCTTTACGGGCTAAAGGCAAACCCTTTACGGCGTAATCGCTACACCTATATATAATAATCGCTATACCTATATATAATAAAGGTGTAATCTGCATCGGAAAACGGCGGTTTCAGCGTGCAAGACAGGGGAGGGGCATTCAGCAGGACGGCTACACTTATATTTTTAAAATATTTTGTGTCCGCCCTTGCGAATTAACATGTAAAAATGCTAACTTTGTCAGCATGGTATAGTGGCTGGCCGGACGGCAGCCCCTTGTTAAAGCAGAAATATACAATTTTGAATATGAAAAAGTTATACGGTTTACTACTGTTTGCCTGCTGCTGTGCAACAGGTTTGCAGGCACAACAGAGACTTGAATTGCCTAAAATTGATGCCTTGGGTTATGACAGTTACGGTAGTGCCTTTGATTTGTACACGAAAATTGGTGATGGCCTGTATTCCAGAGGGACGCTGAGGATTATGTATCAGAGCCCCAAGGTAGACGAAAGCTCACGGCTTAATTGTATCGATTGGTACGTCACGGAAAACGAGGACACTGTGACGATGGGGAAAATACTGTCGGAGAAAAAGACGATAATTGATGCCCGCGACCTGCGCACGGTGAGCATCGGCGACTATGCAGGCAAGACTTTCGACGTAGACGAGCGGGGCAAGTGGAAGCGTGAGCGGGAAGAGACGTCGGTTATCCTGAAGTTTCTCAGCCACGACATAGCCTCGGTGCAGGAAGTTAAGTATGAAAAGGGTGAGAGATATGGCATGCGTTATCCGTCGTCGGCTGTCATTCCCGACTCGCTTCAGGCCTGGCGCGTGAAGTATGCATGGCATTATTGGCCCCTCGAACTTGAGTTGAAAGGTGGCAAGCGCATCATTCTTTTGACGGGAAGCGGTTATAATTATGCGTTGATTCCTGACAAGAAAGGCGACCGGCTGGTAAAATTCAGTAGTGGAGACAAGCCTGCCGGTCTGACGGCCGCAGGGCACAAGTATGATGATACCCGTGCAAACGACTTCTATATGTTCTATACCAAGCGTTTTTATGGTGTGCAGCGTGCGGCTGATGGCAAATGCCGGCTGATCAATACTTTCAAGAAAGATGTTCTGGGAACGGCCTATGACTCGATAGCCTACGATTCGCGTCTTATAGTTTGCAAACGTAACGATTCGATAGATGTATATAACTTATATCTGAAAAAGCTCGACCTTGGCGGGCTGGTTGAGGCTAAGGAGCTTACCGGATATACTACGGGATGCATAGAAGCTTTAACTACCAGCGGACCTGCATATTATGGTGAGCAGGGGAAGAGAATAGCGAAGCCAGAGGAAATTTGGTATGGCGTGTGTGGAACTGTGCCGCATTGGACTTATACTATTGAGCGAAAAGGTGGTAAATACAGGATGAGAAAATATACATCGGGCCCTGGTGTGCGTGAGGAAAGGGATGAAGCGTTCCTGTTAGCCGATTGTAAGCCAGGCGATTCGCTTACTTTTATGAATGGGAGAAGCGAATATAGTTTTGATGAAAATTCTTATTTTATAGATAAAATGTATCTCAGCCCCAGGCTTCTAAAGATTCAGCGAAATGGTAAATTCGGGCTTGTTAAATATAATTATAAACAGGATGACCAGGTGAGGCCACATAAATCGGTTAAAAATGATGATGGTTATAAGCGTCCGTTGCTTACTTATCCTATGCAAAGCATTGAAGGAAAGGTAGTTCTGCCTATTGATAACGATTCGATAGTGCATAGCAACGACGGGCTTATACTTTTCTATAAACAGGGTAAGACTGGCATTTTCCCGCGCCATAAACAGCCGGTATATGACGAGCTGAAGCAGCAGACGAAAAGCTATTACCGCATTGTGAAGAATGGAAAAGCGGGCTGGCTGAATATCGATACCAACAGAGAGTATTTCTTCAAGCCGCAGACAGAGAGGTGATTGCCGTCGTTACAGAAACCGTTCGGAGGCTTTTCTGTTAGCGAAGCCTGTAAATTAAAAGAGGAGTAAGGCCGACAACCTTACTCCTCTCTTATTCTGTTCCGTTTATTTGTCATGCTTTTTCAGAAACTCTTCAGCGCGTGCAAGGTCGTCAGGAGTGTCTATTCCTACGGTCTCTACGTTGGTTATACCTACCCTTATGCGGTAACCGTTCTGCAGCCAGCGCAGTTGTTCGAGGCTCTCGGCAAGCTCGAGGGCCGACTGTGGCAGCTGTGTAATCTCCTTTAAAACCTGGCGTCGGTAAGCATATATTCCCAAATGCTTGAGGAATGGGAAGCTGTCGGCCCAGTCTTTCTCCTGCTTTCCGCGGACGAAGGGGATGACCGAGCGTGAGAAGTAGAGTGCAAAGCCGTTGACATCCATAACTATTTTCGGAGAGTTAGGATTCTTTACCTCCTCCATTGAGGCAAAAGGCTTGCCGAGAGTAGCTATCTGTGTAGACGTGTCGTTGAACTGACGGCATATCGTTTCAATCTGCGAGGGCTGAATAAAAGGCTCATCTCCCTGAATATTGATAATGACATCGGCGTCGGTTGCTATCTTTTCGGCCGCCTCTTCTATACGGTCGGTGCCGCTTTTATGGTCGGTTTTTGTCATCACTGCTTTGCCGCCGAAGTCTTCGACAGCGTTGAAAATGCGGGCGTCGTCAGTGGCAACCCAGGCTTCTGGCAACACTTTTCCGACTTGTTCGTAAACGCGTTGTATGACGGTTTTTCCGCCAAGCATGGCCAAAGGCTTGGCAGGAAAACGGGTAGAAGCGTAGCGAGCCGGAATAATTGCAATGAATTTCATTTGAAATAGATAAATTAATGTGTGACTTCTACGTGCAAAGGTACGAAACATGCAATAGAGATTCTTATTTAATAATGTTAAAATCTTTTTCCTCTTTCCTAAAAAGACAATGCCGATGACCACTTTTCAAAATTTATTCTTAACTTTGGCAATAGAACTTATAACCAGCAATTGGCGTGAGAAATAGTATAATCTTTTTTGTTCTTTTCCTGTTTCCTCTGGCTTCATTGGGGCAGAAAAAAATATCTTTAGGCTCGTGTACCGTTGAGGAGATGGGTGTAAAGGGAACCTATAAAGGCCAGATGGTGGCAGGGAAACCGCAGGGAAAAGGGAGCATAATCTTTGAAAACGGAAACCTTTACGAAGGCGAATTCTCGAAAGGCAAGCGTCAGGGTTACGGCGTTTATACCTTTGCTGACGGCGAAAGATATGAAGGGCAGTGGCTGCTTAATCAGCAGCATGGCAGAGGTACATATTATTTTAACAATAATAACAAATATGTGGGGTTGTGGTTCCGCGACTATCAGCAGGGCCATGGCATTATGTATTATTTCAATGGTGACGTATATAATGGCTACTGGGTCAAGGATATGCGCCAGGGTAAGGGCAAATATACCTATTCGAACGGTGCTTTCTATGACGGTCAATGGATGAACGACAAGAAGGCTGGGAAGGGCTTCTTCGACTGGGGCGACGGAACGACCTATGAAGGAGAATGGAAAAACAACCAGCGCTGCGGCTATGGCGTAAACGTTTATGCTGACGGTGATGTTTACAAAGGCCAGTGGAGCGACGATATTCAGCAGGGAAAGGGAATCTATCGTTTCCAGAATGGCGATGAATATGAAGGCGATTACGAGCAGGGGGAACGCACGGGAGAAGGCATTTTCAAATATTCTAACGGTGACAGATATACAGGACACTTCGTCGAAGGCGACAAAGACGGTCAGGGAACCTTCGTGTGGCGCAACGGCGATAGATATGAAGGTGCATGGAAAAACGACCTGCAGAACGGACATGGAAAGCTGACAAAGAAGAACGGTGATGTGTTTGAGGGTCTTTTTTCAAACGGAAAGATTGACGGAGAAGTGGTTATTCATTATGACAACGGGACGCGTTTCAAGGGTATCTACCGCAACGGCATGCGCAATGGCAAGTGTATTGAAGAGTCGAAAGACGGGAAACGTTTCGAAGGAATGTATGTAAACGACATGAGAGACGGCAAGTTTGTCGAGAAGGATCGCAACGGGCGGGTAATCTGTACAGGGCATTATGAAAGCGGACGCAGGTTTAATGATAAGTAAAATCTAATAACTTATAGTTTGCCGTATGATGAAAAAAAAGCACATTGGCTTGGTAGAGCACGACAAGTATCTTGAGCCTTTCGAAGAAGCGATACAAGGCAGGCACGACCATGCTTTATGGAAGTTGAACCAATTAACCCATAATGGCGAGATGTCGTTGTCGGATTTTGCAAGTGGATACGAGTATTACGGACTTCACCGACTTAAAGATGGCTGGGTGTTTCGGGAGTGGGCGCCTAATGCAACCGGCATTTTTCTGGTTGGCGACTTCAATAATTGGACAGAGACGGCAGCCTACGAGTGCCATCGGATAGAAGGAACGGGCAATTGGGAACTTCGATTACCGTCTAAAGCTATTACCCACGGAGACCTTTATAAGATGCACGTGAAGTGGGAAGGAGGCTGTGGCGAGCGCATTCCGGCGTGGGCAACACGTGTTGTTCAGGATGAAATGACGAAGATTTTCTCTGCTCAGGTCTGGGCGCCGACAGAAGAATACCAATGGAATAATAAGGCATCTGCAACGGAAGACCATCGTAGAAAGCCGACTTTTACGCCTGAGAAAGATCCTCTTCTCATATACGAATGTCATATTGGTATGGCGCAAGATGCCGAAAAGGTAGGCACTTATACAGAGTTCAAAGATAATATTCTGCCCCGTATTGCATCGGCAGGATACAATGCCATACAGATAATGGCGATACAGGAACATCCTTATTACGGCAGCTTTGGCTATCATGTAAGTTCCTTTTTCGCGCCTTCAAGCCGTTTCGGCACGCCTGAAGACTTGAAAGCTCTTGTTGATGCGGCCCATCAAATGGGCATATCAGTGATAATGGACATAGTGCATTCCCATGCGGTTAAGAACGAAGTAGAGGGACTTGGCAACCTTGCGGGCGACCCGAATCAATATTTTTATGCCGGAGAAAGGCATGAACATCCGGCCTGGGACAGCCTTTGCTTTGACTATGGTAAGGATGAAGTCATTCATTTTCTGCTGTCAAACTGCAAATATTGGCTCAAGGAGTTCCGCTTTGATGGCTTTCGTTTCGATGGCGTTACGTCTATGCTCTATTATAGCCATGGCTTGGGAGAGGCCTTTACTGACTATCAGGATTATTTCAATGGGCATGAAGACGACAACGCTATTTGCTATCTCACGCTGGCTAATGAGCTGATTCATCAGGTAAATCCGAAAGCAATAACGATAGCCGAGGAGGTAAGCGGTATGCCCGGACTGGCTGCGAAATTCAAGGATGGAGGCTATGGCTTCGACTATCGTCTTGCAATGAATATCCCTGATTATTGGATTCGCACGATAAAAGAGAAAAAAGATGAAGACTGGAAGCCAAGCAGTATCTTCTGGGAAGTCAAGAACCGGCGCGCTGATGAGAAAACAATAAGCTATTGTGAAAGCCACGACCAGGCGCTTGTTGGGGATAAGACCATCATCTTCAGGCTGATAGATGCAGATATGTATTGGCATTTCAAGTGTGGAGATGAGACAGATCTTGTGCACCGCGGCATTGCATTGCATAAGATGATACGCCTTGTGACGCTGGGAACCATCAATGGAGGTTACCTCAACTTTATGGGAAACGAGTTTGGCCATCCCGAATGGATAGACTTTCCACGTGAGGGAAACGGCTGGAGTTATAAGTATGCTCGCCGTCAATGGAACTTAGTTGACAATAAAGAACTGGATTATCACTTCCTTTCTGACTTTGACAAGGCTATGATACAGGTTGTCAAAGGTGAGAAACACTTTAATTTAACCCCCGTCCAGGAGGTGTGGCATAATGATGGCGACCAAGTTCTTGCATTCAAGCGAGGGGGGCTCGTCTTTGTATTTAACTTTTCACCTGTTAAGTCATACACTGATTATGGGTTCCTTGTACCTACGGGAGAATATGAAGTTGTGCTGAACACTGACGCAAAAGATTTCGGAGGTAATGGCCTTGCAGACGATAGTGTGAAGCACTTTACGAACTATGATCCCCTTTACGACAAGGAAGGGAAGGGATGGTTAAAGCTGTATATTCCGGCTCGGTCGGCGCTTGTTTTAAGAAGTAAATAAAAGAAGGTTTCATCAATGGGTAATTTTAGAAAAGACGGCGCACTGCCGATACGCATATTATGTACTGTCTTTTTTCTGTCTTTTACTTTTGTTTATCTGTACTTTTACCAGGCAGATATTCTGGCTGTCACCCAACACGTGTTGTCAGGAGGGGCTACTCACTATAACCGGACGATAGGATCGGTAATCATTACTCTCGTTCTCTGGTTCATTCAGCTGGCTGTTTGCTCGTTTACCAGTCTGCACCGTCGTGCCCATGCGCTTACTTATGTGCCCTCATTACTTCTTTTGGCTATCCTGACTGACGTGTCGCCCAACATCGATTGTGAAAGCTATCTTGGTAATTGGTTATGGACTTTCCCTCTTCTGATGGTGTGCTATGGTGTAGTTTTGCGGATAATCGGGCGAATAAAACCAAGAGAAGTGACCGTAAAGAGGACGGAAGGACTTCCCCGCATGATATGGATTAATCTGGCACAAATGCTTGTTCTCATGCTCATGGTGTGCAGTATAGGCTGTGGCGACAAGGTATTCCACTACCGAATGAGGATAGAAAGCGATATCATTTCGAACAACTACCGTCATGCTGCCACCGTAGGGGAGAATTCCTTAGCTAATGACAGCAACCTGACTATGCTGCGAATATGGACCCTTTCAGAGCAAGGGCAGTTGGGAGAACGTCTGTTTGAATATCCACTTAAGGGAGGTTCCGACGCCATGTTGCCTAACGGAACTTCCGTAAAACTGATGATGGCACCCGAAGCCAAGCTGTACAAGCACCTTGGAGTAGTGTTCCGTCAGAAGATGTCGCCGAAGCATTATTTGCAGAAACTTCATGAAATGCATCTGGCTACAAAGGCTGCCCGCGACTGGCTCCTTTGCGCATATCTGCTTGATGGCGATGTCGACCGCTTTGCACAAAACATAAAACGCTTATACAATGTTGGCGAATCGCTGCCCAAGCACTATCGCGAAGCTCTTATCCTGTATCTTCATTTACACGAGAATGCGCAGTCTATATATAATAGTGTCATCATGAATGCCGACTATGATGATTATATGGACATCATTCATAAGGCACACAGTCAGGCCGAACGCCGCTATCTTCTCCGTCAAAGCTATGGTAAAACCTATTGGTTTTATTACTTTGAGATGCTGCACAACCGTGCGAGAGGCGCCCGATAACGTGCTTTCAATATTGTCTCAGCGCACTAAGAAGCTCTGTATTTTCGCCTTTTGTCCCGATTGTAATTCTTAAACAGTCGTGACATAAGGCGGCATTCGATTTGTTGCTCACCCTGATTCCACACCCGATAAGATAGTCATACACGGCCTTTGCATCTGTCATCCGGGCAAGAAAGAAGTTAGAATCTGCCGGAAAAACTTCCTCACAGAAGGGTAAATCGGCAAAAGCGGCCATCAGCCTGCCGCGTTCCGGAAGCAGGATATTGGCCCATTTCTCAACCTCCGTGCGGTTCCGGAGCGCTTCCATAGCCAGTTCCTGTGTCGGTTTATTGATATTATGAGGGTATTTTACACGGTTGAAAATCCGGATAATATCACATGAGGCAAACGCCATTCCCAAACCAAGTGCCGCACATCCCCATGCATTGCTCATGGTGTTTAATACGATAATATTTGGGAACTCGTCAATACGGTTGCGGAAAATCTGTGCGGTCGAGAAGTCGCTATAGGCTTCGTCCACCACAACTATGCCGTCAAAGCGGTTTAATACCGCCTCAATCTCCTTGCCGTCAAGGTTATTTCCTGTCGGGTCGTTAGGCGAACACAGCCATATTATTTTGGTATGACGGTCGCATGCTGCCAGCAACCTGTCGGAAGACAGCTGAAAGTGTTCGCCGAGCAGCACAGGCCGGTATTCCACATCGTTCATGTCGGCACATGCTTTATATACGCCGCGGGTAGGCTCTATGGCCACCACGTTGTCGTTCTGCGGGCGACAGAAAACGCGATAAGCAAGGTCAATGGCTTCAATGGTGCCGTTTCCGATGAAGATATGCTCTTCCGAAACGTTCTTGATACGTGAAAGTTCTGCCTTCAGTTCGTGCTGCAAGGGATCGGGATAGCGGTTAAGCGGCCGGTTGTAAGGGTTCTCATTGGCGTCGAGAAAAACGTGAATATCCTGTCCGGACGGTTCACCATCAGCCTCTTTCGCGGCTGCAAGTTTCCACACGTTGGGGCGAACTAATTCTTGTAACGGTTTCATCATTGTTTCGAATGGTAACTTTCGCATTATTCCCTGCAAAAATAGCTGTTTTTATATATATATGCAATAAAGTTCGTATTTTTGTATTGCAATTACGATATGAAAACAAAACTCCTTGCTTCTGTATTGTTTCTGCTGACAATATTGTTCTTTTCGTGTGCCGATAAGAAGAAAACGCAGGTCACGCCGTGGGGTACACCCATGGGGGCCGACTCAATATCGTCGGCCCAAACCTACCGTCTGGACGATATTGTCAGCAACGGAGAGCTGATAATGCTGACGCTGTCGGGCCCTGATACTTACTACGACTATCATGGTCACGGCATGGGTTTACAATACCTGCTGTGCGAAAAGTTTGCCCAAAAGATAGGCGTGTCGTTGCGCGTAGACGTATGTAAGGACACGTTAGAGCTTGAACGAAAGCTGCGCAAGGGCGAGGCAGACATTGCTGCATTGCAGTTTGACAGACCTTTAAGAGGCTTACGATTCACCAAGGTCAAGGCTGATCAGGCGAAGATGGGGTGGGCAGTGATGGCCGACAACGCCGAACTGGCCGACTCTCTTGACCGATGGTTCAATCCGCAGATGGTGAAAAACATCAGGAACGAAGAGGCTTTCCTGCTCTCCTCGCGCAGCATCAGCCGTCATGTTTATTCGCCCATGTTAAACCGTTCGGGCGGTGTCATATCCCATTACGACCGTTATTTCCAGATGTATGCGCCGATGGCACGCATCGACTGGCGGCTTATGGCCGCCCAGTGCTATCAGGAGTCGTGCTTCGATCCTAATGCAAAGTCGTGGGCCGGCGCCTGCGGGCTTATGCAAATCATGCCTGTAACCGCCGACCATCTGGGCTTGCCGCGGTCTGAAATGTTCAATCCCGAACAGAATATAGCGGCTTCGGCACGTTACCTGCAGGAGTTGGGCAACCACTATCGCGACGTGCCGGTTTCGGAACGCGTGTTTTATCAGCTTGCCAGTTACAATGGAGGGTTCTTCCATATCAGGGACGCCATGGCACTTGCCCGGAAGAACGGACGCAACCCTTACCGCTGGGACGACGTGGCCGAGTATGTGCTCAAGCTCAGCGATGCGGCTTATTACCGTGACCCCGTAGTGAAACACGGCTATATGCGCGGAACGGAGACGGTGGGATATGTACGCCGCATTCGTGACCGGTGGATGCAATACCGCGGCGTGGCCAGGGGTGGGGTTGTGCCGGGCGGCGGTACGGTGGTTGCCCCGCAGCGTGCTTCCCGAAACTATAAGTGGCATTTGTAAACGGGTCTGTGACGCAATCCTGCACCCTTTATGGTGTAAGGCCGGAGGTATGGCGGCCGTCGTACGACCGTACGGTGGCCGCCATACGTGCGTACCACGGCCGCCGTACACGTGTGATGACGGCTGCCGTACGTGAAGCGATGCGCCTCAAAGTATGGATTTTTACAGTATAAAAGGCTGTTAATTAACCTTTTATGCCTCTTTGTTCAATAAATAATGGTAACCGGATAAAACCCAAACGAGGATGCCTTTTGACGGGCATCCTCGCAGGGGTATGACGTATGATTCAGGCGTTCGGGGCCTGAATGTGCCGGACGATTTATTTAATTACAATCTTCTTACCGTTCCAGATATAAATTCCTGCAGGCAAATTGTAAAGACTTTTGCCCATGTAACGGCCGTCAATTGAGAAGACATCGTTTGCGTGTGCAGTGCGATTTGTGACGGTGTGAATGCCGGTGGCAAAGTCGTTTATGAATTCAAACGATATGGTTCCGCTGTTTTCGGCAATGTTTTTCAGTGCCTTGTTCACCTTATGAAACGGTGAACCTGCTGCAATTACGGGGTTTGTGCCGTTATACCAGAAGAAGTTTGGCAGCTTCTGTGCGTCATTAAGTGCGGTAATATTGTTGGGGCCTGCAAACAAGTCGCCCTGTAAGCTTGCCTTATACTTGCTTCGGTTGGCAGGAATATAGGATGAAAGGAGGGCTCCGTCGGCCGGAACCACTGCCATGCCGGGCTGTCCGGCTACGTTGTTCAGATGGGTATCGATGTGGATTGAGCTCACATTCTTCTCGTTTACGTGATATACCAGCAGGCCGGTAGCGGGCATTTTCTCTCCCCATCCCGTGTGCTGGATATTCTCTAACAGGAAGTATTCGTTCTCTTCTTCGGGGTTCGAAATCTTCAATGCCGAGCGCGACTCGCCTGCTGTGCGGCTTAAACTGTAGGTGTTATCAGACGAAAGCTCCTGAATATTCATGTCCCAGCCAAAGAGATTCTTCTCCCAGGCCGTGTAGGGTGCGGGGCAATAGCCGTTATAAATGTATTCGCCGCCATCCATTAAATCCCAGTATTCCATCTCCTGATTGTCGACATAGGCCGACGATGCCGTGGGATAGTTGTCGGGAAGACCCATGGAATGCGACATCTCGTGGCAGGTTACACCCACGCCTGCAATCATCCAGTTCCTGTTTGTTTTGCTGACACGCAGTGGGGTAAGCTCTCCGGCCATACTGTACCAGCCTATATTCAGGCCCTTGAAAGTGCCTGAGGTGTGGTAGGTCTTGGCCCAGACGGAGGTTCCCTTGCCGCCAAAGTTCTGCCCGGGACCTGCATAAATGATGTAGATACAGTCGATGAAGCCGTCATGATTCGAGTCGAAGACGCTGACATCGTGTACACTGTCTGTCACGAGTGTCACGGCATCGCGCACCAGTTGTGAGGGATTTTCGTCGTATCCATTGTCTTCATTCGAGCCTCCGTAGTAAGTCATGTTCTGCGGCAGGGTAACAGGGCCGAAGACATCAAATACGGGTTTGAACTTGCCGTTGCTTATATCGTTGAAGTATTTGCCCACGCTTCCGTGGTTTCTGTAGTTGCCGTTGCCGAAGTCTTGCAGCGCACCGGTCTGGTTAAAGAACTGATTGAACGCCTCTTTTGGCCTGTTTACGGTTATGGCCGAATCGTTGAAGTTAACCAGGATGGTCAGGATGTGGGGGGCTCCGTTGTGCGTAAGATAAGCGGGTGTGCGCGTTCCGATGCCCCTTACCTTAAAGCGGGGTGGCTGTTGCTCGTGCGGATGGTGGCGTGGCACGATGTCGTCGGCCTCGGGTGTGCCCCATACGGGCGGGTCAACTTCCTGTCCAAACACGTTTATAACCTTGCCCTGCCCCCATGTGGACAAGGTAAGGGTGAACAGAAAAGCGATGAGTAATAGTCTTTTCATTTCGTAAAATATTGATTTATAACTTGTTTCTCTTATAAAAATATTGTCCTTTCTTTCGGGTTTGGCGCCCATATTCAATGGCGTGATGCGGACAATGGTGATAGCAACTGAAGCATGTTATGCAGCTGCCGTTATGTTTCCATTCGGGCTCATGGCCCAAACCGCCGGTGATATCGTGTACAGGGCAGACGTCTGCACAGATGCCACACTTGACGCAACGCTCGTGCCTGACGTGGAATGGCTTGTCAGTAATCAGGTGATTCAGAAAGTATTCACCTATGATTCTGGAGTTTATTCTCGGCCAGCGCCCTTTATGGAGCATGAAAACATGGTTCTGCTGTTCTTTTATAATAGGGATATACTGCTGCAAGTCCTGCGCAGCCTGCTGCTTCTTGGCCCGTTCTTTCTCCTTCTTGTCTACGTCCATGAAAGGCAATCCCACGTACGACTCGGGCATAATCAGCGAGAAAGCCGCATTCAAATGCAGGCCCGCCTGCTGCAAATCGCGCCTCAGGTAGTCGGCAGTCTCGCCAATCGTGTCGCCCGCTGTGCAAACGGAATACACATATTCTGCCGCACCCTTGACCACAAGATGCTGTATAAAGCGGCGCACAACGATGGGAGGGCGCCAGCCGTGAACGGGAAAGCAGAAACCTATAGCCTCATGAGGTTCAGGAGCAAGCGAGAAATGTCCGTCAATATAGTCGGGAATGAAGACGAGCTTGTCGTTGAGCGCCTGCGCTATTGTTTCGGCCGCCCATGCTGTATTGCCTGTGCCCGAGAAGTAAAATATCATGTTTCTAAATGCCTTGATTTTGTGGAGAGCATCTGTTTATCTGCTAATCTCCCGTAAAATATTTGGTTATATATGTTTCTATATCGTTGTATTATAGTATAATATCAATATTATACTCTACTTTTTCTGCGCTTCTATGCTGCCGTAGGCATAGTAGAAGACAAAGGCTGCCCATGTAAGAGCATAAACAATTAAAAACTGAACAAGAATGTTTATACCGATAAATATTGCCGGGAAAAGTGTAGGCAGGGTGTTTTCATCGCCTATAAGCAAGCCCGTTTGGTTTGAAAATATTGACGTGGTGAGTATGAAGTCGGGTAGATAGCATACTGCCATTGCTATAATTTCGATAATAGCCGACACGAATGCAAGCATGAACAGGAAGCCCCAGTGCTTCAAACCTGCAATGTATTGGTGAGTAAAGGCAGACAATATCGTTGTTTTGTCGTCAACAGCATATTTTACAGTGGAGTAGAATAGGGGAATAGATGCCATGACTATGACAATATAGATTACGGCTGTTACAAGTAAAGCCAGATTGAATTGGCTTGTAAGTTCGGTCGTTTCGGCAGGAGTGATATTTTGAGGAGCGGGTGAAAGGGTTAACATCAGCATGAAAACTGCACCGAGAAAAATAGCGATTAGTAAACCAACGACAAATAATGCTGTATTGATTCTGGCTACACGGCCTATACAGTTCTTACGTTGTTTAGCTGTTATTAAGGATAAAATTGTACCACCGTACCACGAAAAGGCGGCTAAAGAACAAAAGAAAGTTATAATGGTAATAGCCATTTTAGCTATCGGCATTGGCGGCACGATGGGAATAATAGCATCTAATCCCGTATAGATTAAGAAATAAAGGCAGACGGAACTGACAATGGCGAAGGACAATGCAGGTAGCCAGGATCGTCTCAGTATGGTTGCGATATTTGAGATAAAAAGCTCGAAGGCAACTTTTATACAGCTTTCTTTGCTCCTTATTTTGTAAAGTCCTGAATTCATATTCTCCATAAACAATATATTGAAATGCTTGATTTGGCAGCTGAATTTAGCGTCTTGTGTTTGAAGACTGGCGCCGGAACTCGGCACATGTAACCGCCGTGGCAATGGCAACATTAAGGCTGTCGGTGGTTTTCCGGCCCTGCGGGAAGTTCGGAATAAGGAGTTTCCGGTTTATTTTTGAGCGCATTTCGGGCGAGATTCCGTTGCCCTCGTTGCCCATAATAATCAGTCCGTGCCCGGTCAAAGGCTGTTGATAAATGTCCTTCCCATCGAGCAGAGTGCCATATACAGGGTATTCGGCAGAGAGATTAGCCAGGAGCGTGGAGAGGTTAACATAGTGAATCTTCACCCGATTAATGCTTCCCATGGTGGCTTGTATAACTTTTGGGCTGTAGGCGTCGGCAGTTTCGTGCGAACAAAAGATATGTTCGATGCCGAACCAGTCGGCTATTCGTATAATCGTTCCTAAATTACCGGGGTCCTGTATGCCGTCAAGGGCAAGGCAAAGCTGATGCTCAATCATGCGGAAAGCCTCCTTAGCCAAATACGTTTCGTCCTCTTTTGGGGGCAAAGGAAATACAGCAAACACCATTTGCGGATGCTGAAGGAATGACACTTTTATAAGTTCTTCATCGGTCACTTCGATGGTATCGGTTGAAGAATCAAGCCTGTTTTGATTGGCGTTTAGCCATTCGGTAGTGGCGATAATCATGCAAGGACGGATATCTTTCATGATATCGTTCACAATTTTAGGCCCTTCTGCCACAAAGACGTGCTCCTGCAGGCGGTATTTTTTTTGTGCAAGCGAACGAACGTATTTTAGTTTTGCCTTGCTAATCATATTGCAAAGATATATATTAAACTTCGATAAGCACGAAATTTCTGTGTTAATCTGTGTAATCTGTGGGCAAAAAGCACTATCTTTGTCCGATAAAAAGCTTAGACAGTTTGAAAATTAAATATATTTTTTCTCTTGCATTTGTTGTCTGCATACTGTTTAGTTGTAACAGCACGAAGTTCGTACCTGATTCGCATTATCTTTTAGAAAGTGTGAAGATAAAGTCAGACGACAAGGCAATTGATGTGTCAACGCTGGAGCCTTATATTCGTCAGAAAGCCAACTCCAGATGGTTCTCTTTATTTAAAATCCCCATGGCTACCTATTCCTTATCGGGACTTGACAGTACGAAATGGCTTAATCGTACGCTGCGAAGGATAGGAGAGAAGCCGGTAGTATTTGATAGTCTGCAGGCCCGGCAGTCGATGGTTAACTTGCGTCAGGCCCTGCAGAATATGGGATATATCCATGCCGACGTCAGTTTGAAGACGAAAAAGCACGGAAAGAAAATCGCAGCTATTTATACGTTACATCCCGGAGAGCCTTATTTTATTAAAAGTGTTCAATACGATATCCAAGATTCATTGATTGCAAACGTATTGAGAAATTATCTTCAAACAGCCTCAAGACAGAAGAGTAGTCGGCTTATCGGGTTGAAACCAGGGGATAAAGTCACTGTTTTGCGCCTTGATGAAGAGCGAAAGCGAATCACGGAAATACTTTTGGATTCGGGTTATTACCGATTCCATAAAGACTTTATTCAATACTCTGTCGACTCCGCCTACAATGATAGAGGGGTAAATGTTGTTCTGCATCTGATGAAATACCAGGCAAGTGACAACGCCCCCGTCATGCTTCATCCTCGCTATAGGGTTCGGAGTATTAACTATCAGGGGGATACTGACACTGACGGACGGTTCTATTTAAGGCGTAGTGTGTTGGAAAATAGCACTGCAATACATAGCGGTCGCTATTTCAATGCGTCAGAATTACAGCGCACGTACAACAACTTCGCGAAGATGCAGGCGGTGAAATACACCAATATCAGCTTCCGTGAAGACCCTGATACGACGCTCTTAGACTGTGATATTCAGCTAAGTACCAACAAACCTTCTACTATTTCCTTTCAGCCGGAGGGAACGAATACAGCGGGGAATCTGGGTGCTGCCGCCTCTCTGACCTATGAAAACAGGAATCTTTTTCATGGCTCCGAACTGTTTAGTATTGCGCTTAGGGGCGCTTTCGAGGCGATAACAGGCCTGGAGGGCTATAAGGATAAGGACTTTGAGGAATATAGTGTGGAGGGAAAAGTGCAGTTTCCACGTTTTATAGCCCCTTTCCTATCAAGGACTTTCCGCAGAAAAAGCAGTGCATCGTCTGAACTCTCTGTGTCGTGGGATTTACAGAACAGGCCGGAATTCCACCGTCGTGTTTTCTCTACGGCATGGCGTTATCGTTGGGCAGAACCCAAACATCATACAAGTTACCGATTAGATTTGCTTGATTTGAACTATGTTTACATGCCTTGGATAAGCGCAACTTTTAAGCATGATTACTTAGATAATGCCAGCAACCGCAATGCTATTCTGCGTTATAATTACGAAGATCTTTTCATTATGAAGTTAGGTTTCGGTGTAACGTATAACGATGGAGTGGATGCTTTCAGGGCAAATATTGAGACTGCAGGTAACCTGCTGAACGGAATCGCATCGGCGGCACACTTTAAAAAGGACCGTAATGGACAATACACCTTATTTAATATAGCCTATGCGCAGTTTGTGAAATTTGATTTTGACTACACTCATATTTTCCAATTCGACCGACATAACACGCTTGCGCTCCACGGAGACTTCGGTATTGCCTGGCCTTATGGGAACAGTAAGGTTCTGCCTTTCGAAAAAAGATACTTCTCAGGCGGCGCTAATAGTGTCAGAGGATGGGGGGTAAGGAGGCTCGGTCCTGGAAAATTCAGAGGGACTGACGGACGTATCGACTTCATCAACCAGACGGGAGACATGAAACTCGACCTTAATGCGGAATACCGTACTTTCCTGTTTTGGAAGCTGAATGCGGCTGCATTTATAGATGCCGGCAATATCTGGACACTCCGAAACTATGCTAACCAGCCTGGCGGACAGTTTAAATTCAATGAATTTTACAAGCAAATAGCCGTGGCTTACGGCTTGGGATTACGTTTGAACTTCGGCTATTTTATTCTTCGTTTCGATATGGGAATGAAAGCAATAGACCCAGCCTATAACGACAATCACAGACATTATCCGGTTTTCCATCCCAATTTCTCACGTGATTTTACCTTCCATTTCGCGGTGGGCATGCCGTTCTAAAACGATAAATCAAAGATTTCGGACGGCGTCTTACGCTTTAAAACATCTAACTTAAAGTTGGCACTACGCTCGTTTCCTGCAATAATGCCATGACGGTGGAGCACTTGTTTCACTGTCATTTCGGCCAAATCGGGATGGTTATTCTCGTCACTGAGGTGGCATAACCATGCATGTTTCAGTCTTGGTGTGGCGTATTGTGCAATGGCTTCGCCGCATTCGGCATTGCTTTGATGTCCAAGCGGACTAAGAATTCTGTTCTTCAGATGTTGCGGATATGGGCCATTGTCGAGCATTTCCTTTTCATAATCGGCCTCAATAACGAGGTAATTGGCTAACCCGATATACTCTTTCATTTCGTCTGTAAGGTGTCCGATATCGGTCATCAGGACGAAAGTAACATCACCTTGCTCAATGCAGTATCCCACATTATCGCTGCTGTCGTGAGGAATACCGAAAGGAGTAATCTTGAACGAGCCAATATAAAAGGGTACGCCCTTATTTATGATTCTCACATTTTCGACGGGAACTTTCGTGCGTACGCTCCAGTTCCGACTGATTCCCGACAATACTTTCTCCGTCGTATAGATAGGAATATTGTAGTCTTTGCTCAGATTTCCCACTGATCTTACATGGTCGGCATGGTCGTGTGTGATTGAAATGTTCTGCACATTTTGCAGATTCATCCCATAGTTCTTAAAATGTTTTTTAAGTGACCGCACACCAACGCCCGAGTCGATGAGAATATTCTCAGTCTCTGTAAAGAGCAGACTACAGTTGCCGCTGCTGCCGCTTCCAAACGAAACGAAATGAAGCATATTTGTAAACTTTTCTACAAAGTTAGACAAAACAATTTATATTCGCATCCAATGGAAGTGCAAAAATGCTTAACTTTGCAGGAAAGATGATTAAGACATGAAGTTAAATGCACGGTTCAAGAGGCTGTTTTTCTTTATTTTATGGTCCACAGCCTCTGTTTTTATTTTCTCATCCTGCCATGATGACGGCGAGGACCAGATAAAAGAAGTGGTTCGCGACTTCTCCTCCGCTTACTTTAACTGGAGATATCCTGATGCAGTCAGGTTTGTTACAGCCGGTTCCCGTCGCTGGTTGGCGTATGTTTCTTCGCAGGTTAGCCAGGAAGACGTGGACAGTTTGCGGGCTATGAAAGAGGGAGCCTCTTTTAAAATAGGTGATGTTTCGTATAGCGGCACTGGCTCTTTCGCTACGGTAAAGGTAACCGTCAGCAACTTTTTGCTGATGGACAGCATTGGCCGTGCTCCCCGTGTGTGTGCTCATGGCGAATACGAAATTCCGCTAAGCTTTGATGGTCACGAATGGAGGGTGAAGCTTTCGGCCCCTTTGCGCGGCACGAATTTTAAATGAAAACCTGCTCTTAATGTCGTGAAATGAGACAGAGCCTTATCTTATATAATAAAGGTAAGGCTCTGTTTTATAGTTGTTCCTTATATAAAAGGAAAAGGTTCTGAATCTATCAGCCGGTTATCCAAGGTATTTTATCAGAAGCTTTGCATAACCGCTTTCGCGCAGTTTGACAATACTCTTTTCACGAATCTGCCGTACACGCTCTCTTGTCAGCCCGAGCTGGTCGCCGATTTCCTCCAATCCTTTTTCATGACAACCTATGCCGAAACACTCTCTTACAATCGTTATCTCGCGGTCTTTCAGCACATTTCGCAGCACGGTGTCGAGCTCTTTTGCCATACTTTCATAATCAACTTGCTTGTCGGCTCTGCTGTCGTCGCCCGATGCCAACACGTCAGCCATGCTGTTATCATCATCTTCTTGAAAGGGCGCATCGATGCTCATGTGATGATTGTCGGCTTTGATGGTCTGGTCAATCTTGGTTTCATCAATGTTGATAAGGCTGCTAAGCTCCTGTACCGACGGGCGTCTCTGGTTCTTTTGCTCGAATTTAGATATTTCAGAATTGATTTTAGACAGTGCTCCTACCTGGTTTAACGGCAACCGTACTATGCGGCTTTGTTCAGCGATGGCCTGCAGAATGCTCTGCCTGATCC
>JABCNV010000026.1 GCA_013333935.1 Prevotella sp. | reverse complement strand
GATGGAAAACCATGAAACACGCTCCCTAATGAATGAGCTTCAAACTCTTCGCGAAGAGTTCAGGCAGATAGCCTGCTTTATCAGAGAGCTAAAGCGTGACTACTCTGTATTAGAAGAGAAAATAGAGTTAAGTACGGCAGATGTCTTGCATCTGCTTGGTATATCTAAGGCATCCCTTGCCAGATGGCGGGAAGCGAACTCTATTCCTTACCGCTATGTATCAAGTAATCATGTGGTCTATCCATTCAAAGGACTCTACCTTTCTGTAAAGACAGGTAGGGCTACATTCAAGGGCTTTCGCCGCTTGGAGGCTTTGCAGCGTCTGAACGCCTACAAGGATGGTGTCCTTAAAGGCTACATGGGGGATTCTCAAACCTTATTTGAAGAACTATGAACATCAAAGAAGAAATACTAAGCCGGACGAACAAAGGACTGGAGGTGTTCTGCTTCTACATGCCCATCAACTTTGTACCCAAGCGCAACTTCCGTAATCCATTGTATGACGATAGGCGTGCATCATGCAATATCTACCTCGATAATAAGTCTGGCTGCTACCGCATGAAGGACTTTGGCAATGACGCCTACTCAGGTGATTGTTTCTGGTTTGCTGCAACTATGCTCGGTTTGGACGTGAGAAAAGATTTTATGAATGTTCTTGAAACAATCATCAGAGATTTACAACTCAATATTCGTCTTGAAGAAAGAAAAGAATACGGTAATAAGCGACCTGTCTTAATAAAACCTTCAAAGCAGCCTATATTACCTCCACCCGACCTTAATACTTCCATGACAAGCGAGAAGTGGTTTACATATATCGAACAGCCCTTTGGAGAAGAGGAACGAAATTATTGGCGACGATACGGCATTGATACCAGGACTTTGCTACGCTTCCATGTTAAATCATTAGCACGCTATGAATCCGTTTCAAGTCAGGGCAAGCCATTCTCACTTGTTTCTACGCGAGAAGAGCCTATGTTTGCTTATTGCCTTGGCAGGTTTGTGAAAGTTTATCGTCCCAATAGTAAATTGCGCTTCCTCTATGGAGGCAAGGAGGTGGATGACTATGTGTTTGGTTTTGAGCAGTTGCCCTGCAAAAGCGATATGATATTCATTACGGGGGGAGAGAAGGATGTGCTTTCACTCTCGGCTCATGGATTCAATGCCATCTGTTTCAACAGCGAGACAGCACAGATACCAGAGAATATCATTGAGGGACTATTGCTCCGTTTTCGACATCTAATCATATTGTATGATACGGATGAAACAGGACTAAGAGAAACTAAACGACAAGTCGAAGCTCTATCCAAGTTTAAGGTGCTTCACTTAACATTGCCCTTACAAGGCACAAAAACAGAAAAGGATATTTCCGATTACTTTGCCTTAGGCAATGGTTCGGAAGGTTTAAAGGCACTGCTTTCTGATATGTTTACCCAAATGTATGCACAGACGATGATGATATTGCAATCTTGTGAAATAGACTATGACAATCCTCCCGATGCCTCGAAGTCGGTGGTAGCAGTAAACGGCGTACCCCTCGGTACACAGGATAATCTGTTCTGCATCACTGGCGGAGAAGGAACAGGCAAAAGCAACTACATTGCTGCCATTCTTGCCGGTACTCTTGGTGCAGAACGCTTACAACCAGAACAAACTTTGGGATTGGAGGTAACCGCCAACCCCAAAAGATTAGCTGTACTCCATTACGATACAGAGCAATCAGAAGCACAGTTGCATAAGAATTTGGGGAAGACACTTCGTCGGGCAGGAGTCACGTCTGTACCAGAGTTCTACCATTCTCTTTATTTGGCTTCACTTTCTCGTAAAGATAGATTGAAAATTATTCGTGAGAGTATGGACTTGTTTCACCATAAGCACGGAGGAATACATCTTGTGGTAATTGACGGCATTGCAGACTTGATACGATCTGCCAATGACGAAACGGAGAGTATAGCCATTGTGGATGAACTCTATCGTTTGGCAGGAATCTATAATACCTGCATCATCTGTGTGCTCCATTTTGTCCCTAACGGTATTAAGTTGCGTGGACATATTGGTTCCGAATTACAGCGCAAGGCGGCAGGTATTCTCTCCATAGAGAAAGACGATAACCCTGAATATTCGGTTGTAAAAGCTCTGAAGGTGCGTGACGGCAGTCCACTCGATGTGCCGATGATGCTTTTCGGCTGGGACAAAGATGCGGATATGCACGTCTATCGTGGAGAGAAGTCGAAAGAGGATAAAGAAAAGCGTAAGACGGATGAACTTTTGGCTGTTGTAAAATCAGCTTTCCATACCAAGCTAAGACTCTCATATCAAGAACTATGTGACGTATTGATGCGTGAAATGGAAATCAAAGACCGAACGGCAAAGAAGTACATTGCCTATATGAAAGAGCAGTGTATATTGTCGCAGGACGCAAGTGGTAACTATCAAAAGGGTGAGCTATGCCATACTTAGAACAGACAACAGAGAACGATTGGTGCAAGCGATTGTTTGACAGCTTGAGAACTATCGAGAGCAAACTCGACCAACTGCTTGTGATGAAAGAGCAATCTGTTGACACAACTATTCATCCGCCTCTTAAACCAGAGTATCTTGACATAATCGACGTGTCGAAGATTCTCAAAGTAGAGCAGAAAACCATTTACAATTGGGTATGGGCAGGAAAGATCCCATATCTCAAAGCGAATGGTAGACTGCTGTTTCTTCGTGACGAGATAGACGATATGCTTCATAAACGAGAATGTTGGTGATCAACAAGCAATTTGTTTATTGCCGAATTCTAACTTATGGCACATCTTAAAATAGACATGAATATGAAGAAGATAGTTAAATTTTAGGACAGTAAATCAACTATTAGTTTATTTGTGGGAATTATTTTCAACCAATAAGCTATTATTTGAAATGATTTGCTTATCTTTGCAGTTGAAATAAATACAAGCAAGTAAACTATGAGTGTATCTACAGGTAACAAAATCAACCAAATGCTCCAATTAGGACAAAAAAACGGATTGTTGTTTGCTCAATGGCTAACAGGACGAGGATATTCCAGTCAGCTATTAAAAAGATACCGCATATCGGGATGGTTAACACCTCTATGTAGAGGTGTAATGTACCGTACTGGGGATAACCTATCTGCCTATGGTGCATTGCAGTCGTTTAATGAACAGTTAGGAAAGAAGTTCCGTATAGCTGCTCATTCTGCATTAGAGTTATGGGGCTTCAATCATTATGTGCCAATGGGTAAGCCATTGCTAGTGATAACTGCTACCAATGAGAGAATGCCTCAATGGATGAAGCTTAACGTATTCGACCGTGATTTTCATTTTTTCAAAACAGACGCATTTATGCAAGCACAAATAACGACTTTGTCTTATTTAGATTGGAATTTACTCGCGTCTACTCCAGAACAGGCTTTTATGGAATGCTTGTTACTATCGCCGCGGCAATACAACTACATGGACTTGTACTATATAATGGAACAGCTAACAACATTGCGTTCAGAGGTTGTCCAATCGTTATTGGAAACAACCAAGAACTATAAGATGAAGCGCCTATTCTTATATATGGCAGAAAAAGCAAACCATTATTGGTTTGAAGAATTAGACTTATCTAGGATAGATTTGGGAACTACAAAATTGCAGTTGGTAAAGTCGGGGGTATATCTCAGTAAGTATAAAATGACAATCCCCAAAGAATTGAACGACTATGAATAATCATCAGTATAAAAGTCAAGTGGCACTATTGGTACGCATCATGCCCTTGGTTTATAGAATCAAAGATTTTGCCGTACATGGTGGTACGGCTATCAACTTGTTTCATCAGAACATGCCACGGTATTCTGTGGATATAGATCTTACCTATATTCCCTTGGAGGCACGTTCAACGAGCTTGGAACATATCAATCTGAATCTTCAAGACTTGAAAACGAGCATCGAACGAGCCGTACCGGGAATACATGTGGTACATAAAACTGATGTATGGAAACTGCAATGCACATACAATGGCACTACGGTGAAAATCGAAGTGAATGGCACCAAACGTGGCATACTTGGAGAAGCGGAAGTAATGAACCTCTGCCCAAAGGCGAAAGATGAGTTTCAAGCTAACTGTAAGGCACGCATCGTACCTTATCCACAACTATATGGAGGTAAGATAGCGGCTGCTCTCAGTCGCCAACACCCACGTGATTTGTTTGATTGCAAGTACATGAAAGACGAAACATTGGATGAAGTAAAAGACGGTTTGTTTCTGTGCTTACTGGGAAGCGACAAACCCATCATAGAATCACTTTGTCCTAATGACATTAATCAGGAGGAGGCTCTTGAACATCAGTTCAAAGGAATGACCGATATTCCTTTCACTTACAAGGATTATGAGTCCTCGCGTAACGACATTATCAGAAAGGTAAATGCCTGCCTTACCGATGAGGACAAAGACTTCATCATTTCTTTTGAAGAAGGCTCCCCGCAATGGGAACTATGTTGTGCTGGTGATTTGAGCAAATACCCATCCGTACAGTGGAAACTGCTCAATATCGAGAAACTAAAAAAGCAAAATCAAAAGAAGTTTCAAGAAGGAATTGATAAACTCAAAACTTTTTTTGAAAAAATGATGTAGGTATAATCCGAATATAAACACTACCTTTGCAACGTAAATAGTGCCGATAAGGACTTTTGTCGCTTTATTAGCACTCTAAAAAGGGGAAATGGGGCTGTGTACTTTGTCGATACAGTCCCTTTTCGGTGTATTAAAACTTCAAAATCTTATGGATCTCTGAATAGAGCATAATAAGAAAGAAGACTATCAGCTGCTTAAAAACAATTAATAGTCCTCTCTTTTAGTGGACTTGCGGAGAGTCGAACTCCGGTCCGCACAAGGAAACCATATGCTTTCTACATGCTTATTTCAGCCTTCTGTTTTCGAGTGTTGGCAAGACCTGAACCACCAACCAACACCTTATCCTCTAAATTTCATCTATGCATCGAGGCATACACAAACTATTTCCGATTTACCTGCACCGCTTGACCCTTAGATTCGGAACAACATCCTTGGAGCAGTGTCTCGTCGCATCACCTGGTGACGCAATAAAGCCAGTAATCTACTATGCTTCGATTAGGCAGCGAGAGCGTAATTGTTTTCGCCAATTAATTTTTTGACCACTCAGATTTAGGAGGTAGCCGTCGAGCCTCCGCATGCTTACATACCATCTCATCTTGCCGTCAAATCCATACAAGCCCTCGGTATGTTCTGCAAAGTTACATATTATTTCTGAATTTGCTGAATGAGATTCGATAATTTTGTTGCAAATTTATTCTTTTAGATTCAAAATCTTACTTTATGACGTACTATTGTCTCTTTTGCACTGTGTTCTGAAACTGTATCAGGAGGATTTTGCAAGTCTGATTTTGGGGAGAGTTCTTCATCTCCTTCTTTGTCCGCAGTAATCGTCAAAGTGATTTTTCTGTCCAGCTCTGCCGACTGCCCTTTGAGCGAGCGAAGTTCGTCCTCTTTCTTCCACGTCCCATTAGCAATAGCAGTGTAGATTTCCTTATTGGCAGCAACCTTCTCTTTCTCCTTTTCATGCGATTCTATCACCTTGGGGATTCGCCCCAGCGCACCCAAGAAGTTCTCACACGCAAGTTTCGG
>JABCNV010000034.1 GCA_013333935.1 Prevotella sp. | reverse complement strand
ATTTCTTTTTTCAAACTTGAAATCTTCTTCGTCAATACTTGGTAAATTCAAAATAAATCCATCAATGACATATTGCTTCCCATTTCTTACACAAGAAGCTATACTCCCTTCTGCCAAACTATCTCTCAAAAGTTTAACTTCCCCATTACTTCTTTTGTTTAAGATATTAATTAAATACTCCGCAGTTTCTTTTGGAGTATCTTGTACGTTGAAACTATCTGCTGCAATCCATTTTCCGTCCGTTAGTAGATATGTCTTATAGACAGCAGCACTGTCTGGTAGAAATTCATTTTCTGCTGTTTCCTTTATTATTCTCTTTTCTATGGCTATAGCGAAAATATAATATTGCTTTATTTTTGCATTGATATATTGTTCTATATCTTTGGTGTATATATGCATCTGCTCACTGTCCTTCCCTTTCCAAAAGCCATTTTTATTATATACATCCCAATATTCACGTTCTCTTTCCGTACAACCAAGAAAATAGACAGTATACAAGTTTGTTGCATTTTCCCCAGAGAAGTATGGTAACATGGTAGCCTCGCCGTCTGTAAATATCAAAGAGGATGTCCTGTTTTGGGTATTCAGAAAATCAAAATTCTTTTGGCTTTTGCAACAAAAAGATGTTGTACTTATCAATATTAGAGATAATATAAAAGCTATATATTTCATTTTTATTGCTCTTGTAAAATTACATTACCTTCTTTGGTTTCATCAAATTTAGTTTTCATAAACTGTTCCGGATCTACTCTTTTTTTACCACCATAGAAGATTCCATCTCGTGATGCCTCAATATGTACATGCCGATATTGTAGTAAAATATTTCTTGCGTTTCCTGTATTTCCTGTTAAACCTATTATTTCCCCATGCATTACTTTTGTATTCTTCGAAACCGAAAAAGATTTAAGATGGCAGTACTTTATCCAAATATCAATACTATCTTTATCTTTTGATTTTACCGTCACCACTATTCCCAAATCTCCTTTGGTATCTCTCGCCTCTACAACAATTCCACAGAGCATTGATTTTAATGAAGTCCCTATTGAAGCTAAAATATCAACTCCCGTATGATAATATCCTTGCGGATATTTTTTGTTATAACGTGGTACACGATGAAACCTATTCTTATTGACATTGTTGCTTTGATTATTTAGTCGTGGATTATCCACAGGGTCCGCATACTCAAAACATTGCTCACATTCTTTTGTACACTTTCTTTCCTTTGCTTCAATCTCTACGCTTCCTACTGCCTATGGCGATGTTATAATAATTCGTGCCATATATTCATTCTTTCTTTTTAAGTTCCAAATCTTCAGTGATTACCATACCCTTGTCATCCGTTCCTCCGAAACAAGATGCGTGTAAATATACCCTCATCGGTCTTTTCCTCAAAGCTGAATTGAACTGTTTAGCCTACATTGCAATTACCAAGAACCCGGATAAAGCTTTATAGTTTCTCCAATAGGGAACTCCCTACACTTCTCTCCATTTGGATTTATCCAATAGACATCGTTGAGGTGTACGTTAGGGTCAGCTATAACTTCTTTCATCTTCAAGTGCTTCTGTGGAGTCCTGCACCAAAGGTAAAAGGTGTATCCATCAGCAGAAGTTGCTCACCGCCAGCAAACGATGAATGAGGGAACCCGATCCCCCTGTAGGGGTATTAAAATGCAGATCGAACAGCCTTATATCATAGCTGCGACCATTGAGCGGAAGAGACCCTATTACAGGCATAGAATTATTTATTTTTGTCATTATCGCAAAGATAGTATTTTCTTTCTAAAAATCAATATAAATATAAGATTTCTTTTTAAGAAAATACTTATTTGTTTTGCGCTCAATGAAGTCTTTACACAAAGGATTATATATTTCTCCGGTTTCCTTAACATGCTCTGACAATTGTGAGCAGGCGTTTCTCTGTGCGTTGTCAGACAACGATTATACGGCGGCCGTCAGCAGGTTGTGCGGCGGGCGCCGTACGTGCGTGCCACGGCCGTGGTATAATCTGTGCGACGCCCGCCGTACATTCGCCGTTCAGGCAGAAATCGGGGTAAATGAGCATTTAGAAAGCTTATTTTTTGCAAAAAAGGAGAGCAGGGCATCGTAAATAGAATATTTATGTGTAATTTTGCACACTTGAACATATATGTTGTTTTTGAGTATTTATATGCCCATGAAGAAGACCTTTCTTGCTGCCCTTGCGGGAGTTCTGCTGTTTGGCAGTTGTGCCAAGGAGTTTAACAGTGTGTACAAGAGCAGCGATTACAAATACAAATACGAATATGCCAAGGAATGCTTTGCAAACGGAAAGTATTCGCGTGCGGCCATAATCCTGCAGGAAGTCATAGTGCCTCTGAAGGGGAGTGTGGACGCGCAGGAATGCCTTTACATGCTGGGCATGGCCGAATATATGAATATGGACTATGAGACGGCGTCGGAGACGTTCAAGAAGTATGTTAAGACGTATCCCCGCGGACAGTTTGCAGAGGTGGCCGAATTTTACGTTGGGCAGAGCCTTTACATGAGCACGCCCGAGCCCCGCCTTGACCAGACCGAGACGCTGGCTGCCATTTCGGCCTTTCAGGAGTATCTCGACATCTATCCTGACGCACGTTATAAGGAGCAGGCCCAGCAGCGGCTGTTCAGCCTGCAGGACAAGCTGGTTGACAAAGAACTGTATTCGGCCCAGCTCTATTACAACTTAGGGTCTTATTTCGGCAACTGTACCAGCGGCGGAAACAATTACGAGGCGTGCATCGTCACGGCCCAGAATGCGCTCAAGGACTATCCTTACACGAAGAAGCGCGAGCAGTTTGCCACGCTTATCATGAGGAGCAAATACCATCTGGCAGAGCAGAGCGTGGAAGCCAAGAAGCTGGACCGCTATCAGGATGCGGAAGACGAGTGCTACGGTTTCATCAACGAGTATCCTGATTCCAGGCAGCGCCGCGAGGCCGAAAGCCTCATAGAGAAGTGCAAAAAGTTCACGTCGGCCGTCAAAGACTGACGCAGGAGTTCGGCCTCTGCCCGTGTTTTCAGCTATCAGGGTTGAGGGAACGCATAGACATATCGTGTAAAAACTTTAATTATTTTCGAAGATAAATGGATTATAGAAAGTCAAAGGCACCGGTGAATACCGTTACGCGCAACATTATGGACTTGTGTAACGAAACCGGAAACGTGTACGAAAGTGTTGCCATCATCGGCAAACGGGCAAATCAGATTTCCGTAGAGATTAAGAACGACCTTAGCAAGAAGCTTGCCGAGTTTGCGTCTTACAACGACTCTTTGGAAGAAATTTTCGAGAATCGTGAGCAGATTGAAATCAGCCGTTACTATGAAAAGCTGCCCAAACCCACGCTTCTGGCTACACAGGAGTTCCTTGAGGGTAACGTTTACTGGCGCGACCCGTCACGCGACAACATGGAGGGAGAGCAGGCCTGATGATACAACGCAAGCAAACAATCTACCTGCTGCTGGCCCTTGCCTGTCTTATCGTCTGTCTCTGTCTGCCCCTGGCTACGTATGAGTATAAGGGAATGGGCGGCGATTATGTATGGTATAACCTCGGCCGCATGCAGGGAAATGGTTTCCAGACAAGCCTTGTACCCTTTGCCGGACTGGTGATTGCCGCAACGTTTACGCTGTGCGACATCTTCCTTTACAGCAAGCGTGTGGTGCAAGCTCGCCTGTGTACGGTCAACATTCTGCTGTGCACGCTTTGGTATGCTTATTGGTTTGGCTTCCGATTCCTGGGCTTAGACTCGACAAACAGCGACGTACATTTCCATTTTGCCTTTTGTCTGCCTGCGGTCGCTATTGTGTTTTTTGCAATGGCCCGCGCCGGAATTAAGGCCGATGAAGCCCTTGTAAAGTCGATGGATCGTATCAGATAGCAAGATAATTATTACACCTTATTTATATCATATAATAAGCCCGGCTTAACGGTCGGGCTTATTTTGTTCTGCGGATAAGCCGTCATCTGCATGATAAAACGACGTGCAGCAGGGGAAAAGAGTTTGAAAAGATGCAGCTGGAAGAGCGGAATGCTGCGTCTTTTATGTATCTTTGCCGTGTAAGTTATATTTCAGGGGGGTGGGAGATAAGGCTTGCTTAACTGTAACCTTACGCTCAACAATCCGAATCGTTTAAACCGGAACCTATGTCGCAAACGCTTTCATACCTTTATCCTGCGCCCTCAACGTTGCTGCGTGAAGCGGGTGAAGAGACGCTCTTGCTTTCGCAGTATAACGGGGTTGAGGCGCAGAATGCGCCCTGTTTCTTCTGGGGAACCGTGAAGAATCCGCTTGTAGCCTCGCGCTGTTTGCTCACGCTGTCGCAGGTTGTAGCCTCATCTTTTTACCTTTCGCCGTCGGCTTTGGCACGCCTCCGCGACCCCGTCGTTACGGCTGGTAAGGGTTGTCTGCGCTTCGAAGGGTTCTCACAGTGTGCCGGTGTCTATGCAAGGGTTGATGTTTTACCCGACGGACTGGACGGCGAATTCCTTGCAGAGGGCACGACAAACGTCGACTTTAACGAGGGAATGCTGCGTGCCCTGTCGTCGTTTCTGCCTGACGACCGCCTCATTATGCACGTCGGAGCACGCGATGTAGGGCTTTACGGCAACGGCCATAGCGTGATAGAGAAGAAGGTTCCCCTGCCTGACAAGTGGGTTCGGGGCTTGACAACCGTCCCCCTTTACCAGTCGAAGGCCGTTTGTTTGTGCAGTATCGGTCGTGTTGACTTGCTTCATCTCTTCCACAGTCTGCCGCGGGGGCGAACGAATACTGATTTTTTTCTTACTACAGATAGTCCCCGCCCCGTCTTTACGCTGGTTGAAAGGGCGGGCGCCGTGAGCGTGGGCGGAGCGCGACGCCTGCATCTTCTCGACCCGTTGCTGCCGTATGCCGACCGTCTTCGCGTCTTTTCCCATCCTTCAGGACAGGCTACGGTGTGGCAACTTTACTTTAAAGACGGTGTGCGTTTCAGCCTTTCGCTGTCGAAAGAATGCAGCAGAGGCTTCTCGGGCGAGGGTGCAGCACTGGCCGATTTAGTTGACGACGTTCCCGAAGAATGGCTGAATGGTATGAACAATTACTGCTCGTCGAACGGTTGGTTCAACGCCGACCTGTTCGCTGTGTCCCATAATCTGCCGGCGTCTGTGATGCCACAGCTTACCGCCCGCCTCGCATCGATGGGGCTTTTGGGCTTCGATCTCGACGAGGGCAGCTACTTTTACCGTCGGCTTCCTTTCAATATCGGTCATATCGGTAAGTCTAATCCCCGTCTCGTCAACGCGCAAAGGCTGATTGACGAGGGGCGCATCGAGGTGCTTTCGCAGACAAAAGACCGTGTGGAAGCGCGCGTAACGGGAGACAGCTACACCGCCTATTCGGTGGTTCTCACGCCTGAACAATGCCGCTGCACGTGCCGGTGGATGGGCCGGAACGCCGGAGAGAGAGGAGAATGCAAGCATATTTTAGCAACCCAAATACTGACAAAATGGAAGAAGAACTAAAGGAACGCTTTATAAAGCTGGCCGATTCGTATCGTGATTCTCCCCAGAATCAGGCCGAAATACTCCTGCCTTTTTATAAAGAACTGTCGCAATTACCGGCCAAGGAGCGTTACGCCTTGCGCGAAACAGCCAGCAGTCTGCACGTCAGGACACGCAAAGACCGTAACGGGAATATTGTAGAATGGCGCCCATGCAGTGACGATTGCCGTATGTTTCTGTCGGCAATGGGGTTGCTTGTCGACAATCCCCGCAGCGCTTTGCTGCCTGTAATGTTCAACTTTCATGTGCCGTTGCTCTGCGCTTTGCTCGAAATCTACTGCCCTTCATGGATAAAACACATGAAGTTCAGGCCTGACGCGGGCGGCTCCAACATATCATATCTCACCTACATGACGCTTGCTGACCGTGGCTTTGTCGAAACCATCGACGAGCCTCTGCTGGCTCAGATAGTGGGCGAACTGCCGTGGCATAACCATGACAACACGGGAAAAATATTCCTCGAACGCAAGGAACTGCTCGACGAACACGTGTGGTTGCTCTTTCGTTACAACACACCCGTCGCATGGAATGACGACACAGCCATCAGCGCTTTTGCGGAAGGACGCACAAAAAACAACGGCAGCCTGCAGGCTTTACTATTGAATCGCGTGGCAGAAGGGCGTATTGACCGCGCCCGTCTGCTGAAATCGTCGCTCGATGCCTTGGTGGCGGTAAGGAGCCAACCCCGTTGGTTCATCGGCATTATTGAAGGATTGCAGCCCACTGCTGCCGAATTGCTGCCCCTTCAAGCCTTGCTTTTTCAGGGTATGGTGGCGAAAGCACTCGGTTCGATGAAGCTTTTGCTGCACCTATTGCGCCAGATAGCCATAGAGCCTGCATTCAATTATACCGACTATATCAGCGCTGTTTCAGGACTTCTGTATGATATGGCGCAGACGAATGTGACCGTAGTGTGCGCTACTTTCGACGTCATTGCCCGTCTTCATGCCTGTGCCCGTCCCGACATTTGCCGTGCACTGTGCCTGATTTTCATGAACAGGGCCGAGGCTGTACAGAAGCGGGCTGCGAAGCTGATTGTGAAATATGGTGACAAAAACGATGAGGCTCTTCGGTCAGAACTGCGCAGTTACGAGACGGAAATGAGGCACGAACCCCGCGAAATGCTTGCAGCGTTTATGCCTCATGAGGATAAGGCCCCCTCGACCGCTGCAGAAGGCGCACCCTCGGCCACCGTCCCCCTGAAGCGATGCCGTGAGGACAACCGGTTGAAATTGCCTGAAAATAAAGACGAAGCCATCTTTTTGCTTTCGTCGGCGCTGTTTAAATTAGACGCCTTGCAACTGCAGCTTGCCTTCGAAACAGCCATAGAGTGGGTGCCCCGTCTGACTATTGACGACCTCAATCGTCTGGAAAGCATGTTCAATGAGGCCCGTGCGTGGTCGTCAGCAGTCTATCTTGACGAGAACCGTTTGGTGGGATTGTTTTTCCTTGAGTTCGGCAGCGCCGTAGAACAACGCTTTAAAACTGACGACACGTCGATGAAATCGCGCCTTCTGCGTCTTGCCGACAAGGCCCGTGGACAGGGTTGCTTTCAGGGCGAAACGTTCATAAGGCTGAAGTCGTGCAAGGTAAGGGGTAACTGTTCAGATGTGGAAACATTGCTGAAACATTTGTTATCGGAATACGTTGAGATGCTTTCTTTTGATACTCCGCTGCCTATTCTTTCTACACCTACACACAAACCAGCCTGGATTAACGCTGAAATACTGATTGAACGGTTGGCTAAATGGCAGCAGGCTGGCGTGCAACCGTTGCCCTTCGACCTGCAACTGGCCCTGCTTCGCTGTGCTGCCGACGATGTACCTGCGGCCCTTTCGATGGCTCATAAGCGGTTGACGGGTGAACCTTTGCACCTGATGCTATACCTCCTTGGCGAGGAAAGCGGGCCCGCGAAGCCCGTTACATTGGACGAAGCATGGGCGCAGGCCATATTGATAAGGGAGGAAAAAGAGAGTACTGACGCCGATTTTTCTTCCGAATTGGTTCGGGAAGTGAGTATTATGACGAAAGTAAACCGTGAGTGGACCGACCACGGGAGGAAAACATATGACCGTGATGTGCTTGTGTGTATGGCGTCGGCCGACGAGTTTCCCGCCCTGCGAAAGAAGCAGCTGCTTCAGAATTTTATTGACATACGGGGCATCTGGGCACAGTTTGTCGCGCAAAGCGTGATAAGTTTCTTCCCTGCGCTTCCGGCCCCTCTCTTTGCAACGATACTGCACAACTACGGAGTCTTCAGCAATCTGCATGCTGACGACAAAATGTGGGTGGGCTTTGGCCTCAGCTTTTTGCACGAAGCGCAGGTGCCTCTGCGTGGTGTTCCGGCCATCTTTGTGGCGTTTTGTATCGCCTCTTCTGATGCAACGCTGCGCGTTTCAGCTATGGAATTGTGCATGGAACGCAGGCTGCAGACCTACGGAGAACGGCCTGCAGCAGACCTTTCTATGGTGGGGGAGGCGCTGGCCTGCTTCCTGAAAAACGGACTTTTCCCGCTTAGCCGTCTCGCCAAACTGCTCAAAGACCGCTATTGGGGGCAGGAAAAGCTGCTCATGTTACACCTTGGAGAACTGCTCCTGCCGGTCAACACGCTGCTTTCTGCTCAAGCCGTGACAGGCGGAAAAGCCTTTCTGAAGCTTTGCAAAGAGATGGGAATTGCAACCGAAAACACAGCGGAGGCATGACGATATAGTAAATTCCCTGGCTGTTTATGCCTCTGAAAATGCAATCTCTTCAATGTCAGGAAATGAAAATTGAAGAGATTTTTCTCTGTGAAAATTATGGACAGACATTACCGCGATGGCCTTAACAGCCTGCCAGCCCGCGCTGTCTTATGGCCTTTTACCCGCATCGAACAGCGGCTGAAGCTCGTTGTCCTTCCATCGTTTCATCTCAAACAGCGGCATCCAGTCGCCAAATTCGGGATACTTCTGCCAGTTCGATGCCACGTTTACGCGTTGATCCGCGTCGCTTATCGTCTGTTCGTCATTAATCTCCTCTATCTTGCGCACCCGTCCGTCAGGCGTAAATTCATAGTCGGTATAGTCATAATCCCAATCGCCGTACTCGTCTTTCTCCTTGTGATAGCGTCTTATCGACAGCTCATACAGAAACACATAGCCCTTCCGGTTGCCCTTTTCGCCCGGCAACGGGGTAGGGTCGAAGCGGTAACTCATGTATATCCGGCCCATCTCGTCGAGGAAAGCAACCGTGCATCCTTCGCCGAGGAAGGTGAGAAAAGCATACGGTTCGCCGGTCTCTGCCAAGAGAGCGGTGATGTCGCAGCGAAAACCGAGCTTGTCAAGATAATGGTTATATTCGTCGACTTTGAAAGGATGTTCCCATGCCATTTCCGTCATTCGCCGGTTTTTATCATATGCAAGGTGTGCCCATTGCTCTAACGTGTATGCCTTTGCCTGTTTGGAAACGCGCCTTGCCACACGCCGTCTGTACCACCATTCGTAAATGTCGCGTGAGGTTTCTTCCGAATCGAGGTAGTAATACGCAAAGTTCCATATTCGGTAATCTATCTTCAGTTTTTCCATAGCGGTTTAAAAGTTTTAGTTCAGTTCGTTTATTCGGCTTGCTGTCTGGTATTGCAAATCCAACAGAGCCTCTGTATCAATAAGTTACATATTGTGTACACAGTCTTCTTCGCCAAGGTGCAGGGGCACCTTATGCCCTATGCTTTGGTCGAAAGGCAGATGTGTTCCGCTTGGCATATACCAGCTATGCCGGTTGTTTTGCCTCGTAAAGTTATGAATAAAATTTTAGAAATCAGAAGAGACGGCCTCATTTTGTTGTTCCTTACAGGGCGCCAGGTTCGTTTCTGCATCGTGTCAGGTCGGTGTTAGGACAGCGCCGGATTTTTGTTTGCATAGCGCCGGATTTTTGTTTGCATCGTGTCAGGTTGGTTTCTGCAGGTCGTCAGGCTGGTGCTTGTCAGCTCCCGAGCCTTTGTCTTTCTTGTTTTCTGTTGCAGTTTGGCGGCCGTGGCACGCTCGTATGGCGCCCGTGGTATGCCCCGTTCGGCGGCCGCCTCACGACCGTTTGACGGCCGCCGCATCTCTGCCTGATGCCGTATAGCTGTTGTCTTTACGCCGTAAAAGCATCATCATTACGCCGTAAAGGCCGGACGATTACGATGTAAAGGCATCGCGATTACGGCGTAAAGACGCCGCCTTTACAGGCTAAAGGCAATGCTTTTAGGTGCTTTGCAATACGTTGGTATACAATGGGTTATATAGCATGCAATTGCCTTTGTACAATAATGGCTTGGTGAAAAGCATGTAAAGGCGGAAAAGAGAGTCGGCCCTATGGCCCGCGGGGCATGGCATGAAAAAAGAAAGCCCGAGACCTTTCCGGATGCCTCGGGCTTTCGTTATAAAAGATGTGTGTTCATTAGCTTAAAGCTGTTCGCTCCAATCCTCCTGCGACTTGCGGATGTATGACTGATAGCGGCGCTTGGCTGCTTTCTCGGTTTCGGCATAAAGTTCCTGTGCTTCGTCGGGGCGTGCCTTCTGAAGGGAAGCAAAACGCACCTCACCCAGCAGATAATCACGGAAGTCTTCCCATTTCGGTGCCTTTGAATCGAGCTGGAATGGGTTCTTGCCCTCATTGGCCAAAGCGGGGTTATAGCGCCACAGATGCCAATAACCGCAAGCCACTGCAAGCTCTTCCTCATGCTGTGAACGGTTCATGCTGCGCAGCTTTCCGTCAGGCTCCTTGCCCTTGATGCCGTGATTGATACACGGAGAATAGGCTATAATGAGAGACGGCCCTGGGTAAGCCTCGGCCTCGCGTATCGCTTTCAGCGTCTGGTTGTTGTCTGCACCCATGGCAATCTGGGCCACATAGATGTAGCCGTAGGTTGTTTCCATCAGGCCAAGGTCCTTTTTGCTGATGCGCTTTCCGCTGGCAGCAAACTGTGCAATGGCGCCAAGAGGAGTAGATTTAGACGACTGGCCACCGGTGTTTGAGTAAACCTCGGTGTCGAGAACCAGAATATTTACATCTTCGCCAGATGCCAGAACGTGATCGAGACCGCCGTAGCCGATGTCGTATGACGCGCCGTCGCCACCGATAATCCACTGGCTGCGCTTTACGAGATAATGGTCGAGGGTCTTCAGTTCTGCGCAGATGTCGCAACCAATTGAGCATCCACCTTCGATGAAAGGCTTCAGCTTGGCGGCGGCTGCCTTTGAAGCGTCGGCGTCGTTCTTGCCGTCCAACCACTCTTGTGCGGCCTCCTTGAAGCCTGCCGGCGTATCATCGCGGGCAATGATTTCATTAAGTAGCACGGTGATACGCTCCTTCATCTTCTTGTTTCCAAGCGCCATACCGAGACCGAACTCACAGAAGTCTTCGAACAAAGAGTTGTTGAAGGCCGGGCCCTGGCCCTTTTCGTTCGTGGTATAAGGCGTAGACGGAACAGAGGCAGAGTAGATAGAAGAACATCCTGTTGCGTTGGCGATCATCTCACGGTCACCGAAGAGCTGCGAGATAAGCTTTACATAAGGGGTCTCTCCGCAGCCCGAGCATGCGCCTGAGAACTCAAACAGCGGCGTTGCAAACTGCGAATTCTTGGGGCTTTGCTTGATGTCTACGAGGTTCTGCTTTGATTTAACGTTCTTGACAAGGTGCTCCCAGTTCTTGGCTTCCTGAATCATGTCAGGAGCATCGACGTTGAACGGAACCATCTTGAGGGCCTTCTCGCCCTTCTTGCCCGGGCAGACGTCGGCACAGTTACTGCAACCTAAGCAGTCGAGTACTGAAACCTGAATGCGGAATTTCATGCCCTTGAGCGTCTTTGGAGCCAGAATATCAATCATCGGAGCCTCAAAAGCTGCTGCCTCTGCGTCGTCAAGAACGAACGGGCGGATAGCAGCGTGAGGACAAGCGTAGGCACACTTGTTACACTGTATACAGTTCTCGCTGTTCCATACGGGCACGAAGCTCTCTACACCACGCTTTTCATAGGCCGCGGTTCCGTTCTGCCAGGTACCGTCTGTGGTGCCATGGTTGACGAAATCAGAGACTTTCAGCAAGTCGCCTGCCTGCGCATTCATAGGACGTGCAAGCTCTTTTACGAATGCCGGAGCATCGTCTTGTGCCTCGTTGTCATTGGCAAGATTGGCCCATGCGGGGTCAACGGCAAGTTCTTTGTATTCGCCTCCGCGGTCGACGGCAGCGTAATTCAGCTTGACAACGTCCTCACCTTTCTTGCCGTATGACTTGACAATGAACTTCTTCATCTGCTCAACGGCAAGTTCTTCGGGAATAACCTTGGTGATACGGAAGAAGGCACTCTGGAGGATTGTGTTGGTGCGGTTGCCCAATCCAATCTCCTGGCCGATCTTCGTAGCGTTGATATAATAAACCTTGATGTTGTGCTTTGCGAAGTATCGCTTAACTTTGTTCGGGATGAAATTAACCAATTCGTCGCCGTCGAAGATGGTATTCAGCAGGAATGTGCCGCCATTGCGAAGGCCACGGCATACGTCATACATGTGCAGATAAGCCTGTACGTGGCACGCTACAAAGTTAGGCGTGTTTACCTGATATGCTGAATGGATGGGCTCATCGCCGAAACGAAGGTGTGAACAGGTAAAGCCGCCCGACTTCTTAGAATCGTAAGAGAAGTAAGCCTGACAGTATTTATTGGTATTGTTACCGATAATCTGGACGGAGTTCTTGTTGGCACCAACCGTTCCATCGGAACCAAGACCGTAGAATTTAGCCTCAAAAACGGTATCGCCACCCATCGGAATTTCTTCCTCTTCGGGCAGAGAAGTAAAGGTTACGTCATCAACGATACCTACTGTAAAGTGGTTCTTGGGCTCGGGAAGCTCTAAATTCTTGAATACTGCAATAATCTTTGCAGGGGTTGTATCCGATGAACCTAAGCCGTAACGGCCGCCAACGATAAGCGGTTTGCGCGGATCGTCGTAGAGCGCAGACTTGACATCCAGGTACAAAGGCTCGCCCTCTGCACCTGGTTCTTTTGTGCGGTCAAGGACAGCAATATGTTTAACCGTGGCGGGAATTGCTTTACGAATGGCCTCTACAGAGAACGGACGATAGAGGTGAACGGCTACCATACCAACCTTTTTGCCCTGCTTTGTCAGGAAATCAATAGCTTCGCGTGCAGGCTCTGTGGCTGATCCCATCAAAATAATGATATTCTCGGCATCCTTTGCTCCATAATAGTTAAAGAGGTGATACTCTCGTCCGGTAATCTTGGAGACCTCGGCAAGATGCTTTTCAACAATTTCAGGAACCCTGTCATAGTAAGCATTTGACGCCTCGCGGTGCGTAAAGAAAGTCTCTGGGTTCTCTGCGGTACCGCGGGTAACGGGGCGTTCCGGCGACATTGCACGGTCACGGAAACGCTTAACCCATTCAGGATTAACCAAAGGACGAATGTCTTCCATGTCCATTTCCTCAATCTTATGATACTCATGAGATGTACGGAAGCCGTCGAAGAAGTTGATGAATGGCACCTCTGCCTCAAGAGTTGACAGATATGGAACCGCAGAAAGATCCATTACTTCCTGTACAGATCCCGAGCAGAACATGGCGAAACCGGTCTGTCGGCATGCCATAACATCCTGATGATCGCCGAAAATACACAGCGAATGGCTTGCAAGAGTACGTGCTGATACGTTGAAAACGCAGGGAAGAAGCTCTCCGGCTATCTTGTACATGTTGGGAATCATCAGCAGCAATCCCTGTGAGGCTGTATAAGTTGAGGTCAGTGCTCCGGCCTGAAGCGAGCCGTGAAGTGCACCTGCAGCGCCGCCTTCCGACTCCATTTCCTGTACGGAAACGGTCTGACCAAAGAGGTTCTTACGACCTTTTGCGGCCCACTCATCAATGTGCTCGGCCATTGGTGAAGACGGAGTGATGGGGTAAATAGCAGCTACCTCGGTGAACATATAGCTCACGTGGGCGGCAGCAGTATTGCCATCACATGTCATGAATTTCTTTTCTTTTGCCATTTTGCTTTAAAGATTAATGTTTAATTATAATGTTCTTGTAATATTTAAGAAAGAATATTGCCTTTCCTTTGTATCCTGAATTCTAATACAGAAAGCCAAATAACCACAGGGGAATTTGGTTATCATGCCCAACTTCGGTATTGTAGCGGGCGTAGATTGTATCTGAATTGAACCGCAGCTTATTGACTGAAAGAGCATCGCAAACCCTTATCTTGCGGTTATTGTCCACAATATAATATTGTGGCTTACTGCCTTCGTTCACGAGATGGTCTTTCCAAACGGTGTTCACAAAGAATGTTTCCATGACATCCTGCTGGTTGACAGCTATCGGATATATGGCATACATAAGGTTCGGATTGTGCATCATCACTCTTGCCGGCTTCTTGGGAAAGTCCATTCCTGGCGAATAAATCATGTTCAACAGCCGTGCATCGGTAAGATATTTTATATAATTCATCACCGTAGCGCGGCTCGTATCAATGAGATGTGCCAGCTGACTGATGTTGGGAGCCTGCGGTCCGTCCACGGCAAGAAGATAGAAAAGCTTCTTGATTTTCGTCAGATATTTCAGTTCAATCTGCTTGATGAAGAGGATGTCTACCTCGGCCATCATGTTCATTGTCTTAAGCAGATTCTCCGAAAAATTGCGATGTTCCAGAAAGAAAGGGTAAAAACCGTGGTGAAGATAGTCCTTAAAATATTGTGAAGGACTGATGTAAGGCAGAATTTTCTTGACGATATGCTCGTGGTTGTTCACAATTTCGTCAAGCGTATAAGGCTGAAAGTGTGTACCGGCCATGAGGTTAAGGAACTCGCGAAATGAGAATCCCCGAAGATAGTAGAACTTTAAAATGTCTCGTATTGCCGGGTAATCGGTTTTCAAACGCATGACGCTTGAGCCTGTAAAAACGATTTTAAGTTCCGGGTATAACTCGTAACACTTCCGCAGTTCGTTACTCCAGTTCGGTTGTTTGAAGATTTGGTCGAGTAGCAGAACTTGTCCGCCCTGTGCCACAAACTGCCCTGCAAACTCTGAAAAATCGTGCCCCTGGAAGTAGAAGTTGTTCATATTGACGTATAAACACTTCCTGTTATCCTTGCCAAATTTTTCCTTGGCATATGAAAGCAAGAAAGTAGTCTTCCCCACACCACGTGTGCCTTTGATTCCTATCAGGCGGTCGTTCCAGTTTATTTCGTCCATGAGACCGCGGCGCACAGAAGCATTGTTATGCTCAACAAGATAGGAATGAGTGCGAAAGAAAGCTTCCAATAGTTCCATGATGCGTTTATTATCTTTGCAAAGTTAATCAATAATTTTAAAATTGCAAACTGTAGATAGCAAATTTTGACGTGTTTAGCTATTTTTTACGGTGTGCTTTTCGCTTTTCTTTTATATCTTTGTGTCTTGAAAACAGGATGGTTAGCACGCAATGAAACTGTTTGTATTTAATCCGGAGCACGATATAGCCCTCGCGTCGAATCTTGAGCATTTCACGCCGCCGCAGGCGGCACGCCGGATTCGCCGTGACCTTGGCTTCCTGCCTGTCTTATGGGCGGCCGAGGGAGATATGATTTTAACAGATGACAAAATGGCCGCTGAAGAGCGGGCCGGACGCCTTGGCCTTGCCTGCCATGGCGAGTTTTTGACCCGCGATATGCTGCGTCAAAGACTGTCTTCCGGCGTTCAGCCCGATACTGTTTGCCCGTGGGGGTGGGACTTGTCCCTCCGAAACGAGTTGCTTGAATATGGTATTGTTCCGGCTCTTCTTCCCGATACGTCATGTCTTGACGCCATCCGGCAGAGGAGCCACCGTCGCTGGGCTGCCGAAAATCTGCTTGTTCCGCTGTGTCAAATCGGCGGAACGGTGGGCGAAGCCTATACGGCAGATTGTGCCGCCGAGGTGCAGAGCCTGTTGTCCCGGCATGGTTCTGTCGTGCTGAAAGCGCCGTGGAGCAGTAGCGGCAGAGGCATAAGATATGTGGGAAAACGGCATAATCACGGACGAAAAAGCTATGAAACGCTTTCGCCTCAGCTACAGGGATGGATAAGAAATGTGGTGAACGAGCAGGGCTGCGTCATGGTAGAGCCGTGGTATGATAAGGCTATTGACTTCGGCATGGAGTTCTATGCGTCTGCCGACGGCCGTGTAAGTTATCGCGGGTTATCGCTGTTTCACACTGTCGGCGGGGCCTATGAGGGCAATCTGCTGGGCAGCGAGACTGCGCTTTTGTCCCGTGCAGGCCGCTACGTCAGGCCTGACTTGCTGCACGAAGTGGCGCATCAGGCCGAGACCTTGCTCTCAT
>JABCNV010000041.1 GCA_013333935.1 Prevotella sp. | reverse complement strand
GGCACGAAATTCCAATCGTACAAAATAAAATATGTTAATTTGTTACAATTGGTGCACGTTTATGTTAAACCGAATCCCGAGCACCATTTCCCGTATATTTTCAGAATCGAAGGGCTGTTTTGATGGAATTTTACATGGTATAGTTGCGATGGCGTAAGCGAAAAACGGCCTTTTTGCATCTTTTTTTGCCTTATACGAAAGCTTATATAATGAATTTTTTGCATTGTCAGACATTTCACCCTATATTTGCAATATCGTGACAAAACTAAATAAAAAAGTTGAACCTATTAAATAAAGAGACAATGAAAAAGCTGTTATTCGTTCTAATGCTGGCTTTTACCGCCCTTACAACAGTCGGCGCGCAGCAATCGGAAAAGCCGCGCGGTAAAGTGTACGACATTGTAGAGGTGATGCCCCAATTCCCCGGAGGGCAGGGAGAACTGATGAAATATCTGTGCAATAATGTCAAGTATCCTGCAGAGGCACAGAAGAATAAGATAGAGGGACGCGTGATAGTGACTTTTGTTGTTAACAAAAAGGGACGTATTATTGACCCATCGGTGGAACGTTCTGCGCACCCGTTGCTCGATGCCGAAGCGCTACGGGTTATCAAACGCATGCCTAAATGGAAGCCAGGAAGGGTGAATGGAGAGCCTGTAAATGTCAAGTACCGCCTTCCTATAACATTTAAACTTTAATCCGTGCTGGTGTAAATTATTGTAGACTTCGGGCAACAGACTCCTGTTTCTCTGTTATTATTATACTTAACATCATTATGGTGGCTAATACTTATTTATGGTCTGTATCTCGCTCTATATTCGTAATGTAATGTCATAAGCACGCAGAAGTATCGAACTTATTCAATCAAACGACAATGAAAAAGCTGTTATTCTTTCTTATTCTGGGCTTTACTGCCCTTACAACTGCCCGTGCACAGCAGACGGATACACCGTGTAGCAAGGTTTATCAGGTTGTAGAACAAATGCCCCAATTCCCAGGAGGACAGGCGGCAATGATGAAATTCATCGCCGACAGCCTCAGATACCCTTCCGTAGCATTTGAGAACGGGATAGAGGGGCGCGTGATAGTGAAGTTCGTTGTCGATTGTAAGGGCAAAATTGTAAACCCTTTAGTAGTTCGGAGTGTTGACCCATTGCTCGATAGGGAGGCAATACGCTTGGTGAAATCAATGCCTAAATGGATTCCCGGAAAGCAGAATGGAAAGCCTGTAAACGTTGTCTGTTTCGTCCCTGTTAGATTTAAACTGTATGAGGAAAAACCATGAAAAATTTTACGTTTTTGCCTCCTGTGGCTACGATATTTTCAGTAAGGCGATACCTTGACTGCGTATGCGCGAAATATGAGTGTTATTAATAACTCTCTGTTATACAGTTTTTTATAAAATTTTAGGCCGTATTATAGACATCTCCCTCTCGTTTTTACGTTCCCTTTACTGCGTAAAGGAGAGGGTGAAGCGACGGAAAAAGTAGGCTTTTTCTTCAAAAACTCCTCATTCCATCGATGTTCGTGTGAGCAGTTCGCAGAGTATGGGGCAGACGTTTACGCAGTAATCGCATAGCCTTTACCCTCCAAAGGTTCTGCCTTTATGGTGTAATCGCCTTGCCTTTACATCGTAATCATCCACTCTTTACGCCGTAATCACGTTGCCTTTACGATGTAATCGTTTTGCCTTTACGGCGTAATCGCATTGTCTTTACGGCGTAAAGACATAGGTCTGACAGAAAAAAGGTGCGACAAAACATACATTTGTCGCACCTCGTTCAACCGTAATGAGGCAGCTCATGTTGCATGAACGGATCCGCCTGACAGTCTTATCGCATGGCCCAGAGGGCGTCAACGCCCATCGCTCCGCGCAGCTGGTTCACGCCTTCAGTGTTGAGCGATACGTCCATTGCCTTGCCACTGGGCAGCACTACGCGCACAGTGCCGTCAGAATTAAAGCGGAAAAGCTGCTGCGTCTTGCCGCCCTGGGTCTCTGACCAGCTGTTAGAAGCCTTGTCATAAGTAAACAACTGCTTGTTTCCGTCGGGGTCGGTAATTTCGTATCCATCCTTTAAGGTCTTGACTGCATAATAGCGACCGTCCTCTCCCAACACCTGTTTCGTTTTACCAATATTGCTGGCTACCGGGTTCTCGCCGGTCCAGAACTCGATACTGTTAAGCACAATCGCATCGGCAGCACCGCATACGGCATACACAGGACTGATGAGAAGGAAGATAACTTCGTTCAGGAACTTGTACTTCGTAGCATGTTTGTTCCACTTTGCTATTTTGTTAAACAACGAGAAACTACCCACACAGGAACTTGATAACAGACAGCCAGCCGTCAGCAAAACTGCCATCTTTGCATGTTTGATTTTCATAATGATAAGTTTAAAACGTTATAATAACAGGCTGTAAAGTTACAAATTTAATCAAAGGTAAGGCGAAAAGAAAGAAAATTTAAGAAAAAGACACATTGTTTTTCCCACGTAATCGTCTGCTTATTAAAGGTATAAGACAGCCTCCGGACCTTCATTGAACAACAGGTCGAGGATGGAAAGGTTGGGCTGAAAGCCGTGTTTCTGTTCGTATACCTGATAGTATCGGCGTGGCCGGAAACCGTCATCGGGCAACGGATGCTTCGGGCGGATGGCGTCGCGAAAGTCTGTAACGCCCTCCTCTTCGGCCGAAGCATAGGCCTCGGTAAACGCTATTTGCGGATGAATATCAAGCAGTTCGCACATCTTGCGGGTAATGGCGGTATTGAAATCGAAAAGAAACTCCCACCGGCGCTCAAAGAACGGACTCAGCTCATCGGCATAAAACTCGAAGAATGGGCTCTCACCGTAGGCCGACTGCAAGGCATTCCAGTGAAGGTGCCGCCAGGAACCATGGTCACTTATGCGAATATCGCGCATCTCACAGTGGGCTCCTTCGTAACGTTCTATGGGCACGGTCAGAGCCTGCAAGCCGCTTGTGGTGGCTATGACACAGCGGTTGCGGTAGGTTTGCTTGACGAAATGGTCGTGGCGTTCAATCAGGCAACAGTCCGATTGATTCAGTTTCTGGTACCACTGCACGGGACCGAAATAAGTGGATGCAAGCAGGCTTACCATGGAAGATGAAAAAGCTTGGAAGCCCGCCCCATCATTTCGTGGGAATGAACAACGGTGTTTTCGGCTCCTAAACTGACGACGTAGAAACGGCAGTCGGCACAAGGACAGCGCCCGCAGCACACAGAGGGAACCACATAAGCCGCTCCGCGCAACACGACGGTATCGCCGGGCAGGCTTACTATGCGCCCCACGTGGACACCTCGACGCGAAAAAGCCACGAGGTCGCCGCGCGAAAGCCCGTCACACGCCATGCGGTTCACCAGCACCCTGTCGCCCTTTCTCAATACGGAATCGAGGTCGGCGGGCACAGTGTAGATGATGAACGCACGGGCGCGCACTGCAAAAAGTATGACTATTGCAACGCAAAGCGCCACTAAAAACTTCAGCGCTTGCTTCACGAACTTAAAGTTTACTTGATATTGTCAACCCATCGGAACAGGCGATTCCATCTTACGCCGGAGTAGCCGCGGCGGTCGGGATCGGAGCTCCACCATATAAAAATCGGCTTCCCTACGATGTGATCTTCGGGCACAAAGCCCCAATAGCGTGAGTCGGCAGAGTTGTGACGGTTGTCGCCCATCATCCAATAGTAATCCATTTTGAACGTATAGCTGTGGGCTTCGCGGCCGTTGATATAAATTTTGCCATTGCGAACGTCAAGCTTATTGTGCTCATAGACACGGATTGGGCGCTCGTAAAGAGCAATGTTTTTCATCGTAAGCTTGACCGTTGCACCCTTTTTAGGAATCCACACGGGGCCGTAATTGTCGCGTGTCCAGCCCGTAACGGCATCGAGAGGATACAGGTCGCCCGTGACAGCATCGGTGTTCAGACGGATGCTTGCCACCAGATCCTTACGGGCGCGGAGGGCCTTTACTGCCGCCTTGGTGAGGGGCATGTAACCGTTTTGGTTCAGACTCATGAGGTCTTCCTGCGATATTTCAAGCTGCTTGAGCAGGTCGTCAGGCAGGTCGGCTTTCAGTTTTACATAATAGGTATACTGTACATTTTCTGGCTCCTTGTTGGGCTTACCGTCAAGATACACAATGCGGTTCTTGATTTGCAGCGTTTGCCCGGGAAGGCCTACGCAGCGCTTGACGTAGTTTTCGCGTCTGTCGGTAGGACGATGGTCAATGTTTCCATACTCGTTGGGATTGTTAACGATGTAGCTTCGCCCTATGGCATAGAGCATTTTAAAGTAATTCCACTGCTGCTGTGGGTTTAAAGTAGCGGGATCTACAGGGGTAGGAGTCCGGCTTTGATATATCTGCTGGCCAAAGCTGTAGACCATGGCATAGTAGTCGTTAGCCTGATATTTCTCCTCGGTAAGGATGGTATCACCGGCAGGATAGTTAAAGACAACGATATCGTTCAGCTTGACTTTGCCCAAGCCCTTGACACGACGATAGTCCCATTTCGGCCATTCGATATAGCTTTTTGTCTTGATAATGGGCAAGGTATGCTGCGTAAGGGGCATTGTGAGCGGCGTTTCGGGAATGCGTGGACCATAGCTTATCTTCGACACAAAGAGGTAATCGCCCGTAAGCAACGACTTTTCGAGCGAACTTGAAGGGATGACATAGTTCTGGAAAAAGAAAAGGTTGATAAAATAAACCGCCACTAAGGCAAATACCAAAGCATCTACCCAGCCCATGATGAAGCGCACGGGGCCTTCGGCTTCTTTCCACCAGGTCCAGCGAATCTTACGGCTGATATACACGTCGTAGATGAAAGGGATAACCAAAAGCCCCAGCCAGCTCTTGAGCCAAAGGAGGAAAAGGAGGTAGGGAACAAGCACGGCTACGAACTTTAGCCATTGTTTCTTCATGTCAAGATTTGCTTTCTCTTTATCAATCATTGTTTTTCGTTCTTGTTGCGACGTGCGCAGATGGTTATTGAAAGCCTGCTACGGGCAGACCGGTATGAGGTTATTTTTTAGAATTTAAAAAGGTCACTGGTGGTAAGCAGGCCGCTATGGTTGAGGGTATATTCGGCAGCGAGAACGGCTCCCAGGGCAAAACCCTTGCGGCTGTGGGCGTCGTGGGTGATACTTATGCAGTCGGCCTCAGCGTCATAACAAACAGTATGGATGCCCGGTACTTCGTCATGGCGGATGCTTTTCACAAGCAACTCATCGGAACGATGCTCATCGGAGCCTTCGACACGGCCGTCATCCCAATGCACAGAGCCTTTTTTCCATACGGTTTTACGGTCGAGACGGTCAACGATTTCTTCGGCAAGGGTGATAGCCGTGCCCGAAGGGGCATCAAGTTTATGTATATGGTGGGTTTCGGTTAGCTCTACATCATACTGGCTAAAGCCATTCATGATATGTGCCAAATAACGGTTAACGGCTTGAAAAATAGCCATGCCGACAGAATAATTACTGGCCCAGAACAATGTGTTGCGCCCATCACGACAGAGAGATTCTACATCAGCCCGGTGGTCTTTCATCCATCCTGTAGACCCGCTTACAACCTTTACATGATGGGCAAATGCTTTAAGATAATTATCATAAGCGGCTGTGGGATTCGTAAATTCAATGGCTACATCGGCCGAAGAAAACGCAGGAGAGTCAAAATCCTGCTGATTGTCCTGATCAATTTTGCAGACAATCTCGTGGCCACGCGCAAGAGCAATCTGCTCAATCATATGTCCCATCTTGCCGTAGCCAATTAAAGCTATCTTCATGTCTGAAAGAATTTAAATATGATGCAAAAGTAACTATTTTAAAAGAAAGACGTTGATTATCAGCCTTAAATATTTAAAAAATGAATTCTTCCGGCAATTTGAGATGAACAGAAGTACGGGAATGGAATGAAATTGGAATTTAATCGGCTAATTTATTTGCGCGCGAGGAAAAATGATGTAAATTTGCACAATGAATCATTATATGAATCTCATTATCAATAAACTTCCAATTTTACCCGCAGCTATGATATGCCTCTCATTATCGGGCTGCATAAAGGAAGAACCCTTAAACTCGGAATGCGATATCGAGGTGGTGTCAATACATCTCGAAAATCCCCTTGGCACTTTTTATAATGCTACTGATACTCTGGTAACATTGCTGTCGACCGACTCCGTTGTCACCTTTAACGTGCGTCGCAACCACGCTGCCGATCTGACCACGATAAAGCCGAAGTTCAAGCTTACCCCCGGTGCGACAGTACAAGAAACTGGAAATTCGGTGAACAGTACGACGGGAGGAACACTGCGTTATCTCGTAACGTCAGAAGACGGACTATGGCATCGCAGCTACACGGTGAACATTACGCCTGTCGCTCGCACTGTGGTTGACACTATTAAATATGATTTTGAGAACTTTGAGCTGGAGCAAAGGGAGCACAAATACTACATCTGGCATAACGAAAAAGGCGACGGAAGTTTCGGCAATGACTGGGCAAACGGTAACCCTGGCTTCAGAATCAGCCGTGGCTCATTCCCTCCGGAAGACTATCCTACGGTACCCCTTGCCGACGGTTTCGACGGACACGGCGTAAAACTTACCACAAGCGACCCAGGGCCTATTGCCCATCTGGTGAACAAACGCATAGCTGCAGGAAATCTTTTTCTGGGTTCTTTCGACGTCACAAACGCCTTAACCGATGCACTTAGTTCCACGCATTTCGGCATTCCATTCGATAGGAAACCCACCATGCTGAAAGGCTATTACAAGTATAAGCCCGGACAGACCTATCAAGATCGCAATGGAAGACCTGTCAGCGGAGAAACAGACCAAGGCTCGATCTATGCCGTGTTCTATAAAAATCATGATAATGCAGGCAACAGTGTGATACTAAATGGTGCCGATGTAAAAACAAACGCGCAGATTATAGCCATTGCAGACATGGGCTTTGTGACACCAACGGACAACTGGACAGAGTTTACGATACCGTTTAACTATACAAAAGCGGTTGACCCCGACTTGCTACAGGCACTGGGATATAACCTGACTGTGGTCTTTTCTTCATCGAGTAAGGGAGACCTATTCGAAGGTGCGCTCGGCAGTACACTGTGTATTGACAAGGTGCGCGTGGTGTGTGAGAGCGAGGAATAACCCATAATATAACCGCAGCATAAGAGCGAAACAACCTGTAACAGCCCGTATAAGGGTACCTTGCACAATATAATTGACCATTCATAAAGAAACGATGAAGAGCAATTTCCTTTCTTATATTCTTTCCATGACGCTGAAATGTCAGAAGCGTAAGGCTCACGCAGGGTCGTTCTGGTGGCGCAGAGCCAGTCTCATTATGTGTGCAGGTCTCATTTTCACACAGGTAAACGCCAACAAAATCATTGATGTTGACCATGTGGGAATACAAGTAAGACTGGGCTATAGCATCGGTGGAACATCGCCTCTTCCCCTGCCAGCCGGCATCCGCAAGCTGAACAACTACACTTTCCAGCCTAACCTACACTTTGGATTCGACGTTACACACAACGTCACAGAGCACGTAGGCGTTCTCTTCGGCATCCATTACGAGAACAAAGGCATGCACGTTGATGCCGACGTTAAGAACTATCATGAAGAGATTGTGCGCGGAGGCGAGTCGCTTGCTGGTCAGTTTACAGGCAGCGTTACAACGAAAGTGCGCGAATGGATGCTCACAGTACCCATACAAGCCACATATAACTTCAATGATAAGGTTGTGTTAAGGTTCGGCCCTTATTTCTCTTTGCTCACGGACAAAAGCTTTACAGGTTATGCCCATAACGGCTATTTGCGGCAGGGCGACCCCACCGGGCCGAAGATTGTATTGGGTGATACTCGCGAGACAAGAGGAGATTTTGACTTCTCTGCCAACATGCGCGACTTGCAATGGGGTCTGGATCTCGGTGCCGATTGGTATGTTTATAAGCGTTGGGGCATCTATGCCGACATTAGTTGGGGCCTTTGTGGCATACACGAAAAGTCGTTTAAGACCATTGAACAGACCCTTTATCCCATCTATGGAACATTAGGAGTGACATACAATATTAAATATAAAAAGTAAATCAACAATATAGACACATGTCCTTAACCAAACAAAAATAGCATTATCTTTTCAGTATAACATTATATTTACGACACATGAAAAAGATTTTTACCTTTATTGCAGTAGTAATGTGTGCAATAAATTCACAAGCAAAAGACTATAAAGACAGTCTTGTTATCAATGTAGCAGGAGTTGTTACAGAGCAGAGTGCTATCGTGGCTCTGACACAAAGTGCTGACGGCCGCTACACATTCACCCTGAAAAACCTCTTACTAAACATTGGCGGTGAGAGCACAGGGGTAGGCACAGTAATCGTAGACAACCTGGAATCATTCAATGCAAGCGGCAACACTATGCTGCAAACATCACGCAATATCACTCTAAAAGATGGAGACATTGCGTCGCCGTCAGGTTCCTGGCTCGGTCCTATGCTCGGTCCTGTGCCTATTAATCTGACTGCGAGAATCAGTGAAAGCAAGATTTACGCCAGCATTTCCATCAACATGCCAAACCTGCCAATTGATGTAACCTTTGGCTCAGGGTACCAGCTCCCCAATAGCGGCTTCGAGCTTTTCCACAAGGATGGGGATTTCGACGCTCCAAACACGTGGCACTCTTTCGGCACAGCTATCGGCAGCTTAGCCTCTATGGTAAAGAGTAATAAGAACACACAGATATCCAATGACGTGCGTCCGGGTTCAACCGGTAGCCATAGCGCACTTATCACTTCAAACAAAATTCTTTGGGTTATTGCCAACGGAACCATGACAACTGGTCGTATGGTGGCGGGTGCTTATTCGGCAGCAGACCCCAAGAACCACGCCGAGATAGACCCTTCATCTACAGATCGCGACACGAATGGTGACCCATTCTATGCAACTATCGCCGGAAAGCCCGATTCATTAGCCGTATGGGTGAAGTTCATCCAAGGCACACCTAATGCCAAGCACCCTTACGCCACAGTCAGCGCAGCCATTACAGACGGTACGAAATATCAGGATCCGGAGGACAAGACTTACACCAACGTCATGGCTAAAGCCAAGAACAACAAGATAACTACGAACGGCGGAAACTGGCAGCGCATCTTAATCCCCTTCGATTATGTCAATAAAAGCATTGACGGCAAGACCATGCTGGTGACCATTTCAACCAATGCCGACCCGGGCCAAGGCAGCGGAAGCGACAAGCTTTACGTCGACGATATCGAGCTTATCTACAATGCAGGCATTGCCAATTCAAACATTTCTGACGGTGCCGTAACCGTAACGCCACAGGGTGCAGGTGCTTTTACGAGAACTGTTTACGACAAGAAAGACGGTAAAAACATCGCAACCGTTACCGTTTTCTCTGATGATTTGAAGAAACAGACAACACAAGTGTTCGAACTTCCTACTTCAAACGGCATATCAAAGGTACAGGAAGACGCCGCCGGCACAGAAGAAATTTTCACCCTCAGCGGCCAAAAAGTCAGCACCATGCAGCCCGGACAGACTTACGTGGTGAAGAAAGGCAACAAGGTTCGCAAGGTTATCAACCGGTAAACCTGTCGTTGTGCATTTGAGATAAGCATGCTATCTTTACGCAATGGCACAATAAAGCATAGATTAAAAAATAAACAATATATTATCTCGGGAGCCTCAGCTTCCGAGATTTTTTATATATCTTTGCGTATCAATCACTCTAACCTATCGCTTCTTATATGGAAAAGTTGCTGCATTATGTTTGGAAACACAAGCTCTTTCCGCCCGAACCACTATACACCACTGCCGGACAGCCCATAGAAATTATAGATATCGGTTTGTATAATACGAATGCAGGCCCCGACTTTTTCAACGCCAAGGTCAAGATTGGAGGCGAGATATGGGTTGGAAATGTGGAAATACACGACCACTCTTCCGACTGGTTTGTCCATAATCACCATCGTGATGACCACTACAATAACGTTATTCTTCACATCGCTGAGGCCGTAGATGCCGACGTAAAAACGGCCAATGGCTTTATCCCGCCTCAGCTACAGCTCACGGTCCCGCCGCTGATAGCCCAACACTATACAGAACTTTTACAGACCGACGACTACCCGCCCTGCTATCAAATCATTCCCAATCTCATGCCCCTTACGGTGCACTCGTGGCTCAATGCCCTTGAAACCGAACGCCTCGAACGAAAGACTGACGACATCCTGCGCCGCGTAAGCCATGCCAACGGCTCCTGGGAGGCAGGATATTTCATTACGCTTGCCCGAAGCTATGGCTTTGGAATCAACAGCGATGCCTTTGAACAATGGGCATCATCCATCCCTTTAAACGACGTCGCTCACCACAGAGACGACCTCTTTCAGGTCGAAGCCATCTTCCTGGGACAGGCCGGATTATTGGAAACCTCGGCCATTCCCGAGCGTCATCGTGCTGAAGCGCTGGCCGATGACTACTATCAACACCTGCAAAAAGAGTACGTTTACCTTGCCCATAAGTTCAATTTCAACCCCGTCAGCCACAGTATTTGGCGCTTTCTTAGGCTGCGGCCTGCCAACTTTCCCCACATCCGCATCAACCAGTTAGCCCACCTTTATTATATGCGTAAGGCGGGATTGAGCCAGATTATAGCCTGCACGAGCCTCAAAGAAGCCCGTGAGGCCCTTATCACAAGCGTCACGCCGTATTGGGAAAACCATTATAGTTTCGGTGCCGAAAGCCCGCGAAAGGAGAAGAAGACTTCTACCGTCTCGCTCAATTTGTTATTGATTAATGCCGTCATCCCTACCCTCTTTGCCTACGGCAGGCACAAGCAGGACGAACGGTTATGCGAGCGGGCCTTCAGCTTTTTAGAGCAACTGAAAGCCGAAAACAACCATATTGTAAGAACTTGGCAGCGTGTCGGCCTCAACGTTGAGACTGCTGCCGACTCGCAGGCTCTCATACAGCTGAAGAAAGAATACTGCGACCGCAAGGACTGTCTGCGCTGCCGCTTCGGCTACGAATACCTGAAGAAGAAATGAAAAACCCACAGGAAACTCTCAATACCCTTATTCTTACGGCCGCATGGCGGTTTAATCTTTCCGACCTTGCAGAACTTTACCGTCACGTTGGTTCTGCTACCGAGCTGATAAACCATCATAACGACGTGCGTGCTGTGTGCCCCGAAGCGTCCCCTCGCCTTGTAGAGACACTGAAAGACTTGTCGCAAGCACAAAAGCAGGCCGAAGAAGAGCTGGCCTATTGCGACCGCCACCATATCCGCATACTTACTCTTGGCGCCGAAGATTACCCGCAGCGGCTGGCCGAATGCATCGACGCGCCGCTATCGTTATTCTATCTCGGCAACGGCAATCTGAACGAACGCCACACCGTTAACATCGTAGGGACGCGACGTTGCACCACGTATGGCAAGGACGTTATAGCAAAGCTCGTTCACGAACTGCGGGCGCTTTGTCCCGACATTATGATTTTCAGCGGTCTGGCTTACGGCATCGACATCTGTGCCCACCGTGCTGCACTGCAGAACAATATACCCACAGTGGGCGTGCTTGCTCATGGACTGGATACCATCTACCCCAGTCCACACCGCCGGACGGCGGTTGAAATGATTGAGCACGGCGGGCTTCTCACCGAATATTTCACCCATACACAGCCCGTGGCACGCAACTTTGTACAGCGCAACCGCATTGTGGCGGGCTGTGCCGATGCTACTATTCTTGTTGAAAGTGCGGCGAAAGGCGGGGGGCTTATCACCTGCAGCATAGCGCGAAGCTATGGGCGTGACGTCTTCGCCATACCAGGACCGGTCAACGCTGCCTGCAGCGAAGGCTGCAATAACCTGATAAGAGACAACGGCGCAGCGCTCATTTCGTCGGCCGAAGACCTTGTCAAGGCCATGGGATGGGATGATGAAGAACGCCTCAGCAAGGCGCAGCAGCAGGGCATTCAGCGCGAATTGTTCCCCGACCTGTCAGCTGAGGAGCGCACCATTGTTGAAACCCTGCAGAAAAGCAACGACCTGCAGGTAAACCTCATAGCCGTAAAGACCGGCATGGATATGGGCAGTTTGAGCGCGACGCTCTTCGGTTTAGAGATGAAAGGACTGGTGAAGCTTCTGGCCGGAGGCATGTATCACCTCATAGATTAGGCCGTTTCAGGAAGATTATTCGTACCTTTGCACCGTAATCATAAACCATAACACGTCAAAAACTATGGCAAAATATATTTTTGAAACCGAAATGGAGGTGCGCGATTACGAATGTGACATCGAAGGCATTGTGAACAATGCCAACTACCTTCACTATTTTGAGCACACGCGTCACCGCTTTCTTCAGCATGCAGGTCTTAGCTTCAGCGAGATGCACGACCGCGGAATTGATGCTGTCGTGGCCCGCATGAACCTGCAATACAAGACGCCGTTGCGCTGCGACGACTGGTTTATCTCACGCCTCTGGCTTGAGAAACAAGGCATAAGATACGTGTTTCATCAGGATATTGTGCGCAAGGGCGACGAAAAATTATGCTGCAGGGCCACCGTCGAACTGGTGTGCCTGATTAACGGGCGCCTTGGAAACTCGGAGGAATATGACCGTGCCTTCGAGAAATTTTACACAAAAGAGAACGAGGATTAAATCGTTCTCTCTCTGCGATTCTTCTTTTTAAACACCCTTTTCCGCACGCCCTCACGCAGAGAGGACGCCGTTTTCCACACAACCATACATCATGAAGATAGGAAATACCGACTTAGGAGACCGCCCCTTACTGCTGGCTCCTATGGAAGACGTCACCGATATAGGCTTCAGAAAACTATGTAAACGCTACGGCGCGGCAATGGTATATACCGAGTTTGTGGCCGCCGACGCCATCATTCGTGCCATACCGTCGACACTTAAAAAGATGGTAATCGACGACACGGAACGCCCTGTAGGCATACAGATTTACGGCAAGAGTGTCGACTCGATGGTGGAGGCAGCCCGAATAGTTGAGCAGTTCAGGCCCGACGTCATCGACCTCAACTTCGGCTGTCCCGTCAAGAAGGTGGCCGGAAAGGGCGCCGGATCGGGCCTGCTGAAGAACATACCGCTGATGCTTGACATTACACGAGAGGTGGTAAAGGCGGTGCGCACGCCCGTAACGGCCAAGACAAGGCTGGGATGGGACAACGATAACCTCGTCATCACTACCCTTGCCGAACAGCTTCAGGACTGCGGCATCAGCGCCCTTACCATACACGGACGCACGCGAGCACAGATGTATACGGGTGAGGCCGACTGGACTTTGATTGGCGAAGTGAAACGAAACCCGCGAATCCATATTCCCATTATAGGCAACGGCGACATCACAACGCCGCAACAAGCCCGCATGGCATTTGAACGCTACGGCGTCGACGCGGTGATGATTGGACGGGCTACTTTCGGGCAACCGTGGATTTTCAGAGACATTCATAACTATCTTACCGGCAGGGAGGAACAGCCTTTGAGCTTAGACGAAAAGATTGATATCCTTGAAGAACAGCTAAAAATTAACGTTGAACGCATTGATGAATACAGAGGCATTCTGCACACCAGACGACACCTTGCCGCCAGCCCCATTTTCAAGAATATTCCTAATTTCAAGCAGACACGCATAGCCTTATTACGTGCCGAAACGGTAAAAGATGTGACAAACTTATTGGAAATCTGCAGGCTGACACTCAAAGAGTTACAGCGCTGACAAATACAAACTGCGACAAAACGGTGAATTGTTTTAACATTCGTTTACAAATGTAATTCCTATACTTCTGTTACCCCTATGAAAAGGCAGGCCAAACGGTTTGCTTTTTCCTGTTTAGGTAGCAGTTATGGTACTGATGCGCCCAAATGATTTAAGCGTTATCAACGGGTAATTTTTGCGCGTTGAAAACAGCTTCACACCATAGAGCTGAAAGTATGGCGGCCGTGATACAGGTTGTACGGCGACCGTCGCACGAGCATACGGCGGCCGTGATACGAGTGTTACGGCGGCCGCCATAACACCGGCATTACAACGATAAGCTGGCAATATCTGCCCGCAGAATACCCGCCAGGGCAGCGAAAAGCAACAAGCCTGCAGGCCCTTCCACGCGACACGCTGCACCGAGACAGCTCCGGCCCACGGGCCTGACAGGAAGGTTTTTCTGAAAATGAGCCGCTTATCCCGCCTTTTTTTATAACTTTGCAAAAAAACAACAGGAATAGGAATCTGCATGAACGACGATTTCGATATCAGGGAAGAAAATATCAGCAAAGACGAGAAAGAGTTTGAGAATGCGCTGCGCCCACTGCGCTTCGACGACTTCAACGGCCAGCAAAACGTGGTCGAGAACCTGCGCGTCTTTGTTGAAGCTGCCAAATATCGTGGTGAGCCGCTCGACCATACCCTGCTTTACGGCCCCCCGGGGCTGGGCAAAACCACGCTCAGCAACATCATAGCCAACGAGCTTGGAGTGGGTTTTAAGATTACGAGCGGGCCGGTTTTAGATAAGCCCGGCGACCTGGCAGGCATCCTTACTTCGCTTGAACCTAACGACGTTCTCTTCATAGACGAGATTCATCGGCTACAGCCGGTAGTGGAGGAATACCTCTATTCGGCCATGGAAGACTACCGCATTGATATCATGATAGACAAGGGACCGTCGGCCCGTTCGATACAGATTGACCTGAATCCCTTCACGCTTATTGGCGCTACAACGCGTTCGGGCATGCTCACGGCACCGCTCAGGGCGCGCTTCGGCATCAATATGCACCTCGAATACTACGACCCTGACACGCTCCAACGCATTATCAGGCGCTCGGCCCGCCTCATGAAGGTGCCTATTGAAGACGCTGCAGCCAACGAAATCAGCCGCCGGAGCCGTGGTACGCCGCGCATAGCGAACGGACTGCTGCGGCGTGTTCGAGACTTTGCACAGGTGAAAGGCAACGGCACTATCACCACCGATATAGCGCAATTATCGCTGAGCGCACTGAACATCGACTCGTACGGACTGGACGAAATCGACAATAAAATTCTGCTTACCATTATAGATAAGTTCCGCGGTGGGCCGGTAGGTATATCCACTATCGCCACAGCCATCGGCGAAGATTCGGGTACAGTGGAAGACGTTTACGAGCCATTCCTCATCATGGAGGGCTTTATCAAGCGCACGCCACGTGGCCGGATGGTGACCCAGCTGGCCTACGAGCACCTCGGTCGCAACCCCTATGCAAGCAATATCATGCAGCAAGAGCTGTTCTGATAACGCAAAAGGGGCTGATTTTAAAGGCCTTCGGGAAGGTCTGGACATCGAAATTCAATAAGCAAACACGCTATATAGACAATGAAAGAGGAAGGTAACACACGCACTGCACTGTTTGTAGGTTCGTTCGATCCGTTTACCATCGGGCATGCCGACATTGTTGAGCGGACGCTGAAACTGTTTGGACGCATCGTCATTGGCGTGGGCATAAACCCCGAAAAGCACTGCATGATGATGGCCGAAGAGCGTATAGAGGCCGTCCGGAGCCTCTACGAGGGCGACAATCGCGTAAAAATCGTTGGCTTCACAGACCTTGCCGTAGACCTCGCACAGCGCGAAGGAGCGGCATTTATCGTCAAGGGGGTGAGGTCGGTAAGAGATTTTGAATACGAGCGCGAGCAGGCAGAGCTCAACCGTCGCATGGCTGGCATCGAAACCATACTGCTGTATGCCGACCCCACGATGGCGGCCATATCGTCCTCGGCCGTGCGGCAGCTGACATATTTCCATAAGGATACGAGCTGGATGCTGCCGAAAAGGAAGAAGGGAAAAGAGTAAAAGGGTAGAAGGGAAGCGCCTGAAAGTAGAAAGGTAAAAGAGTAAAAAGGTAAAAGGGAGCGCTATAGAAGGTGTAAAATCAACAGAATATGATTACTTATCAAGCTGACGGCATTGACATGCCAGCCATAAAACACAGGGAAACTACGGCATGGATAAAGGCCGTGGCCGCCACCTACGGCAGGCGAGTAGGCGAGATTGGGTACATGTTTGTGGACGACGAGAAGATTCTTGAGGTCAACAAGCAGTATCTTGGACACGACTATTACACCGACGTTATTACCTTCGATTACGACGAAGGCATGGTTATAAACGGTGACATTGTGATATCATTGGACACCGTTCGCACCAATGCCGAGCTGTTTAACAAGCGTTATGAGGACGAACTTCACCGCGTAATTATTCATGGTGTGCTCCATTTGTGTGGCATAAATGATAAGGGGCCGGGCGAGCGTGAGGTGATGGAGGCTAACGAAAACAAGGCACTTGACCTGCTTCGTAAGATGGAAGCAACGGCCCAGGGCTAAGTATTATCATGACCTTTCACTGTTCTTACAATGATTTTTAAGGAGCTTTGTAGTGGCTTTTAAGGGGAAAGCTGCTGATTCTCTATAGGATTTACATCTATTTTCAATAGGATTTCTGCCGATTTTCAACAGAATCTATAATCGTTTTCAAGAAAATTTCTGTTGATTTTTAAGAATAGTCACCCTAATATAGCAACATACTGTGGCCGAACTTCCAACATATAGGAAGTCCGGCCGCTTTTATTTTATATTATCCCCTTTATATAAAGGGGAAATAATTATGGTAGATACAGAACGTTAATTGCTACCTTTTTGCTCTAAAGCCTTCTGTAAAATAGGGTTCTGTATGTTAATAATCTGGAAGTATTCGCTCATATCCCAGAGGTCACGAGCTATGAGAGCTTTGAGCTGTGTGCGTAAATAAGGCAGCGTCTGTTTCATTTCAGCCTCATCCTTAGGCTCCACTTTCTGCTTCTTCCCTTCGGCAACTATCTCATCTATAAGCGCACGAGGCACCTCAAAACCGTTAAGGAAGCTCTGGAAATCGGGATAACGCTTCTTCAATTGCTTGCGATTGTTGTCCACATATCGTAAGTTTGCGCTGATAACAATGCCCTTGGCAGCCAGCTTTCGGTGGTAAGAGGTGATGAGAGTAGTGTCAAGAGGGACGAAGACATCGGGCATAATACCACCGCCTCCATACACAATGCGGTGACGACGGAGCGTATAAAACTTCAGCGAATCGGCGAAATGAATGGAGTCGGCCGAGTAAAGCTCGCCGTGTTTATAACGCTGATCAAGCTCCATTTCATAATCCTTACGGTCACCTTTTTTATAAAACTTCTGGATGCAACGCCCTGAAGGAGTATAATAATGGGCGATAGTGAGCCGCATCATACTCCCGTCGGGGAAGTCGATAGGCCGTTGTACAAGCCCCTTCCCAAAAGAACGGCGTCCCACAACAAGCGCACGGTCCTGATCCTGCAGAGCTCCGGTAACTATCTCGGCGGCAGAAGCGGTGAACTCGTTCACAAGAACCGTCACATTTCCTGAACGCAATTTCCCGTTCCCCTGTGCCTTATAGTCTTGCCTTGGGAAGCGTCTTCCCTCAGTGTATACGATTAAATCGCCCCGCTGTAAAAACTCATTGGCTACCTGAACAGCGGCCTGAAGGTATCCCCCACCGTTGTCTTCAAGGTCAAGAACAAGGTCATTCATCCCCTTTGCGCGCAAGTCGTTTACGGCTTTCATGAACTCATCATACGTTGTTGCGCCAAAAGAGCCAATACGAATATAGCCTGTTCCAGGACTAATCATATACCAGGCGTCGAGGGTTTTCACAGGAATTTTTGCACGTGTCACCACAAAAGTAAGCCGCTCGCCGATGCCACGGCGTATGATTGTAAGCCTGACCTTGGTGCCTTTCGGCCCCCGAAGCCGCTTCATTATTTCCTCCTTCGACATCTTTACGCCTGCTATTGCTGTATCATTTACAGCTATAATGCGGTCGCCTGCTTGTATACCCACCTTCTCTGAAGGGCCATTTGTGACGGTCTGTATGACGATAAGGGTATCCTCCTGCATATTAAATTGCACACCGATTCCCTCAAAACTGCCGTTCAAAGACTCGTTCATAGCCTTTGTTTCGCGTGCTGTTGTATAGGAAGAATGGGGGTCGAGCTTCTCGAGCATTCCCCTAATGCCGTTCTCTACAAGACTTTCTTCGTTGACGGTATCGACGTAAAGACGACTGATTGCCATCTCTGCAAGCTGCAACTTACGAAGTGAAGACTTTGCACCTACATCGAAATTGTTCTGCGCCTGCAGGGGCAGGAAATTGAAAAAACTAAAGAAAGAAAAGAAAATTATCTTCAGAAGTGCATCTGAAAATTTCGTTTTCATCAGGAATTGCCGGTTCATTGTCTGCTTTCCTATTATATAATGTTGTTTACTGTCTGTAAGATTAATGCCTGTTCCATGCTCTGAACGTCCGACAAAACAAGTTGTTCAGAATACCGGTTTAATCAGATGCGCATATTCTTTTCAAAACTATCATATGAAGAATTCGGCATCTTTTCGCGGTGAAATCGGCATTTTTACGCATTATTCCTCCTCTTCTGGCAGGTCTTCCTCTATGACAAGGTTGTCGATAATGAAGTTCTGACGCTCCATTGTGTTCTTACCCATGTAGTATTCCAGAAGCTTTTGCACCTGGTCGTTTTTGTGAAGGGTGACTTGTTCCAGCCTCATGTCAGGGCCGATGAAATGTACAAACTCGTCGGGTGAGATTTCACCGAGTCCCTTAAACCGTGTAATTTCGGGGTCAGGACCTAATTCTCGTATGGCATTTTGACGCTCTTCGTCGGTGTAACAGTAGTAAGTGATGAAGTCGTTCTTGCGTTCTCCCTTCATCAAACGGGCATCGGCGTCGGCAATTATCTTCTTATCCTTAATCTTCGTACGACGGTTTCGCACACGGAAAAGCGGCGTCTGGAGCACGAAAACATGCCCTTTCTTGATCAGTTCAGGATAGAATTGCAGGAAGAACGTGATGATAAGCAAACGAATGTGCATGCCATCAACGTCGGCATCTGTAGCTACAATAACCTTGTTATAGCGCAAGTCGTCAAGTCCGTCTTCAATATTGAGTGCCGCCTGCAACAAGTTAAACTCCTCGTTTTCGTATACAACCTTCTTGCTTAAGCCAAAACTGTTCAGCGGTTTACCTCGTAACGAGAATACGGCCTGCGTATTGACGTCGCGGCTTTTCGTAATAGATCCACTGGCAGAATCACCCTCTGTGATGAAGATGCTTGACTCTTCCTTGCGGTCATCCTTTGCATCACTGTAATGAATACGGCAGTCACGCAGCTTCCTGTTATGCAGACTGGCTTTCTTTGCACGCTCACGAGCCAGCTTCGTTACGCCGGCCATGGCCTTGCGTTCGTGCTCACTCTCGCGTATTTTATTCTCAAGCACGTCGGC
>JABCNV010000030.1 GCA_013333935.1 Prevotella sp. | reverse complement strand
TCGGTCATGCCATACAGAAACACGCCGAACGCTACGGATATGGCGTTGTACGCGACCTTTGCGGGCACGGTGTGGGCCTGGCCATGCACGAAGAGCCTGAAGTTCTGCACTATGGACACAAGGGAACGGGCATGTTGCTGGTGCCCGGGATGACCTTTACCATCGAACCGATGATTAATATGGGCACCTGGAAGGTGTTCATTGATGCTGACGACCCATACGGCTGGGAAGTAATTTCGGGCGATGAAAAGCCTTCGGCACAGTGGGAACACACGTTTTTGATGACTGAAAACGGCGTTGAGATATTAGCAGAATAGAAGATGGAAGATATTTATATTCTTGGGATAGAGAGCAGTTGCGATGATACTTCGGCTGCCGTATTGCGAAATGGCGTTCTTCTCAGCAACGTAACAGCCTCGCAAGAGGTGCACAGGAGTTATGGAGGAGTGGTGCCTGAGCTGGCCAGCAGGGCGCATCAGCAGAACGTTGTGCCTGTTGTCGATCAGGCTATCAAACGTGCCGGCATTACGAAAGAGCAGCTGTCGGCGGTGGCTTTCACCCGTGGGCCCGGGCTTATGGGCTCACTTTTGGTGGGCGTAAGCTTTGCCAAGGGATTCGCCCGCAGCCTTGAAATACCGCTTATAGACGTAAATCACTTGCAGGGACACGTGATGGCGCATTTCATTAAGGAAAGCGACGATGACAATCACATGCCTCCTTATCCGTTCATTTGCCTGCTGGTATCGGGCGGTAATTCACAAATTGTGAAGGTTAACGCATATAACGACATCGAGGTTCTGGGGCAGACGATAGACGATGCTGCCGGCGAAGCAATAGATAAATGCTCAAAAGTGATGGGCTTAGGCTATCCGGGCGGACCGATTATTGACCGTTTGGGAAAGAACGGCAACCCTGAAGCCTATAGGTTTTCGGAGCCGCACATCCCCGGATTAGATTATAGCTTCTCGGGATTAAAGACGTCTTTCCTGTACAATTTGCGCAAGTGGGTGGCTGATGAGCCCGATTTTGTGGAGCATCACAAGGAAGACTTGTCGGCAAGTCTGGAATATACCATCGTTGATATTTTGATGAAGAAGCTGCGAATGGCTGTAAAACAGACGGGTATCAAGCATGTAGCGGTGGCCGGTGGCGTTTCGGCAAACTCGGTTCTACGCCAGTCTTTTCAGGACCATGCAGCGAAATATGGATGGAAAATCTATATTCCGAAGTTCAGTTACACCACTGATAATGCGGCAATGATAGGTATAGTGGGCTACTATAAGTATCTTAACCATGACTTTTGCTCAATGGATGCTCCGGCTTTCTCGAAGGTTACATTCCAGTAAACAGACTTTTTTATTTCGACATTATTACGTTTTTTCAATACAATGGAATTAGAAACAAAGGTTCTGAGCCGCCAGATTCAGGAGGCTCTGTATAATAATAAGGAGTCGCTTTGTACGGCCGAGAGCTGTACCGGTGGCAGAATTTCCGAGGCAATCATAGCTGTTCCGGGGGCCTCGCAGTATTTTAAAGGTGGCATTGTGGCCTATACCAATGAGGTAAAAGAGAATTTGCTGCATGTCTCTCATCAGGTCCTTGAAGAGCAGACTGCCGTTTGTGAAGAGGTTGCACGGCAGATGGTTGTCGGTGCTTGCCGGACAATGGATTGCGATTATGCCATCTCTGCAACGGGAATAGCCGGTCCGACCGGTGGAACTGCAGAGATTCCGGTGGGGACTATCTGGATAGGGTATGGCTCAAAAGATGATGTACGAACATTGAGACTGACAGAAGATTTTGGGCGTGACATCAATCTTGAGATTGCAACCAACAAGGCTTTACACCTTTTTATTGACTATTACAAGGAAAAACACGCAGAAACTCGGGAAGAATAAGACCGTAGATGGTTTAATCTACTGTAATTTAAGCATTGTCTTAATCGTGTTTTTGAGAAAAAATGCTTAAAAGAAGACATTCTTATTACTTTAATTTTGTTAGAACAAAGTTTTTTTGTAATTTTGCACTCTGTTTGGAATAAGTATCAAAAAACGAAATCAAAAACAAAGAATAGCAATGTCTAAGATTTGTCAGATCACAGGAAAGAAGGCACAGATAGGTTGTAATGTGTCTCACTCAAAGCATCGCACGAAGCGCAGTTTTGATGTAAACCTCTTCAGCAAAAAGTTCTATTACGTAGAAGAAAGCTGCTGGATTTCCCTCAAGATCAGCGCAGCTGGTCTTCGTCTCATTAATAGAATAGGTCTTGATGCAGCTCTTAAGCAGGCAGTTGCCAAGGGTTATTGCGATTGGAAAGATATTAAAGTTATAGGAGATTAATAATCATGGCAAAGAAAGCTAAGGGTAATAGAGTACAGGTTATCCTGGAATGCACGGAGATGAAGAACTCAGGAATGCCGGGAACAAGCCGTTATGTTACTACAAAAAACCGCAAAAATACTCCTGAGCGCCTCGAACTCATGAAGTATAATCCTATTCTTAAGAAGATGACTCTTCACAAAGAGATTAAGTAAATAGGGCGAATCACGTATAAAACTGAACTGAATACAGTTATAAAATAATAGACTATGGCAAAAAAAGCTGTCGCAAGCCTTCATGAAGGTAGTAATGATGGTCGCGCTTATTCAAAAGTAATTAAGATGGTTAAGAGCCCTAAGACGGGTGCTTATTTCTTTGATGAGCAGATGGTTCCTAACGAAGCTGTGAAGGATTTCTTCAAGAAGTAATTGAGTTAGGGAAGTAATCTTATTTCATTATAGAAATATTTTTAATATTATCATATAAGAAAAGGTCATGAATTCTTATTCATGGCCTTTTTTATTTTGTCGTATTTCCTACATGTTTTTAAGCTTTTAGTCCCACATTTAGCAAAAAAGTTCATAATTTTATGCAGTCTTTTACCTTGAATTTACTCCTTTAGATTAAAAGGATAAGTATATTGATGAAGACGGAACTTGACATAGAAGCATGCAAACAAGGGGACAAGAATGCTCTCGGAACGTTATATAGGGTGTATTCTAACAAACTAATGGGAATATGCCGGCATTATATTCACGACGAGAATATGGCGAAAGATGTGCTTCATGACGCCTTTATCATCATTTTTACATCCATAAAAAGCCTGAAAGATAACTCAAAATTAGAAGGCTGGATGATAGCTATTGTGCGGAACCTCGCGTTGAAATGCCTGCACGATACCGAAAGAACAGAAATACCATTATCATGTTTAGACATTGAAATTCCAGATGAGAAGAGCGAAGCCCGTAAGGCTATTGAGCTTGAAGCACTGCTGTCAGCCATCGACGCTCTGCCAAAAGGAAGCCGTGAAGTATTCAAGCTTTCTGTCCTTGATTCGCTGTCACACAAGGAGATAGCAAGCCTTTTGGGTATCAATCCGCATAGTTCTTCTTCGCAATTATTCAGAGCAAAGAAGATGCTGCGCACCATATTGGTCAACTATTGGGTGCTGTTTTTGCTGCCCGTTCTGATACCGTTGTACGTTTATTTCGTGACCAGAGACAGACAAAAAGGCGTTTTACGCACCCAGTCGGTGGCTGTGAAGGCGCAAAAAGACAAGGCAAGCTTCCGTACGCGCCGAAACATTGAGCCTGAACTGACAATGCCAAAGCGCACCAATCTCGCTGTTCCTCCTCGCCGCTTAAGCCTTTCTTCTGTCAGAAATACTTACAAAACAGATAGCAACTCCTCTGATATCGTCAATACAGAGCAGACTAATCTGCTGCCATCTGCAGACTCTTTGTCAAGAAACATGACCGTTATCCTTCGCGTTCCAGACTCATTATTCCATATTTCACCGTTGCCGAAGAACATCAACGCCGTACCCATAGAGCTGGCTTGCCATCGTAAGGCTCCGGCAAAACACTACCCGTGGACTTTCAATTTCGGCTACAGTTCGACGTCTTCCGGCAACAGTTTGTCGAACCTTAACTACCTTTCGGTTATTGATTATGCCCGTGGAGGCGTGATGGCCAAGATTTATTCGTGGGCCGATTATCTCAATTATCTGGATCGAAATCGGTCTGTCATGGATTCGACTGAGAACGCAAGACTGCGCCAGACAGCCGTAAACAGTATCCTTTCAGCCGACCATCCTCTGGGCGAAAGGGCACATCACCATCGCCCCCAGACCTACAGCTTCTCGCTCAACAAGCGGCTAAGCCCGAACTGGACGTTTGGAACGGGGCTGACGTACACCCGATTGAAGTCGGAATTTGAAAGTACATTCAATAATGCCACGCTTAAAAAGACGCAGAAAATCGACTATATCGGTCTGCCTTTAAGGCTGACTTACAGCATCTGGCACAAGGGACGCCTCAACGCATACACCACGGGCGGCGTGACATTTGAGTTGCCGGTGCACAGCTCGTTTACGCGCACGTTCACCATCACGCCCGATTCGTCGTTCACCCAGAAGCGCAGCATCAGTCCTCGTCCGCAATGGTCGGTAAACCTTGGCGTAGGCGTGCAATATCCTGTATTCAAGCCTCTTAGCATCTATATTGAGCCAAACCTTTTCTATTATTTCGGAAACGGGAGCGGAATTCAGACTTATCGGACGGAGTATCCGTTCATGTTCAGCATTCCGTTCGGGCTACGGTTGACATGGTAAAACCTTTAAAATAACACAGATATGAAACATTTAAATTTAAAGCACAGCGCCGCGACACTCTTTTTATTGGGTATGATAACAGCTTGTTCAACAGAAAATGCCGTTATCGGGAACGTGAACGTGACAGATATCAGGTCATCAGCCTGCAAGACTTCGGTGTCACCAACCGATACCCGCCCCGAATATTACCAGAACGTTACGAATAATCCTACGGTTCTGCACCTGAAAATGGCTGCCGACAACACCGTAAACGCACAGTTTACTGATGTGTTGGACAACTGTATGATCAGCCATTTCCACGTGGAAGCGGGCGGTGATGGGAACAAGTTGGTGCTGATTTTATATCCTAATGAGGACATGGCCACCGACTGTATTTGTCAGTATGACGTCAATTTTACGTTGAAAAACCTTGCCTCCGGCAGCTATCAGCTTGACGTTTACCACACTACGGCCAACAAGCAGACTGCGGAATGGAACAGGATTTACCGTGGTTCGGTAACGTTCGTGCCCGACAAACCGGTTACCCTCACGATGAAACGACACTGATTCTGCGGCCCAAGACACGGCGCATCATGCCTGATGCGTCGTTTTTGTTTGCGCCAACCGAATATTTCCTGCTGCGTGGCCGCAGTCTTTTAACCCTTATCGTATCTTCTTATACAGACGGACAGAACATATTTGTCCGTTATTTTAACCTATAAAAGAAGATGCAAAATGCAATCGCGACACACTGACAGGAAGCGTTATTTTGAAGAATCGGCCCGAAGTTCAGCCCATTATTACCTGCCACATATTGCGCAATATCATCCCGTTTCTGGCGCTGACCGCGTGTTGGAAGTGGGTTGTGGCGAGGGCGGAAACCTTAAACCGTTTGCCCAAAAGGGCTGCAGCATAACGGGAATAGACCTGGCAGGTGTCAGGATTGGGCAGGCGAGGCGTTTCTTTGAGGATGAAAACCTGGCGGGAAGCTTCCTTTGCCACGACTTCATGACGGTGTCTTCGCCCGCCAATGACGATGAAAAATACAGCATTATCATTCTGCACGACGTTATTGAGCACGTGCCTTGTAAGGAAAAATTCATTGAACACATCAGTACGTTCCTGCGTCCTGACGGAGTGTTGTTTGTGGCATTTCCTGCCTGGCACATGCCTTTTGGCGGACATCAGCAGATTTGTCGCAGCCCGATATGGTCAAAGGTTCCGTTCTTCCATTTGCTGCCTGCGCGCCTGTATCGGTTTGTTTTAGAGAGGGTTGCGGGCGAAGAGGCCGACACCGTAGCCGAATTGCTATATATAAAAAGGTGCAGGACGTCTGTCGAACGGTTTGAAAATCTGGTCCGTAAGCTGAATTTGACTATCGTCAACCGGCAGCTCTGGCTTGTCAATCCGCATTATTTACAGAAGTTTGGCTTAAGACCGCGCCGCCTTTGTCGTTTCGTTTCCGCTATTCCTTGGGTTCGAAACTTCTTTTCAACCTCCTGTTTTTACCTGTTAACAAACTGATGATAAGGTATTTATATCGATTCGTTCAATAATTATCTCATGCTAATGGAATTGTCTTTATAGGGCAATACACAATTCATTCCCGTTGTTTGATGGTGTCTTTTAGATGGATGTTTCATTGTACGGCGGCCGCAGTAACATGTGTGCGACGGCCGTGGCACGCGCGTACGACGGCCGTCGCACCCGTTGTATGGCGACCGTCGCACGATGACCTCTGCATCGTAAATGTTTTAATATTCCTGCGTAAAAATTTTGACATTACAGTGAAAATCTGGCGGTATTGTGAGGGAAATCCAACGGCATTACGTCGTAGGACACAGAGCGGAAGTGCCTTTCGCGCCTTATCGGTAGACGCGAAGGGGTGATGTATGGCAGGGAGGGAATGTGGCTTAAAAACTTATTTCAGGAAAGTTGACAACGGCACGGCATGGTTATGGTCGTCAAGATAGTAGCGCGTGCCGAGGCGATAGTTGCGGTTTGTGAGCGAAAGACTGTCGGCACAGGCCTTTGCGCGTATTCCGGCTATGGAGAGCATGGTGGGGAATACCGATGCATTCGACTCGACTCCCTTTCGCAGATTGCCGCGCATGGCGTTGACAACCTGGGGATATTGTCGGTCGAATTGCTCGGAAGTCCATACCAGAAGGGGCACGTCGGTGTCGTATTCTGATGGGCGCGGCGAGGCATGGAGGAAGAGATGGCGGCTGTCGTCGAAGATGTTTTCGCCGTGGTCGGACGTATATAACACGGCCGAGATGCAGTGACGGGCGCGTAACATGCCGATTAAACGGGCCAGAATGCGGTCGGTGTGCAGAATAGTGTTGTCGTAGGCATTCAGTAATTGCGGTCGGTTTTCGGCCTTGGCCTCGGTGGGTTCGTCAGGCAGGAAACGGGCATTGGCACGCGAATAGCGGTCGCGATAATTGAAATGGGAGCCGTACATGTGCAGTACGATGAAGAGTTTCCTGTGGTGTTGGTCAAGCTCCTGCGCCACATAGGGCAGCAATTGTTCGTCATCGGGACGGCGTGAAGGCTGTTTTTCGCGAATGAAACAGGCGTCGTTTGCCTCTTCTCCAAGGAAATCGATGTATGAATGGTTGCGTAATTGGTTCGAGAAAAAGGCGGTATGGAATCCTGCTTCGCCAAAAGCGGCCAGTATTCCCTTCTCATGATACAGGCGCGAATGGTCGTCGGCTGTGGCCGCTGTAAGCAGCATGGGAACGCTTTTGTGGGTGGTATTCGACTGCGATCTTACGTTTCGGAACACCATCAGGCGGCTTTCGCGCGACAGTTGAGGGTTGGTAGGGCGCGCGTATCCGTAGAGCTGGAAGTTGCTTGAGCGCGCAGTTTCGCCTACAACAAGCACGTAAACTTCGGTCGAATCGACATTATGCGTGGGCGTTGCGCCAAAGCGGAAGTGGGCTACACGCTCCTGATAGTGGGTCGAAAGCCAGCTTTCGTGCAGCGCCAGGGCAAGATTGTAGAAAACATTTACGGGATAAACCTCGTTCTCTACATGGTATTCGAATCGCCCCTGACGCTCTCCGCCCCGCGGGAAAACGACGTAAAGCAAGGCCGCTGCCAGCAGCATGACTCCGCCCGTACGAAGTGCCGCCCTGCGCATGCGGCGCTGAAAGGCAGCCTCAAGCGACGTATGTTTGGCCCATTGCCATGCGGCAAGCACGAGCAGGGGGATGTAAAGCACCAAGACTCCTGCCACAGCGGGTATGAGATTATCGAGCAATTCCATTGCCTCGTCAGGGTTGGTCGTTGCCAGATTCAGAAACATATCCACCGCAATTACGCCGCCGCCATACAAGTAAATAAGCACCATCTGGAAGGCTGCAAAGAATATAAGCGGGAACAAAAGCCACACCAGGAGGCCCGTTTTGCGCGAAAGCGACATGAGCCACACATAGAAAGACAGCGGCAGCACGACGCTAATCACGTTGGCCGACAACGGAATGGAGTTGGTAAAAGCCAGTGAAAGGTTGGGCACCGTGATGGCAACGACGGTGTATATGAAAAGAAATTGCGCTGAAAGAAGCCGCAATCGCAATGCCGAAAGGTTGAAACGTCTGCTCGTCATAATCAGGATTTAGAACGCTTTATTAAAGAGCTTCGTCAATATTAAATCAGAATTTAGAACGCTTTACTAAAAGGCCTCGTTGATATTAAAGATGAAACCTCCTTGCCCTGCTTTGCCAAAGCCGTAGTCTAACCTAAGATTTACGTTCTTTTTAAACTCCCATCGGTAGCCCAGACCGTAGTTAGGCAGTATGCGTTTCATCATTATTGCGCTGAATTTATTAAATACCGTGCCTGCCCCTGCCCAAAGAACGATGCCGTTTCGGCGCCAGATGTGCTGACGAATCTCAAGTTGAGCCTCAATCTTATGCTTGTCGCGGTATCGTCCTTCATAGTAACCGCGCATCAAATCACTGTTGCCAAGCAGCGCCATCATGCCCCAGGAGGGATGCCCGAAGTTAAGCATCGTGTGGAAATCGGCGGCTAAAAGTGCGCTTTTCCATACGGGAATGTAGCCGCTTGTGCGCAGATCGTTGGTATGAAAACTATAATGATTGCCCATGAATTTGGGGCGGAAGAGCTGTCTTAACTCCAGACGCATGCCGCGATGAGGGGCTGTAAGGTTGTCGCGTGTGTCGTAAAGCAGGGTAAATCCTGCCCCGAAGTTTACCGTTTTGCGACGTTGTCCGTCGAGCAATTCGGGGCGATCGATGTTGCGTGCCGTCACGCAGTTGAAGGCAATAGCGGGTCCGAGGAAGAGGTTTTCGGCAGCAGAGAACAGCCAGTTGGCCTGAAATTTGAACTGAAAACGCTTCATTTTGCTCTTGTTGCTGTTGTCGTCGCCCATCTTATAGCCCATGCCCCAGAAGTAACTTGGGAAGTAAAAGAACGAGGTATTGTAGTCGATGCGTTGTTTGTTGCTCGGAAAGATATGTGTTCCACGTATGCCGAGCATGTAGAAACCTACGGTAGAGAAGTCGGTGTACAGCGAAACGTTGCTGGGAATCTGCAAGCTGTCAGTGCCCGACGTGCGGTAAAGGCCTGACGCTACAATGCCAAGGCCGAGTTTTGCATCGGTGCTAAAGTGAGGCCCGCCGATGACAGAGAAGTCGAATTTCTTCTGTTTCTTCTCCTTATTGCTCTCATTGAAGTAGCTAAGAACGCGGGAAAAAAGACTCGTTTTCTTCGTCATCGGCTTCGAATCGCGCTGCAGAGCCTGTGCGGGAACAACGGTATCGGGCCGGACTGGCGTCGTTTCCTGCGCCGGAACGCGAAGCAATGCCAGCAGGACTATGGAAAGAACGCCCCACCTTTTCATCAGTATACCAGCCCTACGTTGTCTATCCAGAGCGTGTTTCCCGGCGTGCCGACATAGGCTCCGCCGTGGCTTGACGAGAATTGCAGGATGATATGCGTGGGCGTTTCACCTGATGCGGCCCAGCCCGTTTCGTGTACAATGACGCTCTCTCCCTTTGAATTGCGGGCATAATCGGTTGAACGGAGCCCCATTGTAGCCGCATCATAGAAGGGCTTTGCGGTGATGTTACCGTAGTGTATCTCGTAAGTGGCGCCGTCAACCCATCCTTTTGTCGACTGCCCATAGTGCACAACCATCGTTCCTACGCGCTGTGCGGTGATGTTTCCCTTGGCGTCTTCGTGGCGCTTTTGCAGGTAAAGCACGGCCGTGCAGTAGTCAGGGCCCGCCACGGCAGTGGCTTTTGAGAAGCCGTTCTGGCGTATACGGTTGCGCGATGCCGGTGTTTCAACGCGATAATCGAAGCGTACGGCCTTAGGCCTGAGCGTGAAAGGAATGCCCCAGTTCAGCGCCTTGGGTCCGTCCTTGGTGCCTGTTATGGGTTCGCGGACGTCGCCGAGGAAAATGCTTCCCGCGGCAAGCACCTTGATATTCATCAGTCCGAGCACCTTGCAGGTTTCGATATGTGTCACCAGCTTGGCGCAATGACCTGCGCCGTGAGCGTCACGATAGACCGAGACATTGGTCTTGACGATGCCCATTACCTTAGCCATGACGTTGCTCGTGCCCCACGGCGAGCCGCCAAGGTTTACGTAGGGGTTATTGCTGGTAAGCTCGCGGGCTGGGCCGGGCTCGTATAATGTCTTGTCGTTGCCGCCGATAACGGCCGACTCGTGCACGTGGCGGACCACCCATGTATCGAAATTTCCATATCTGAACGGCACGAACCTGTCGGCTGCATGCGATGTGAGGAGCGATAAATTAACAAGTAATACCGTAAATACAATCTTGAAAAAGTTTCCTGTTCTTTTCATTTTTATGAAATTAAAACGTGCCCGTCTGTCATTAGATACGGGCCTGACGGACTGCAAAGATAGCAAAAAAAGAACAGACGGAGCCGCTTGCCATGTTAAAAATGTGGGAACGGGACGAGTCGTGAACGCCGGATGGCAATTTGTAATCGGCCGTTCTGCCGCTTCGTAACCTGGCTGTCGGCTCGCCCATACTTGCGTGGTGCAGACCGTACGGCGGGCGCTGCACACGCGTGCGACGGCCGTGATAAAACCCGTACGGCGACCGTGGTACGCGTGTGTGGCGGCCGCCGTAACGCCGACTTTATGCCGCACGGGCATTGCTGTCAGGGCGTAACGGTGTCAGCCTTGATGCCATATCGCATGGGGCAAAGGCTTAATTTCCGGCACTCGGGCAGGAGTTTTACAAATTTTATTCGTAATTTTGTATCTGCCCGTTACGTCCCGCTTGCACGGCACGGGAGGGTATGGGTATGGTTAAAGTTAAACTTTTACAGAAATGGAATATCTATTTAGAGGAGAATCTCTTTACTATATATTCAGAATACCTGCAAAGGTGGTGTTCCTGATAGCTGCCGCGGTGGCGGTAATCGTGTTCTATTGGACGGGATTCCAGGCTGCGGACAGCAATCTGCCTTGTCGTACAGGCGTTGTAGATAAAGTTATAACCTTAAACGGGCGCTATGAATGGGAAGTAAATTTCAGGTTAAAAGGAGACGCCACAACTGTATATTGGCAGGGTTATGATATTAATTATTTTGCCTTTTTACTTTATCCTCCTGCGTTTAAAGCAAGGAAATATCGTTTACACAAAGGCGATACGATAAAGTTTTACGTAGATAAAGGCATGGAAGGTAGGAGAGTATTCTCCTTCTGGCGTATGCCATACGGTGATGCTGTAAACGATAAAACTGTTGTGTGTACCGAAGGATTGATAGTTAACGGTAACGAAATTGCCAGTCGACTTGTGTCTGCTTTCTTGCGTAGTCCCGCATCATCGGCAGCCTGGCTCGGCGGGTTACTTTTTTGTATAGGGTTGCTTTTATCGGCTCTTGACTTCATATTTTATAACGATAAAAGCTAAACCGATGGTGGCACAAAGGCAAAATGCTGCCCGCGTGCTGCATAATATAATAAGGTGTAGGGTGGAGAAGCTGTCAAAAAATCATTTAGTTAGCTCGCCTGCAAGCGGTGTGTTCATCAGCTTTCTGATGACATTCGGGTCGCTGTATTGTGCCTGAAGGAACATAAGCTTGGTGATAGCCGCCTCGACTGTGCTGTCGTAGCCCGACACAATGCCCGTATTCTGCAGCTGAAAACCTGTGTCGTATCGCGACATCTCGACGCTGCCGGCAACACACTGGCTGATATTCACGATGACAACACCGCGTTCGGCCGCATCCGCTAACAGGTGCTTGAGCCATAAACTTTGCGGAGCGTTCCCGCTTCCAAAGCTTCGCATGACGATGCTTCGCAGCTCCTTAACCTGCAATAGCTCTCTTACGATGTTCTCCTGAATGCCTGGAAATAGGCTGAAAACGACAACGTCGGGGTTCATTGCTGAGTGGGGAATCATGGGTTTTGAGAAGTCGGGACGGAGAATGCTGTGGTCGTTGAACGTGAAATTAACCCCTGCGTCGCAGAGATGCGGATAGTTAAAGGTATCGAAGGCATAGAAACCATCGGCGTTTATCTTTGTGGCGCGGTTGCCTCTAAGCAGCCTTCCGCTGAAATATATGCATACTTCGGGTACGCGTGCACGACCTTTTTCGTCTTTCAAAGAGGCGAGTTCTATGCTCGTTATCAGGTTTTCCTTGCCGTCAGTACGAAGTTGTCCAATAGGCAATTGCGAGCCGGTGAGGATGACCGGCTTCGTAAGGTTCTCGAGCATAAACGACAGAGCCGACGCCGTATAGGCCATGGTATCGGTTCCGTGCAGAATAACGAAGCCGTCATAGTTGTGATAGTTCTTTGAAATGATGCGCACAAGCTGGGCCCATTTGTCAGGCATCATGTCGCTTGAATCAATGGGAGGCGTGAACTGATAAATGTCAATGTGGGTCTTTATTAATTTAAACTCGGGCATAGAATCCTCAAGATGGTTGAAGTCAAGCGGCTCCAAAGTGCCCGTTATCGGGTTTTGTCCCATGCCAATTGTCCCGCCTGTATAAATTAATAGTACCTTATTCATCTGCGTATCTTATTTCGTGCAAATGTAGTTAAAAGCTGCGGGTAAGCAAAATTTATAGAGGCTTTTCAACCTTTTTGCTTGCACCGTTGGAAAATAAGCGCTAACTTTGCACCCATATAAATTTCAATCCTGCTGAAAAATGAAGAAATTGCTCATTCCCTTCTTCCTGATAGCAATTATTTGTATGATGGGAAGTTGTTCAAGCATCAAGCAAATTGCGTACTTTCAGAATATTGATTCCATCAGCTTAGCTGCGTCAAAAGGACTTTATGATGCCAAAATCATGCCCAAGGATGAGCTTACAATCACCGTGCAGACAACCAATCCGGAAGTTTCTGCCCCCTTTAATCTTACGATAAATAACAGGTTAGGCAACGCGGGGCAGATGAGCTCGGGAGGTGGTTACCTTCAGGGGTATCTGGTTGATAATGATGGAAATATCAACTTCCCTATTGTAGGCAAGCTTCATGTAGCTGGAATGACGAAGACCGAATGTGAGGAAATGATCAAGGGAAAGGTTACGCCTTATCTCGCAAAAACCGAAAAGCCGATAGTTACTGTTCGTACATCAAGCTACCGTGTGACGGTAATTGGTGAAGTTGGCGGTCCGAGAGTCGTGCCTGTAACCACCGAGAAGATGAGCATTATTGAAGCTCTGGCCCAGGCTGGTGACCTCAGCATCTACGGTAAGCGTGACAATGTGCTGCTTATCCGTGAAGATTCAACCGGAGAGAAGCACGCACACAGGCTGAACTTAAAGGATGCAAATATTTTCAATTCACCTTATTATTATCTGCAACAAAACGATATCGTGTATGTTCAGCCTAATAATGTGAAAGCGAATAACTCGGTTATAGGAAGCAGCACCACGCTTTGGTTCTCGTTCTTAGGAGTTATAACGTCGTTAGCTTCACTGATTATTACTATCGTACGTTGACAAAAAGCCCGGGCATTAGAAAACAGAGACATTTTAAAATATGGGAAATGAGATAATCAATACGTCAGAAAGAGCTGCGTTTGATTATCTCATTTTCGTTTGAATAACATCCAAAATGGAAAACAATATCCACGAAGACTGCGGCGTTGCCCTTGTACGACTTCTTAAACCGCTAAGTTATTATCAGAAGAAATACGGCACCTGGAAGTATGGTCTCAACAAACTCTATCTGATGATGGAGAAAGAACACAACCGCGGACAGGAAGGAGCGGGAATTGCTTCCGTCAAGCTGCACTCGAAACCTGGCCATGAATACATGTTCCGTGAGCGCGCCGAGGGAGCCAATGCCATTACTGAAATCTTCGGGTCAGCCCATAGACAAATCAGGCAGGTGATGAAAGAAGAGGAGATTGACACCGATGCTTATGACGAATTGCCCTTTGCTGGCGAGTTGTATATGGGCCATCTTCGCTATTCGACAACCGGAAAGAGTGGCGTAAAATATGTGCATCCCTTCCTTCGCAGGAACAACTGGCGGGCAAAAAACCTCTGTATTTGCGGTAACTTCAATATGACAAACGTGGATGAAGTGTTTGAGAGCCTTACCGTTCAGGGCCAATGTCCGCGCATTTACAGCGACACTTATATCGCCCTTGAACTGATGGGGCATCGTCTTGACAGAGAAGTTGAACGCAATTTCCAAATGGCCAAGAAGCAGGGTCTTACCGGAACGGATATCACTGACTACATAGACGCTCATGTCCGTATGGAGAATGTATTAAAAAAAACGATGGATAAGTTTGACGGCGGCTACGTAATGTGCGGCATTACAGGGAGCGGAGAGATGTTTGCCATGCGTGATCCTAACGGCATTCGCCCCGCATATTATTATAAAGATGACGAGATTGTGGTGCTCGCTTCGGAACGGCCAGTGCTTCAAACCACCTTTGACCTCGAGTATGAAGACATAGAAGAGCTTGTTCCTGGCACGTCATTGCTGGTTCGAAGCAATGGAGAGGTTGCTATAGAAAGCATTATTCCCGGGAAAGAAAGCACTGCATGCTCATTCGAGCACATTTATTTTTCGCGCGGCTCAGATCGAGATATCTACAGGGAACGCAAGCAACTGGGCGAGCAACTCACGCCAAACATATTGAAAGCCGTGGATTATGATATCGAGCATACAGTGATTTCGTTTATTCCGAACACTGCAGAGGTTGCCTATTACGGATTGATTGACGGCCTTCAACGCTATGTAAATGAGCAGAAAATAGAGACAATCCGGAATCTTGGCCATAAGCCTACACATGAAGAACTGGAGAAAATTCTGATGTCAAAGGTAAGATCTGAGAAGGTTACATGGAAAGATATCAAGCTTCGTACGTTTATTACTGAAGGCAGTGCGCGTGACGACCTGGCGGCTCATGTCTATGATGTGACCTACGGAAGCCTGAAACCATATGAAGATAACTTGGTTATCATTGACGATAGCATCGTAAGGGGAACGACTTTGAAGAAGAGTATTCTCCATATTCTTGACCGCTTGCATCCAAAGAAAATCGTAATCGTAAGCTCTGCCCCGCAAATAAGATATCCCGATTATTATGGTATCGACATGCCAAGCCTGGAGGAGTTCTGCGTTTTCCGTGCAGTAATCAGTCTTATTCACGACCACCACATGGAACATCTCATCCGTAAAACTTATGAGACATGCAAGGCAGAGTTGCTCAAACCTAAGGCCGAGATGGTGAATCATGTAAAGGATGTGTACAAGCCTTTTACGGTAGAGGAAATCAATAAGAAGCTTGTCGAAATGCTTCGACCTCATGATATGGTTGCTCCTGTGGAAATAGTGTTCCAGACTTTGGAAGGACTTCACAAGGCTATACCTGATAATAAGGGCGACTGGTACTTCTCTGGAAACTATCCTACGCCCGGTGGGACCAAGCTCTGCAATCAGGCTTTCGTGAACTATGTGGAGCATTCGCTTAACGAAAAACTTTCTTAAACGGAATAATATAAGATGAAGAATGTAACCTTGGTATTGTCTGATGGAACGAAATTCCACGGGAAGTCATTTGGATATGAGCATCCTGTTAGCGGAGAAGTGGTGTTCAACACGGCCATGATGGGCTATCCGGAGTCGCTTACTGACCCATCTTATGCTGGTCAGATTCTTACATTTACATACCCCTTGCTCGGAAATTATGGCGTTCCACCCTTTACTTTTGAGAAAAATGGGCTGCCAACCTTTATGGAAAGCGACAAGATTTATGTGTCTGCAGTGGTTTGTTCCGATTACAGTGAGCAATATAGCCACTGGAATGCTGTCGAAAGTCTGGGCGAATGGCTAAAGCGAGAACACGTCCCTGGCGTTACAGGCATTGATACTCGTGAGCTAACCAAAGTGCTTCGTGAACATGGAGTCATGAGGGGAAGCATTATTTTTAACGACGTTCCTGATGAAATGCCTCAGGCTGATTATGAGGGAGTGAACTTTGTTGCGAAGGTTTCGTGTAAGGAAATCATCAGGTATCAGGAAGGAGCAGGAAAGAAAGTGGTGCTGGTTGACTGCGGAGTGAAGGCCAATATCATCCGTTGTCTAATTAATCGAGGGGTGGAAGTAATCCGTGTTCCGTGGAATTATGATTATACCGACATGGATTTTGACGGACTGTTTTTGGCTAATGGTCCGGGCGATCCGGATACATGTCAGGAGGCTGTAGACGTAATTCGCAAGCAAATTGGCACTTCCCGCAAACCTATTTGTGGCATTTGTATGGGCAATCAGCTGTTGGGAAAGGCTGCCGGAGCAACGATTTACAAGCTGAAATACGGCCATCGTTCGCATAATCAGCCCGTGCGTCTCGTTGGAACCAACCAGTGTTACATAACCTCTCAGAACCACGGATATGCCGTTGACGCCACAACCCTCGGGAAAGACTGGGAGGAATTGTTTGTCAATATGAATGATGGTTCCAATGAAGGCATCAGACATAAGTCGAATCCGTGGTTTTCTTCGCAGTTCCATCCGGAAGCATGCTCGGGGCCTGTCGACACAGAGTTTATGTTTGACAAGTTTATTGAAGCGCTGAATGCTTGACAAACCCCATCTGCAATTATAATTCAAAACTAAGGAAACAAGAGTAAGCAAGTCTATGAAAGATCCAAATATTAAAAAGGTATTGCTGTTAGGTTCCGGCGCGCTCAAGATAGGCGAAGCAGGAGAATTTGATTATTCGGGGTCTCAGGCGTTGAAAGCCCTGCGCGAAGAGGGTATCAAGACGGTATTGATTAATCCGAATATCGCGACAGTTCAAACTTCAGAGGGTGTTGCTGACCAAATATACTTCCTCCCCGTTCAGCCTTACTTTGTTGAGCGGGTTATAGAAAAGGAACGTCCCGACGGCATATTGTTGAGCTTTGGAGGGCAGACAGCGCTTAACTGTGGCGTTGAATTATACGAAAATGGTGTACTTGAGAAATATGCAGTAAAAGTGTTGGGTACGCCCGTTAAGGCCATTATGGACACGGAAGACCGTGAGCGTTTCGTCGAAAAATTGGATGAAATTCAGGTCAAGACCATCAAAAGCGAGGCGTGTGAAGACATGCAACAGGCTGTCAAAGCGGCGCACGACTTGGGTTATCCCGTCATTATCCGTGCGGCTTATGCACTGGGCGGGCTTGGTTCCGGCTTCGCCGACAATGACGAAGAACTTAGGAAAATATGCGAAAAAGCGTTCTCCTTTTCTCCCCAGGTGCTCGTAGAGAAGAGCTTAAAAGGTTGGAAAGAGATTGAATATGAGGTTGTACGCGACCGGTATGACAACTGTATTACGGTCTGTAATATGGAGAATTTCGACCCGCTCGGCATCCATACCGGCGAGTCAATAGTCATTGCTCCTTCGCAAACGCTTACCAATTCGGAGTATCATAAGCTGCGTGCGCTCTCCATTAAAATAGTAAGACATATCGGAATTGTTGGCGAATGTAACGTACAATATGCCTTTGACCCCAATTCAGAAGACTATAGGGTAATTGAAGTTAACGCGCGTTTGAGCCGCAGCTCGGCGCTTGCGTCCAAGGCTACAGGCTATCCTCTGGCTTTCGTTGCAGCGAAATTGGGTATGGGATACGGACTTTTCGATTTGAAAAACTCGGTTACTAAAACAACCTCTGCGTTCTTTGAGCCTGCCCTCGACTATGTAGTCTGTAAAATTCCACGTTGGGATTTGTCAAAGTTTCACGGCGTAGACAAGGAGCTTGGCTCCTCAATGAAGTCGGTTGGTGAGGTTATGGCCATTGGTCGTAACTTTGAAGAAGCCATACAAAAGGGCCTGCGCATGATAGGACAAGGCATGCACGGCTTTGTCGAAAACAAGGAACTTGAGATTCCCTGCATTGATGAGGCCCTGAAAGAACCCACAGACAAGCGTGTGTTTGTTATTTCGAAAGCCATGCACAAGGGCTATACGGTTGACCAGATACACGATTTAACCAAGATTGATCGCTGGTTCTTGTATAAGCTCAAGCATATCATTGATATTGACGAACAGCTTAAACGCCATAACATCAATACGGTAGATGCTGACCTTTTGCGCGAAGCAAAGGTATATGGCTTTACTGATTTCCAGATAGCACGTGCCTTAAAGCTCGAAAACGACTATCCTAACATGCACCAGGCCTTGCTTGTTGTGAGGAACTTAAGGAAGCGTTACGGCATACTGCCCGTCGTAAAGCAGATTGATACACTGGCTGCAGAGTATCCCGCTCAAACCAATTATCTCTACGTTACCTATGCAGGAACATCAAGCGATGTGAGCTTTAGCGATGACCGCCGTGCCGTCATCGTGCTGGGGTCAGGCGCATATCGCATTGGAAGTTCGGTTGAATTCGACTGGTGTGGCGTGCAGGCCCTTGAAACAATTCGCCGTCAGGGCTACCGTTCTATCATGATTAACTATAACCCCGAAACCGTTTCGACCGACTATGACATGTGTGACCGTCTCTACTTCGACGACTTATCGTTCGAGCGTGTCATGGATATTATCGACTTCGAGCATCCTCACGGCGTCATTGTTTCGACGGGAGGACAAATTCCCAACAACCTTGCCATGTATCTTGATGCCGAAAATGTGCCCATCTTAGGCACGTCGGCTAAGGACATTGACAATGCAGAAGACCGTGCCAAATTCTCGGCAATGCTTTCACGTAACGACATTAACCAGCCGGAATGGAGCGCTCTAACCTCGATGAACGACATTGAAAAGTTCGTCGATCGCGTCGGATTCCCCGTACTTGTACGTCCAAGTTACGTGCTTTCGGGGGCAGCAATGAACATCTGTTCAAACCGTGAAGAGCTGGAACGCTTCCTGAAACTGGCTGCCAATGTAAGCGAAGACCATCCCGTTGTTGTATCAAAATTCATTGAGCATGCCAAGGAAATAGAGTTTGATGCCGTAGCCAGGGACGGCGATATTCTGGCTTATGCCATATCCGAACATATTGAATTTGCCGGCGTTCACTCCGGCGACGCTACCATACAGTTCCCTCCACAGAAGCTCTATGTGGAGACAGTGCGCCGCATCAAGCGCGTAGCGCGTAAGATAGCAGAGGAACTTCACATATCAGGGCCGTTCAACTGCCAGTTCATGGCGCGCGAAAACGATATCCTTGTCATTGAGTGTAACCTCCGCGCAAGCCGCTCGTTACCTTTCGTTAGCAAGGTATTGAAGCTGAATTTCATTGACCTTGCTACGAAAGTTATGCTGGGCATACCCGTTGAAAAGCCCAACAAGAACCTTTTCGACCTGGATTATGTGGGCATCAAGGCGAGCCAGTTCTCGTTCAACCGCCTGCAGAAGGCCGACCCCGTGCTGGGTGTTGACATGAGCTCTACGGGCGAAGTGGGCTGTCTGGGCGATGATACCAATCAGGCTTTGCTGAAGAGCATGCTTTCGGTAGGGCAGCGGATTCCTGCCCATACCGTGCTGCTGTCGACGGGTGGAGCCAAGCAGAAAGCCGAGATGCTTGATGCAGCCCGCGAGCTTATAGCCCATGGCTACGAACTTTATGCCACTCCGGGCACCTCGCGTTTTCTGTCAGAGAACGGCGTTGACAACGTGCTCGTTCACTGGCCTTCGGAGGAAGGTGAGACGCCGCAGGCCTTAGACCTTCTGCATGGGAAGAAAATCGATATGGTTGTCAATATTCCAAAGAACCTCACTGCGCGAGAATTGACGAACGGTTACAAGATAAGGCGCGCCGCTATTGACCTGAATGTGCCGCTGATTACGAACAGCCGTCTGGCCGGTGCTTTCATCCATGCATTCTGTACACTGTCTCCGGCCGATATCGATATTAAGGCATGGGGTGAGTATTGAGGCTTACAAAGCCCGCTTGCAAGGCGTATCATTGGGTGCAGATAGGTGTATTAGTGAGCGCAAACGGACGTATCATTGAGCACAGACGGCGCTTATCGCCTTTGCGGGAAATTTGATTTTGAAGGAGGTTACTGCCAAAAGACGGTAGCCTCCTTGTGTCTTTATGCCCTGTTTCTGTCTGAAAGTCCGGAGTACGGCGGCCGCCGTACAAGCTTTACGACGGCTGCCGCACGAGCGTACCACGGTCGCCATACACGCGTGTGACGGCCGCCGCACGTGTAAATATCGCCGTGAAACAGGATAGAGGAAGAAAGAACGACAGAGCCGTCAGCCCCGAGAGTTCCTGCCTTGCTGACTGGTTCTATTCGTGATGATAGGGTTCTCCCTTGATGATGGTGCAGGCACGGTAAAGCTGCTCAACCATAATCAGGCGCACCATCTGATGGCTGAACGTCATCTTTGAGAGGCAGAGCTGCTCGCCGGCCCTCGCATACACGTCGGCAGAAAAGCCATACGGTCCGCCAATCACAAAAACAAGTCGGCGTGAAATGTTCTGTTTGCCCTGCAGCCACCTGGCAAACTCCGTGCTCCGCAGCTCCTTGCCGCGTTCATCCATCAGCACAACCGTGTCGGATGATTGCAGTTCTTTCAGAATCAGTTCGCCCTCGCGAACTTTCTGTTGGGCCGCGGTAAGGTTCTTCGTATTCTTGATTTCAGGGATAACCTTGATTTCAAAGGGCATATAATGGCCTATACGCTCCTGATAATCGTGTATGCCGGCCAGAAAGTGTTTGTCCTGCGTTTTGCCCACCAAAAGAAGAACGGTCTTCATTTGCCGGTATCATTCAAGGCACGTTTCTCGTTTTTAGGAAACCAGCCCTTGGCTACACGTTCCTTCTGTTCGAAAAGTTCGTGTATCGACCACAGAAGCGTGGCGCCCAGAATGCCCAGGATGGTAGACAGAATAACGTTGCCGACGACTACCGAGCACAGAATGCAGACGATACCCAAAACGAGGAAAAGCCACCATGGTTTCGTCCCAAAGTAGTACTCTGTCTTGATGACAACGGGATGAAAGACGCCTATAATAAAAAAGGTGATAACTGTAATGATAATACCTGTGAAATACATAGTGCGGCAAATGTAACAAAAATCCCGAATACTATATAGGTTTTAGCAAATTATTTGTTACTTTTGCCATAGGTAAAACAAACTATAAATTTAAACGATATGGAAAACAATGCACAACTGATAGCACAGTGCGAGGCTAAGGCTAAGCAGTGGCTTTCTCCGTCATTTGACGAGAAAACGCGTAAGGAAGTTCAGTCGATGGTTGACAATGCCGACAAAACCGACCTGATTGAAAGCTTTTACAAGGACCTTGAATTTGGCACGGGCGGCTTGCGCGGCATCATGGGGGCAGGCAGCAACCGCATGAATATCTATACGGTGGGCATGGCGACGCAAGGCTTTGCCAATTATCTGAAGAAGAATTTCAAGGACAAGAAACAGATTTCTGTTGTGGTTTGCCACGACTGCCGCAACAACAGCCGCTACTTTGCAGAGACTGTAGCCAATATATTTTCGGCCAACGGCATCAAGGTTTACATCTTTGACGACCTGCGTCCGACGCCTGAATGTTCGTTTGCTATCCGCTATCTGAAGGCACAGGCCGGTGTCAACATCACGGCAAGCCATAATCCCCGCGAATACAATGGGTATAAAGCCTATTGGGAAGACGGTGCACAGGTGCTCACACCACACGACAAGGGCATCATTGAAGAGGTGAACAAATGCACCATTGACGACGTAAAGTTCGATGCAAACAAGCAGCTTATTCAGGTTATCGGCGAAGACATTGACGAGCCTTATCTCCGTAAGATTCGCACAATATCCATTGATCCCGAGGTAATTAAGCGCCAGCACGACCTTAAGATAGTCTATACTCCGCTGCATGGTGCGGGTAGGGTAATCATCCCGCGCTCGTTGGCTTACTGGGGTTTCGACAATGTGCACTGCGTTCCAGAGCAGATGTTGAAGGACGGTAACTTCCCAACAGTTGACCGTCCCAACCCAGAGTTTGCAGAAGCACTGACTTTAGGCCTGCGCGATGCAAAGAAACTGGATGCCGATATCCTGATGGCGAGCGACCCTGACGCCGACAGAGTGGGCATGGCTTGCAAGAACGATAAGGGCCAATGGGTGCTCATCGACGGCAATCAAACATGTATGATTTTCCTGTGGTACATTATTTCGAACCGCAAGGCCACCGGAAAGATGCAGCCTACTGACTTTATTGTCAAGACCATTGTGACGACCGAGCTTATCCGTAAGATAGCAGAGAAGCAGGCTGTTGAGATGCGCGACTGCTACACGGGCTTTAAATGGATTGCCCATGAAATTGCACTGTCGGAAGGAAAACAGCAGTATATCGGTGGCGGTGAGGAAAGCTACGGATTCCTTGCCGAGGATTTTGTACGCGATAAAGACGCTGTAAGTGCCTGCTCGCTGCTGGCAGAGATTTGCGCCTATGCCAAGGACAAGGGCAAAACGCTGTATGACATATTGATGGATATTTACAAAGAGTATGGCTTCTCAAAGGAACATACCATCAATGTTGAGCGCCCAGGGAAGGCCGGTGCAGAAGAAATTCAGCAGATGATGGTCAATTTCCGCAACAATCCTCCCAAGGATCTGGGCGGTTCAAAGGTGGTTTTGTGGAAGGATTATAAAACACTTGAGGCACGCGACGCCAGCGGAAAGACTACAAAACTTGCAATGCCGCAGTCAAGCAACGTGCTGCAATGGTTCTGTGATGACGATACAAAGGTCAGTGTTCGCCCGTCAGGAACCGAGCCTAAGATAAAATTCTACATTGAGGTTAAGGATACGCTCACCGACGCTTCGCAGTATGAGGCTCTCAGTAAAAAGGCAATGCAGAAGATTGAAGCCATTAAAAAGAGTCTCGGGCTGAAGTAAAAAGAGTCCGGGTCTCTTACAAATAGTGAACGAAAACGAAATGAGGCTGCCACCGTTTGGTGGCAGCCTCATTTGTTTAACTACGTTTTTTACTAAGCTGTAGCCTTGCGTTTTACTGCTTTTCTGTCTCTTCGTTCGTGTCAGGACTGCTGACTTTCACCGTCAAGACGTCCTTACCGGCCGATTTCCCCAGCGCCAAGGTGTCGCCTTCATGCACTTCGCCGGAGAGAATGCGCTCGCAAACGCTGTCTTCAACATAGGTTTGGATGGCGCGTTTCAGCGGGCGGGCTCCAAACTGCACATCGTAACCCTTAGAAGCTATAAACTCTTTGGCTTTGTCGGTCAGCTGTACATGGTAGCCGAGGTCGGCGATACGCCTGTACAATCCCTGAAGCTCGATATCAACAATCTTCTTGATAGCCTCCAGGTCGAGCTGGTCAAAGGTGATGATTTCGTCAAGACGGTTGAGGAATTCAGGAGAGAACTGTTTGCTCAAACTCTTCTGGATGATTGACCGAGCATACTGTTTGTCATCGCTGTTCATATTATTGAGGTCTGAAATACCTCCGGCGTTGAAGCCTACGCCTCGGCTAAACTCCTTGAGCTGACGTGTTCCGGCGTTCGAAGTCATGATGATAACGGTGTTCCGGAAGTCAACAAGGCGTCCGTTCCCATCGGTCAATCGGCCCTCATCCAGAACCTGAAGCAGGAGGTTAAACACGTTACCGTGTGCCTTTTCCAACTCATCAAGCAGAACAATGGAGTAGGGATGGCGGCGCACTTGTTCGGTAAGCTGTCCGCCTTCCTCATATCCAACATATCCGGGAGGGGCGCCGACGAGACGCGAAACGTTAAAGCTTTCGGTGTATTCACTCATATCAATGCGGATGAGTGCGTCCTGCGAGCCGAACATTATCTCTGCCAGCTTCTTGGCAAGATAGGTTTTTCCCACACCCGTGGGCCCGAGAAACATGAACGCTCCAATAGGATGGTTGGGGGCCTTCAGACCTATGCGGTTGCGCTGTATTGACTTAACCATCTTCTCTATGGCCTGATCTTGCCCGATGACAGCCTTTTTAAGGTCGGCGGCCATGTTCTTGAGGCGCACACCTTCTGCCTCTGCCATGCGCTGAACAGGAATACCGGTCATTATGGAAACAACATCGGCAACTTCCTTTTCTGTAATTGTTTGCCTGGTATTTGAGTCATTATTCAGCCACTGGCTTTGCATATCGCTGAACTGTTGCTCCAGTTCGGTCTGCTTATCGCGATAGCCAGCCGCCAACTCGAAGTTCTGATTGCGTACAGCTGCCTGCTTTTTTGCCTTTACATTCTCTATTTCTTTCTCCTTGTCTGTGATTTCCTGCGGAATCCTTACGTTCTGCAGGTGTACACGTGAACCTACTTCATCCAAGGCATCGATAGCTTTGTCGGGAAGGAATCGGTCTGTAATATAGCGGTCTGTCAATCTGACACACGCCTTCAATGCGTCGTCCGTATAGGCAACATGGTGGTGTTCCTCATAACGATTCTTAATATTTTCCAGAATCTGTAGCGTTTCATCTACCGTGGTTGGCTCCACAAGTACTTTCTGGAAACGACGTTCCAATGCACCGTCCTTTTCGATAGAGTTGCGATATTCGTCAAGCGTCGTAGCGCCAATACACTGAATTGCACCGCGTGCAAGGGCGGGTTTCATAATGTTTGCGGCGTCCATGCTGCCGGGTGTAGACCCTGCACCGATGAGAGTATGGATTTCATCGATGAAAACTATAATATGAGGATTCTGCTCAAGCTCCTTAAGAAGCACACGGATTCGTTCCTCAAACTGGCCACGATACTTTGTTCCGGCAACGATTGCAGTCATATCAAGGCTCACCACTCTGCGATTAAACAACATCGGTGACGTCTTACGTTTGGCGATAAGCTGGGCCAATCCTTCAACAATGGCGCTTTTGCCTACGCCGGGTTCGCCAATAAGGATGGGGTTATTCTTCTTGCGACGGCCAAGAATTTCAACAACACGCTGTATCTCTTTCTCTCTTCCGACAACAGGATCAAGCTTTCCCTCTGCTGCAGCCAGGGTAAGATCCGTAGAGAAATTGTCAAGAACAGGGGTCTTGTTATCCTGATTTGGTGTAGCCGTTGTCGTTTGACGATGCGCCTTGGCTTGTCCGGAGCGGTCGCTGTTGTTTTCAAATTCGGGGTCGTCTTCTTCATCAGGCAGCCCTAAAGCGTCTGTAGTTGTTTGTTTTTGAAGCATTTGCTGGGCTGTCTCATAGTTCATATTATTAAACTCCAACACCTCTTTTGCCCCATTATTAACTTGATCATGGAGAATAGCCAGCAGCAAATGCTGTACATCAACCGTTTGTGTGTGCTGGATACGAGCCTCAAGAACGGCCAACTTCAGGATGTTGCTTGCCTTGCTATTCAAAACAAGCTCGCTGGTATTAACTGCTTCGTGCAAGCCGTCTTCGCGGACACGGTTCTCCAATTCTGCCTTAACACTGTGTATATTAATGTCCAAACGGTTAAAAATATCGATGATTGGGCTGTTCTTTTCTCTGAGAATGGCCAAAAGCAAATGCTCCGGTCCTACCGAGCTGCTGGCCAGGCGTGTCGCCTCTTCTCTGCTAAAAGCGAGAATCTCAGATACATTTGGTGAGAACTGACTGGTCATTATTAGTTATCCCTTTCTTCTAAAATAGTTTCGTTGTAAATTTATTAATTATCTGACGTAAGAGCAAGTTATATGCCAAAAAGATGCTGAAAGCCCTTTATATGCCACAAAGGTTGGCATAAGGACAGCTTGTGCACCTGCGCATGTCGTCAGTTGGAGAAAACGGAATGTCAGGATTAAAGATCTCTTCGAGTAGCTTTTTTAGTGCTTCATGGAAGTCGTCTGCAACATCTTCAATGTCATCGACAGGATAAGTCTTGGCTCTCTTGCTTTCTGGGGAATCGTAAGTCTTCAGTGTAAGTGTCGGATTATATCCCTCGGCAGAGGCCTGTCGAATAAACAACAGGGCGGGAGATACGGGTAAATGCTGTTTGTTTATTAATGCTTGCGATTCTGAATCGCGCCTTATACCGTAGGCATACAGAAAAGCCTGCAGGTAGTAAGCGGTATGCTTTGTATCTATGTTCTTCGGGTCGAATATCTCTTCTATATTTGATGGCGTTGACGTTAAAGGGCTTCCCGTCTTATAATCCACGACACGTATTGTGCTTTTGCCGCTTCTCTCTATCTGGTCCAAACGGTCAATTTGCCCGTTTAATATCAATGTCTTCCTATTTCCGTTTATATTTATCGCCATTTTGGCAGAAAAATCCTGCTCCAAAGCTAAAATTTTGAAAGGCGTAAGTTGCTGGTCAAGTTTAAGAAGGTGTCCTAAATATATTTTTAACACCTTTCTGTTTAGCAGCTGAAGTCCATTATACTTTGGTACGAAACGTGAGTCTTCAACTTTAAAAAGTTTCTCTCTGAAGGCCTGATCCAGACATGCTGATAGTATAGAAGGGTCTTTTAAACAGCTTTCCAGTCGCTCTTTTGTGATATATTCGCTATGGTCTGGGCCTGAAAGCTTTTCATAAATAAGCTGTGCCGACCTGTGAAAAATGTTGCCAAAGGTGGGGTTGTCAATCTCTTCGGCATCATCCTGATTAGCTTCCCGCAGATGGCATATTGAATAATAGAAGAATTGTAAGTTGCATCTTAGATAACGACTTATAGCTGTGGGTGATAGGTTTGTTATCTCGTTAAGCAACTTCTGTATTGCTTCCGTCTTCACTATTGGGCTTCGTATTACGGCTGTTACGTTTTGTCCCGATAACAATGTCTTCCTGACGATATTCTGACGGCCTTTGTTTTCGACCATAAACTGGAGCATAAACCGGCTCATTTCGCGCTGATGTCCGTCATCAGTAGCATTATTGTAAACGATTGTTACGTCGTGTGCGCGCTGCAATAGCGAATAGAAATAGTAAGCATAAATGGCAATTTTATTCTCTACCGTGGTCAATTCATATCCCTTTCTGATGGCGTGAGGGATGAACGATGCGTCGTTAACGCCCTTGGGTAAGTTGCCTTCGTTGCACGAAAGCAGCAATATATGTTCGAAATCAAGGTTGCGAGTTTCCAAAACTCCCATCAGCTGGATGCCAACGGCAGGCTCTCCATGAAAAGGAACACTTGTGGAATCGACAAGCTGATTAAGCAGGCGTTGGAAAATAGCTACGCTGACAACCTCTTTGTCTTGTACGGTTTCGTCATTGTCGTTCTGCCTGACGACCATGATATCATCAAGTCGTTGTATGAGCGTATACATGCGAAAGATTGATTCGTGCAGCAGTGCGTCCTTGCTCTCTCTGGCTCTGATTCCTATCTGATGCAGGATATCAGCTATCCAGGGCAGGATAGGGAGAACCCCGTCATGGGCTTTCATGCCATCGAAGACAAGCTTTATGTTTTCTTCTCGGGCAGAAACAAGGTAATCTATTGAGGGATAATACTGCTTGTGAGTGTCCAAATCGTCATGAACATACTTGCAATCGTCCGAGATATACCTGGCATAAGGATGGGTGAGCACGCGGTTTACGTACTTTAACCGGAAGTGTAAGCCGTCGTCTGTGCGCCCTTTCAGCTGTAGGTCGATAAGCGCATTGACCAAACTGCATATCGGCGAAGCCGACAAAGGATAGCCTGTTGTGATATTAACCGCTGTAATATCTTGAGGAAAACAGTGTATAGCACTCTGGAGCAAATGCTCATCACCCAATACAATAGCAGTGCTATTTCCGCCCTCCCTGCGCTCTTTCTCAGCTAACCATGTGCTGATATATCGTGCTTGTACATTCTCCGAATGCGCTGAAACATAGGTTATTTGTTTCCTTTGCTTAAAGCATCGGTATATATCCTCAACGTCAATCGAATGAGAAGCGCGTTCAGAGGACAGTTCATTCGGAAACATTCTAAGATTCTCTGCGATATAGCGTCCGGCCTCGTGGTTCTTAATCAGGTAATATTCATCATAGTCCCAGTAGAACTCGGCTTTGTCCATGTCCATCAATCGCTTGAAAAGCTTCTGCTCTGCCTTTTGAAGAAGGTTGAATCCTACAAAGATATACTTTTTAAAACGAAACTCTATCAGTTCCCTTTCGCTTACTTCCCTGTATAACATGCCTTCGTAGGCCTCACCCCGAGAGCGCAAAACGTCGCGGTAAGCATGATAGATAGCGCCAAGATTTTTCCAGATATCGTTGAAGCGTTGTTGCAGATCCGTCCTGTCTATAACGGTCCCGAAGAACTCTTCGAGGCTCTTTCGTTGCTCCTCGCTCAGGAAAGAGAAGTCTTTCATATCCTGCCAGGCCTCAAGATGAATGAAGAGTTTATCGGCCTCTGCCATGTTTTTGTCAATGTCGTCAAAGTCTGCCAGCATCAGCTGTCCCCAGGAATAGAAGTGATCCAGGCTTTCCATGGAGCCTGTCTGCTGTCGGTAAACGTCGTAGAGACGGAAGACAAGCGATATCTGGTCAGGGATTTTCAAGTCAGAATGATTGCGGAACAGGTCGCTGATGGTGATATATGCGGGACTCCATAGCGGGTGTCCGGCCTCTTCGTACAAGGCCTGATTGAGAAACAGTGACGCACGTTTGTTCGGGAAAACGATAGCGATGTCTGAAAGATTCTGCTCTCCATGCTTGGCCAGAATGTCCCTGGCAACGTATTGTAGAAAGGTCATAAACTTACTTTTACGATGTTATGTTGATGAATGTACCATAGGTAGCCCGATATATTCCGGTAGCCCATGTCGTAAAGAAGGCTCATATACTGCCTGACCTGCTCTTGATGGTGCTTGAGCTGCCTGCCGGTTTTAAAATCAATAACCGTCATTTTGTCACCATCATATATCACTCTGTCAGGGCGACGCTCCCTTACCTGCCCCTCTTCGGCATCATAATATAGGATAGAACACTCGTTGAATACTTTCCATCGGGGTGAGAACCAGTCGGCTATCTGCGTGTCTTCCAATTCCTTGTCAATATAATTCCTCAACTGCTGCCGTGTCATTGGTCGGTTGTAAAGCACGCCGTCAAACTCAAGCTGGTCAATGGCCTTGTCGATATCCTCACGATTTCTGATTGTGGCGAAGAGTGAATGCAGAATGTTTCCTGTATCAATGTAGGCCTGTTTCTGCTGTTTTTCCTCCAGTTCGTCGTCGGGTGTCATGAAGTCGTTGCTCGCATTGCTCTGCTTAAACTGGGGTTCACTATGATGGCTTTGTACCTTGACGTGCAACCCCTCTTCCGGCTGAAGGAACACATTGGCAGTTTTTTTCTCCTTCTTTTCGTCCGGCAGGCTCAGGCTTCCGTATTCAAGCCGAAAAGTTCCGTCCTCATCTTCCTGAATCCGGCAGCCTTTCAGTTCTTCCTGAAACGCTATGTTGTTGCCCTCATTATCGGTATGTGTGCTGTCGATAACGTCGCGCAGCAGTTTCGACGGGAACTCTGCCTTGTCTGCTTTCCCCATGACAAACAGGTTCCTTCCGGCCCGCGTAAAGGCCACGTACAGCACATTGAGGTTGTCAACAAGGTTATTGATATGCTCAGTCTGGTAGTCGTGGCTGAAGATTGAGTTCTGCAACTTCTTCGCAGACAGGCCTACAGGGATGACCGGAAGCTCGCTATAAGGCGCCTGTGACGTCTGTGTCCATAGAATATCACGCTGATCTTCAAGGCTCCAGTCGCAGAAAGGTATGATTACATTGTCAAATTCCAGCCCCTTGCTCTTATGTACGGTAATCATCCTGATGCCGTCAATGCCGTCGCTGTGTATTGATTTCCCGCAGAGGTTATCGTTCCATTCCTGCAGGAATTCATCAATTCCGGCCACGTGTTTCTGCAGATATTCAGCCATCTGGTCGAAGAAAGCGCAGACGTATGCACTCTGATCGTCCAGACTGTCAAGCCGGAAGATGGTGAACAGACGTTCGGCAAGATTCACCAATGGCGTCGAAAGCAGCTCGTCCCGAGCCTCGTTCATTTCGGACGGTAACAGAAGTTTCAGCTCGTTTCTGCTCTTTCCTGCCAGCAGGTTAACATCATCAGTACCGGTCTCGCTGTGCTTTGTGTGCTGACTCAACTTGACCAGAGAGGCCAGCGCAAGCTTGTCATCAGGGTGCGTCAGCACGTACATGGCGTTGACAATAATGTTGACAGCCATCGACGAGTCGAGTCGAAAGGCTTCGTCCGAAACCATATTGACCATCATCTGCCGGCCGTTTACCTGAACGGCATTGTGCTGAAAGTATGATGCCAGCAGTTTAATGTGTTTGTTCCATCTTACGATAACGGCTATCTTGCTGGCCTGCACGTTGTTGGATAACAGATATTCAATGGTTTCTTTCACCTTGTCAACCATTGTTTCCTCATAGTTGTTTTGAGGGATAAGTGTAATTTTTACCAGCCCAGAAGCCTTCCTGTCTGCAGGAATTTGCTGTGAAACATCTTCGTAGGCCGTCCTTATTTCCGCTGCCTGGTGAAGTATATCCTGTGGCACCTGGTAATTTTCCAGCTCTGCCAGGGCCTTTTCAGCTACAAGTTTTGAGGTTGCGGTAAAGAAGGCGTTGTTGAAATGAATGATGTTTCGCTGCGAACGGTAGTTGGTATTCAGGCGTTTTACCTGAATTTCGCTATAGTTTTTTTCGTTCAGATTATTCAACAAATGCCAGTCGCCGTCGCGCCAGCGATAGATGCTTTGCTTCACATCGCCCACAATAAGACTGCCTACCTGGTGGGCGATGCAGTCGTCGAGCAGAACCTTAAAGTTCGCCCATTGGATGGCACTTGTATCTTGAAACTCGTCAATCATGATGTAACGCAGCTGTCCTCCTATCTTTTCATAAATGAAAGGAGAGTCCTGCTTGTCAATCAACGAGTGCAGCAGTTTCTGCGTGTTACTAAGCGGATACAGGCTGTTGGCTTCATTAATGTTCTGCACCTCTTCTTCTATCCGTCCCAGAAGCCTTAGTTCGTTGATGTGCTTCAGGGCGAGGTCAACCGAGTTTACGGTCATTGCAGCCTGCTTCCGGGCCTCTTCGGCCTCGCGCAACAGCGGGCCAACCTCGTCTATAATCGGTCTGCTTTCGGGTGCATCAGCAGCATCTTTCTTTACAAGAGCCTCGGGATTTTCAATAGCTGCCGCAACATAGTTGTTGGGCATGGCGGCTTTCAGTCCGAGGAAGTCGCCGTTCCCCAACTTCTCAAAGTATCCGGGGGCACCGCGATGACCTTGATAAAAGTGCTTGTCAGCGAGCTGATAATGGTCTGCAATGGTCTGGAAAGCAGCTGCATACCGTGCCACAGACTGGATGGCCCCGCTTCTTTTGGCACGTAATTTCGACGTGTAGGCCTTGAAGAAAGCGGGATCGTTCATGATGGCATGCAACTCATGCTGATGGTTTTTGTAAAAATCTTTAAATATATTCTTGCCAAATTCCTTGATTTGTACAATGACATTCCAGTTCTTGTCTTCGTCCATCCTCTCTTGAACAAAGTCCATAATCCAGCCCAGTAGCGGGTCGTTCTCCTGACTGATATTGTCAATTATATTGTCAACAGCCTGACTTTCAACCTCGTTGTCGTTCAGCGCAACCTGCATGTTGGCCGTCAGGCCGAGCTCGCGCGAAAGATTTCGTAATATTCTTTGAAAGAAACTATCGATGGTTTCAACCCTGAACAGGTTATAATGATGCACGATAAACTGCAGGGCTTCGGCTGCGCGACTACGGATTTCCTGCTCTCCGAGGTCGGGATTCCGCTCTGCTATTTTTTGAAAATACGTGTCAGAATCGGCAAATCCCTGCGCTATGCCATAGAGCTGCGACAGTATGCGCTGCTTCATTTCCTGCGTAGCCTTGTTAGTAAACGTAACAGCAAGTATATATTTGAAGTTCAGAGGGTTAGCGATAAGAAGACTAATGTATTCGATGGCAAGAATAAAGGTTTTGCCACTGCCTGCACTGGCCTTGTAGATGGTGAGAGGTTTGGAAGCTGTCGACATATATTTTGTAAAGTAAATTCAGAGTTCTTGTCTTGCCATTTGGACGTAAAGGGCCGACTGTCTCGGGCTGTTTTCCGCCCCTTTACGTCGTAATGACACGGCATAAGCTGCACCGGTCTGCCTGCTCATATTGTAAAGGTAGAACAATTACGCCGTAAAGACAAGACGATTACATCGTAAAGGCTAGACGATTACATCGTAAAGACAATGCGATTACGCCGTAAAGGCAACACGATTACATCGTAAAGGCAGAGCGATTACGCCGTAAAGATACAAAAATTTTGATGGAGAGAAACCGTTTTCAGGTAGAAATTGTTTCTCCAATAAGGGATTTCCACTATAAAAAACAACACCTTCCGGATACCTTGCACAGGCAGCTCCGAAAGGTGTTGTGCTATTAAAATAAGGTGTTACAGGTGCAAGGTTTAATAGGATCTTGCAATGATAACACGACTTACGGCAGGTTTGCCGCTAACCATATCCCGCATGCCCTCTACGTTCTGGTCATAACTGAACGGCACGCAGCGGATTGTGGCCTGGGTATCTTCCTTGATTTTCTCTTCCGTTTCGGCCGTACCGTCCCACGGACAAAGGAAGAAGCCGCCGTCTTTAATACGTTCCTTAAACTCGTCATAATTGTCGCAGGGGAAGATATGCGCGTCGCGGTATTTGAGAGCTTTGTTAAAAATATTCTTCTGAATATCGTCAAGCAGAGCCTGTACGCGCTCAACGATACCGTCGAATGAGACGCTTTCCTTCTCAAGTGTGTCACGACGCATCACCTCTATCGTGTTATTCTCAAGGTCTCTGCCGCCCATTACAAGACGAACCGGGACGCCTTTCAACTCGTAATCAGCAAATTTGAAACCCGGGCGACGGTTGTCTGAATCATCATATTTTACGCTGATGCCCAACTCCTGCAGGCGATTGATGACGGGTTGCAGACGGGCTGTGATGGCGCTAAGCTGCTCGGGGCCTTTGTTGATGGGCACAATGACAACCTGAACTGGAGCAAGTTTGGGCGGAAGAACCAAACCGTTATCGTCGGAATGCACCATAATCAGCGCGCCCATCAGTCGGGTTGAGACACCCCATGACGTCGCCCAGACATACTCTGGCTTATTGTCTTTATTCAGGAAAGTGACGTCGAAGCTCTTCGCAAAGTTCTGACCGAGGAAGTGACTTGTGCCGCTTTGCAGGGCCTTCCCGTCCTGCATCATCGCCTCTATAGTATATGTGTTGAGAGCTCCAGCGAAGCGTTCGGTCTCACTCTTTATGCCTTGAACAACCGGAACGCCCATCCACTTTTCGGCAAAATCGGCATATACCTTCAGCATTTTCTGGGCTTCAGCTTCAGCTTCTTCCTTGGTAGCATGCGCAGTATGGCCTTCCTGCCAGAGGAATTCGGAAGTACGGAGGAACGGGCGCGTGCGCATCTCCCAGCGCATTACGTTGCACCACTGGTTGCAGAGGATAGGAAGGTCGCGGTATGAGTGAATCCAGTTCTTGTAAGTATGCCATATCATGGTCTCGGATGTGGGACGAATGATAAGCTCTTCGTCAAGTTTTGCCTCGGGATCTACAATGATATTCTTACCGTCGTCGCTGGTTTTTAAACGGTAGTGCGTAACAACGGCACTCTCTTTGGCAAATCCCTTGACGTGTTCGGCTTCGCGGGCAAAGAAACTTTTCGGAATCAGGAGGGGGAAATAAGCATTGCTGACGCCCGTTGCCTTGAACATTTTGTCGAGCTGTGCCTGCATTTTTTCCCAGATAGCATAGCCGTAGGGCTTGATGATCATGCAACCACGGACAGGAGCCTGTTCTGCAAGGTCGGCCTTTATAACCAAGTCATTATACCACTGGCTGTAGTTGTCAGCTCGTTTTGTCAGTTCTTTCAATTCTTTTGCCATATTGTTTGATTCGTTTATTTTGCTTTTAGGGAATTGCCTATCCGTTATTAGGCAATTCCCCTGATTACCGTTTTAGTTTATTGTTTAATTTTGTCGCAAAGATACATAAAAAATGTTGGATATGCCCTTAGCATAGTAGAAAATAGCGTATCTTTGCATTAGAAAACGTAATAAAAGAATTAGAATTATGAAGAATGTCAAGACAGCAACACTGGGTATGTGTTTTTTAACTGTAACAAGTTGCCTTAGTATCACGAGTTGTAGCACTAAACAAGGCACAGGTACATTAGTTGGCGCCGGTGGTGGCGGTGCTCTTGGCGCTGTTATCGGTGGTATTATCGGCGGAGGTAAAGGCGCAGCTATCGGTGCTGCCGTCGGCGGAACCGTTGGTGCAGGCGCAGGAGCGCTCATCGGACGCCACATGGACAAGGTAGCTGCCGAAACAGCTGCACAGGTTAAGAATGCAAAAGTAGAAGAAGTTACAGACGCAAACGGCTTAAAAGCCGTCAAGGTGACGTTTGATAATGGTATACTTTTCAAGGTCGGGAAATACAATTTACAGGAAGGTGCAAGAACAGATTTGACTAAATTCTCTTCTGTTCTGAAGAATCATCCTGACTGCTCGGTAGACATTCAGGGGTATGCTTCATCGGATGGCCCTGATAACGTTAACCTCCGTCTGTCACAAAGCCGCGCAAATTCTGTAAGAAGCTATCTGGTAAACACCTGCGGAGTGTCTGCTTCACAGATTAAGGCTGCCACGGGTTATGGTGAAAGTAATCTGGTTACATACGCTAATGGCACGGAGAATGTAAAGGCAAGCCGTCGTGTTGAGGTTTATCTTTATGCGTCAAAGGCCATGATTGATGCTGCCAATGCAGGCACATTGAAGTAACTTTAAACTAATTTTATATAATGAATACGGGGATACACGCCTTTAAATATAAAGGTGGGGCATTCCTGTTTTTGCATCAAACAGATACATGAAAATCGTAAGGTGGGTTCTTAGCCTGTTTTTTGCATCAACGATACTGGCGGTTATTGCTTATCGTTTTATACCTGTTTACATTACGCCTCTGATGATTATCCGTTGCGTTCAGAACGGAAACATGACCATCCACCACCATTGGATACCCCTCGAAACGATGTCATCGCACATGCCTGTCGCCGTAATGGCGAGCGAAGACTCGAGGTTTTTGTTGCATCATGGCTTCGATTTTAATGCCATTGGCAAGGCTGCACGCCATAACATCAGCGGGGGAAAGAAGCATGGCGCAAGCACCATTTCGCAGCAAACAGCCAAGAATGTTTTTCTCTGGCCGGGGCGATCATGGATTCGCAAAGGCTTTGAGGTCTACTTCACAGCCTTGATAGAGGTGTTCTGGTCAAAGCAACGTATCATGGAAGTTTACCTGAATTCAATAGAAATGGGGCGTAATATCTATGGTGTTGACGCCTGTGCCGAATATAATTTCGGGAAAAAGGCTTCTGATTTAAGCAGGGGCGACTGTGCCCTGATTGCCGCAACGCTGCCCAATCCGCGCAGATTCTCGTCGAAATACCCCAGTGCATACATGTTGAAAAGGCGCCGACAAATCATGGCTAACATGAGATACATTCCCAGTTTTCCCAAGGAAGGTGAAGACTATGATCCGCATACGGCTGTAGGAAACACCTATCGCTAATATTAAGCACCTGCTTTCTATCCCACCCAACAATCGTAAAAAAGAATGGATTCAAGAGAGAAGATTCTTTCTCAACTTAATGAAAACCAACAGCTTGCGGTTACTTATTGCGACGGTCCGCAGCTTGTTATTGCCGGTGCAGGCTCAGGAAAGACCCGCGTTCTGACGTACAAAATAGCCTGGTTGCTGCAAAACGAAGAACTTAAACCATGGAACATCCTCGCCTTGACGTTTACCAACAAGGCCGCTGACGAAATGAAGGCACGTATTGGACAATTGGTAGGTAACGAACGTGCGCGTTATTTGCAGATGGGAACTTTCCATTCGGTCTTTGCCCGTATGCTGCGAGCAGAAGCTAATAAGATTGGTTTCACAGCAGCTTTTACCATATATGACGAGGCTGATTCGAGGTCGTTAATAAAGAATATCGTCAAACAGATGGGGCTGGATGACAAGATTTACAAGCCGTCGACGGTGCATTCGGCCATATCGATGCAGAAAAACAGACTCTGTTCTGCCGAGCAATATGCCGAAGACAGCGACTTATTGGCCCGCGACCGCAGGCGAAACATGCCCGAAACATATAAGGTTTTCATGTCGTATCAGCAACGGTTACGACAGGCCAACGCCATGGACTTTGACGATTTACTGGTTCAGACCTACCGCCTTCTGAAAGAAAACGAGGACGTCAGGCAGAAATACGCCGAACGATTCAAATATGTTCTCGTTGACGAATACCAGGATACGAACTACGCCCAGCAGCAAATTGTGTGGCTTCTTACGAAGGATAACCGCCACATTACGGTGGTGGGCGACGACTACCAGAGCATTTACGCCTTTCGTGGAGCCAATATCAACAATATCCTAAGCTTCAACAAGATATATGACAACGCCAGAATGTTCAAGCTTGAACAGAACTATCGCTCAACCCAAAACATTGTAGCAGCTGCCAATTCCTTAATGAAGCACAACCGCCGACAGATAGAAAAGGATGTGTATAGCAAAAATGATTCGGGCGAAAAGGTTGCCATCGTCGAAACCATATCCGACAAACGTGAGGCGGCTATTGTGTGCCGGACCATCAAGGAGCTGATAAGGAAAGAGGGTGCACACTACAGCGACTTTGCCGTTCTTTACCGCACGAATGCACAGAGCCGCCTTTTTGAAGAGGAAATGCGCAAGCCGGAGGTGGGCTTGGGCGAGCATTACCGCATCTGCGGCGGGCTAAGCTTCTATCAGCGCAAGGAGATAAAGGATATCATTGCTTACTTCCGTCTGGTTGTCAACCCCGACGACGAAGAGGCTTTCCGCCGCATTGTCAACTATCCTGCACGGGGAATAGGCGACACTACCGTCCAGAAAATAGTGGCTGCAGCACAGAAACACGGTGTCAGCCTGTGGGAAGTGGTCTGCCATCCCGTAGAAAACGAACTGGCTGTTAACCGTGGAGCTATCAGCAAGCTGTTGCTTTTCAAAACCCTCATGCAGCAGTTTATGGACGACTGGCTGACGAAAGATGCCTACACGCTGGGCAAGGAGATTGTTGAAAAAGCAGGAATTGGGCGCGACCTTGCGGCAGACAAGGGGCCCGAGGGCGACAGCCGGAGGGAGAATGTAGACAGTTTGATGTCGGGCATTGCGGAATTTGTACAGGCCCAGCAGGAAGACGACGATGCCGAACACACACGTTTAGCCGACTATATTTCGACGGTTTCGCTGATGACCGACATGGATAACGACGACGAAGAAGACAATAAAGACAAGATTACGCTGATGACAATTCATGCGGCAAAAGGTCTGGAGTTCAACACCGTTTTTGTGGTTGGCCTTGAGGAAAACATCTTTCCGAGCTTGCTTTCAACGGAGAATCCCGATGCCATTGAGGAGGAACGGCGCCTGCTTTATGTGGCCATTACACGGGCAGAAAAGCATTGTTACCTGACGTGGGCGCACTGCAGATGGCGCTATGGCAAAATGGACGGCTTTGTAAACCCCAGTCGTTTTCTCAAGGATATTGACGAAAGGTTTACCGCAACCACCGTTGAGGGCGGTCGGCTTGCAGGTAACAGCCGTGGGGAGTGGATGGAAAGGCGTACCTCTTCCGGCCGTTCGTGGGAACAGGACTATGAGATTGACCGACCCTATACGGGCTATCGTGCCTGGGATAACGAGTATCAACGCCGAAGCAGCAGGATGCAGAACTCGAGGCCTGTAGCCGGACAGTTCATGGCTGATCCCCAGCCAAAGGTTACAAAACCGCACAAAGCGGAGAGCGCCGTGAACCCTTTCTCGTCGGCTTTTGAACGAAAACTGCAGCAGGAGGGGCGCTGGTCGAAAGTGTCGAAAGCCATAACCAACGGTGGCCGGGCCCTTGAACACCAGTCCGGCACTGCGTTAAAGGAAGGCGCCGTCATCGAACATCAGCGGTTCGGGCGGGGTACAGTAGTGAAAATTGAGGGCAGCGGAGAGAATCTCAAGGCAACAGTCGACTTTGATACCACAGGCAGGAAGCAATTGCTTCTTAAATTTGCACGATACACCATTGTAGGTTAGACAACCGGATTAAATCGTTCTCTTATTGCGATTTCAGCGTGAGCAGCTTTTACCGGTTTGCTGTAAAGTAAGGGTGCAGGACAGATTTTTATCTTCTTGTGCCCTTATTTCATTCCCCTTCTTTTTTATTTGGTATGTCAACGCAGGGCAATCCTGCGGCCTTGAGAGGTTTTACGTAGACGGCGGACAAGGCTTTCTGCCGAGCGTCGGCAGGGTTATTTTAAAAGTTCAGGGCAGTAAGACAGCCGTCTTTTTTGTGTAATGCCGGATGTACGACGGCCGCCATACAATGGGTGTAACGGTCGCCATACGCGCGTACGGCGGCCGTGGTACGACCGTACGGCAGCCGCCGGGAAATCAGCATTCCGGAGACTGAAGGTTGACATTCCTGCTGTCAGAATGTGGCTTTACATGGCCATGAAATATAGGAGCAATAAGAATCAGCGCGCAGCCCTGCGCATAAAGAGGGCCATCAGGCAGCTTATGGCTCCTTCGGCAGCAAAGAAGAGCATGGCGGGGCGATAGTCAATAAACGGTGTGCCTGCAGCAGATGCGGCGTGTGCAGCCCCGACACCGACGGTCACGGTGTGGGCATCGTTAATCTGTCCGATAATAATCGGCACGAGCATCAGCCCTATATTCTGTATGAAATAGATGATGCTGTAGGCCGTTCCCAGATTTTTCAGCGGCACCAGCTTGGGTACCGACGGCCATAATGCTGCAGGAACGAGCGAGAAGGCTACGCCGATGACAACCATTAAAGAGAGTGCATAAAGCGAGTTATGAACCATGGGAAATGCCAACAGGAGCATGCTGGCCGTGAGCATAGCGCAGCCTGCAAACATAAGACGCACGCCGTGGCCTGACCTGTCGTAAAGCATCCCGAAGAGAGGCGACAGGAAAATGGCACCGTATGGGATGGCAGCTACTATCCATCCGGCCGTGATTTGCTCTACACCAAAGGTGTTTACCATCATGTCAGTGGCAAACTTCATGAACGGTCGTATCGACGCATAGTAGAAAACACAAAGCAGGGTGATAGACCAGAAGTAAGGATTGCGCAGGATTACCGATAGTCCCTTGGCATGAAACTCTTCTTTACGTTCGGTGGATGGGCCGTTCTGTGGAGGTGAACCGGCAGGCGTGGCATGGGCTGTATCATATACCTTGTCCATGATGCAATAAACCATGAAGAGGATAAACGCAAGGCCGAGAATGGCTATACCGCAGAGCAGCGACGACGTCACACCCCCCAGATGCAGTGCTATGAGCGGAGAAAACGACAGTGCTGTGGCTGTTCCCAACCGCGCAAGGGCCACCTGAAGCCCCATTGCCGTAGCAAGCGTGTGGCCGGTAAACCACTTGGTGATGACTTTCGAGACGGTAATGCCCGTAATATCGCATCCCATCCCGAAAAGTCCGAAGCCAAAAGCCGATACGAGAACCTGCGTCTTGATATGCGATGGAATAAGACCGAAGAGGGTAAAAGCCAGATGCTGTTCCTGCTCGGGGCTGATATATGCGATGGCATACCAGTTAATGACGGCGCCGACAAGCATGCATCCCGTAGCCAGAAGCCCCGTAAGCCTGATGCCGAACTTATCAAGGATAATGCCTCCGAAGAAGAGCATCAAGAAGAAAATGTTGAAAATAGAGTAGCTTCCAGCATAGAAGCCATACTCTGCAGACGACCAACCTTGTCCCCCTTGCGCAGTCGAAGCTTTCAATGTGGTTGAAAGCGGCGACATAATATCCCAAAAAACATAGCCCATCATCATGACAACAGCCACGATGATGAGCACAGTCCAGCGGCTATTTCCTGATGTTTGGCTCTTCGAGACCATATCCACCCTTCTTGTCAATGGCTTTCAGGTAGAGGCCAAGCAGCAGGGCCACAAAACCTAATGAGGCAAACACGCACATCGGTACGGTATAATTATACTTCAACGGGTCAGTAACGCCCGGGTTGGAACTTGCCAATACGTTCCCGATAATCATGGGGAAAGCATACAATCCAATGTTCTGAATCCAGAAAATAAGCGCATAGGCTGAACCGAGAAGCTTGGGCTCGATGAGCTTGGGCACCGAAGGCCAGAGAGCTGCGGGCACCAGAGAGAACGAGATGCCGAGCAGAATGATAGCCGTGTATGCAATGATGATGCTCTTTGTTGCAGGCAGCACGAAGGCGAATACGAGGTGGCAGAGAATCATCAGCAGCGCACCGAGAACCAGCATACTGGCTCCCTTGCCCCTGCGGTCTAAGTAATTGCCGAGGAATGGCGTCACGGCAGCGGCGCCCAATGGGAACACGAAGAAGACGTATCCGGCCTGCTCTGCAGTAAAATCAAGATTACACTGCAGCATGTTAATGGCATATTTCTGGAAAGGGAAGATGGCACTGTAATACAATACGCACAGCAAAGCCACCACCCAGAACATTTTACTTGAAAGGATTGTGCTGATATCTGAAACCTTGAAAGGCTCATCCTTCTCTTCAACAGCTCCCTGAGCATCAAGCCTCCTGTCCATAAAGCCATAGGCTATAAAGCTTATCAGGCCAATGCACAGCAGCAAAAGTGCAGCAGCCACAGGGCGACTTACGTCTACTGGCATAATTTCTGCGAGCAATGGTGAGCCTAACATAACAACGGCAACGCCTACACGGGCGATAGCCATTTCCACACCCATGGCAAGAGCCATCTCATGTCCTGTGAACCATTTGACGATACCTCGGCTGACTGTAATGCCTGCCATCTCTGCACCACAGCCGAAAATCATGAAACCTATTGCAGCAACCTTGGCCGATGCCGGCATTCCTGCGAACCAAGGCGTAATGTTCCACCAGGTCTGCGGGAGGTTAAGGTTATTGCTGAACCACGTTTCTATGGCGCTTCCTGCAAAGCCTTCGGAAACGGCATAATAGTTGATGGCACCACCGATAAGCATAACCGTCCCTGAAAGAACGGCTGTAAAGCGGACGCCCATCTTGTCGAGGATGATTCCTGCAAAAATCAGGAAGAATACAAATACGTTAAGGAAAGTCTCCGAACCGGCGTAATGGCCGAAAGCTTCGGGCGTCCATCCGCGGCTTGTCTGTAATAAAGCCTGCAACGGTGACAGGATATCCATGAAGATATATGCGAAAAACATCGCTCCTGCCAATAATACAAGTGCGGTCCAACGCAAGGCTGCAGAGTCACTTAGTTTCTTTTGAACTGTTTCTGTCATTGATGTAGTGTTGTTATTATTCTCTTACAAATTTTCAATTGTCTTCATTATCTTGCAGGCTTTAGCATGAGCCTGCAAGGTCTTATTTCTTTAACCAGCGGTCAAGCCAGTTGAAGAAAGTACGTTGCCATAGAATACCATTCTGTGGTTTCAGCACCCAATGATTCTCATCGGGGAAGAGAAGAAGCTCTGCCGGTATGCCACGCATGCGGGCTGCATTGAATGCTCCCATCCCCTGATTGGCGTTAATACGATAGTCTTTCTCGCCATGAATGCAGAGAATAGGCGTATCCCATTTGTCAACAGCAAGGTGGGGAGAGTTCTGATAGGTTCTGGAAGCCTCGGCCGTACGGTCTTTGTTCCAGTAGGCATCATCGTATTCCCAGTTAGAAAACCATGCCTCTTCGGTATCTGTATACATGGATTCAAGATTGAAAGCGCCGTCGTGTGCAATGAAACATTTAAAGCGCTTATCGTGATGACCGGCAAGATAGTAAACCGAGAAACCACCGAAAGATGCTCCAACAGCTCCTAAACGGTCCTTATCCACAAAGGGTAGGGAAGCGACGGCATCGTCAATGGCCGATAAATAGTCGGCCATGCACTGCCCTGTCCAGTCACCACTTATCTCTTCATTCCAAGAAGAGCCGAACCCTGGTAAGCCACGACGGTTGGGTGCTACGATGACATAGCCATGCGATGCCATAATAGAGAAGTTCCAACGATAGGACCAGAATTGTGACACAGGACTCTGCGGGCCGCCTTCACAATATAATAAGGTGGGGTACTTTTTGGTTGCATCGAAATGGGGTGGCAGAATAATCCATACCAGTTCCTGCTTGCCATCGGTAGTCTTTACCCAACGTTGCTGAAGCTTGGGTAGGGCAAGTTGTGCAAAAATTTCGCCGTTTTCATCGGTAATGGCTTCTACTTTTGCCTGTTTTTCCTTCTTGGATGGAGTAACAACATAGAGCTCATCGGGACGAAGCATGGAGTGACGGGTGGCAAGCAACTGCTTGTTTCCGAGCATCTGCACAGAGCCAAAGTCGTTCCAACTATCGTCAGAGATCTGGAAAATCCTGCCATCTAATGATGCGTGATAGATGCGAACGGTAGCATTCCACACGCCTGTGAGATAGAAGCCGCGTGAATCAGGTGTCCAGCAAAAAGCGTCGACATTGGTATCAAAGTTCCTTTGAGAAGTGACAAAAGTCTTTTTTCCTGTGGCAATATCCATGACACAAAGACGATTTAAGTCGCTTTCATATCCATCGCGAGCCATACTTTGCCATGCAATATAACGGCCATCGGGAGAGAATTGCGGGTTAACGTCGTAGCCTGGATGCAGGTTTTGAAACTCTTCTGCATTGACTTTCTGGTTGCGAAGGCTCTTGGTGAGATCAACATCCTTAAGTGCTTTCTCCCAAGCCTGACGCTGCACATCTGACGTAAACTGCTTGCAAATATTGCGTGTAGCGCCTGTAGTTAAGTCATAAAGATAAATATCGGTATCGGTTGAGTTTGCGTATGCTACGCCTTCACGCTTGCGAGATGTGTAGGCTATGACCTTCGAGTCGGGATTCCACGTCAATTGCTCGATACCACCGAAAGGTGCAACCGGGCACTCATAAGGCTCGCTCTGCATAATATCGCGGCCTTCATCAACCATATTACCATTAACTGTAGCCACGAAAGGGTGAGAAATGCTTTCAACATAGTGGTCCCAGTGGCGATAATTCATATCTGTAATCAAGCGGCCTGTAGCCTTGGGAAGGTCTTCCGGATTCTTTTTGATGGTGCCATGATAGGGTATACTCTTGATGAGTATGACGTATTTGCCATCAGGCGAGAAGCGAAATTCTTCAATATCTGTCTTGGAATTTGTGAGCTTAACGCGGTTAGAACCGTCTGCATTCATCTTCCAAAGTTGGCCCTCACGAAGAAAGGCTATCTTCTTGCCGCCTTCAATCCAGGCCGCATCCGTTTCTGATACGGCGTCAGTAGTAAGTGCAACAGGCTTCACTTTGCGTGCAGGCTGAACAAAAAGCATCGTATGGCTCTTGTTTTCCTTGACACTATAGTAGCTCACCTGGTAAACAATCTGCTTGCCATCTGGTGAAGCGACAGCACCTCCTATACGTCCCATAGCCCACAAAGCTTCAGGAGTCATTAGGTCTGATGACAAAGTGATGTTGTTTTTTTGAATCATGGTCTGTGCCGAAAGCCTTGGGCTGCCCATAAGCAGGATGCCCAAAGCCAGTGCAATAGCTTTATTCATTATCTCTAATTTTGTTACAGGTACACAATGTTCACCTATTTTTGTCAGTTCTTTTGTTGGCGCTGGTGCTGTTCTTCCATCTGTTGCCGCTGCATCTGCTGTAGTGCTTGCATACGAGCTGCGAGGCCGCTCATCTTTTTCGGGTTCGCCTTGTTCTCCTTATAACGGGCTTCAAGGCTGGCAAGAAGTTTCTCGTCGTTGGTTGTTTTGCGAAGCATCCACATGATGAAAGCCGACATAATAAGTGAGACAAAATAATAGAAGTTAAGTCCTGACGAATAGTCATTGAAAATGAAAAAGAACATTAGTGGCATGAACATCATCATCCACTGCATCATTTTCATTTGTTGTTGCTGGTCGGATGTGCCAACCATCTGGTCTTTCTGCATCTGCATGGTGAACCATGAGTATATAAGTTGAGCACCGCAGAAGAGGACACAGGTCAACGATAAGTGGTCGCCGATGAGCCAGATATTCTTACCCCATTCTATGATTGGGTCGTAAGTAGAAAGATCTTTCATCCAAAGGAAACTCTCTCCACGAAGTTGAATGGCATTAGGTACGAAATTAAACATGGCAATCCAGATAGGCATCTGGATAAGCATAGGCAAGCATCCTGACAACGGGCTTACGCCATATTTAGCATATTCTGCCATCATCGCCTGCTGTTTCTGCATTTGATCTTCTGGCTTATTGTACTGAGAGGTGGCTGCATCAAGCTTCGGCTTGAGCACACGCATCCGAGCAGAGCTCATATAACTCTTCTTAACCATAGGATAAGTAAGTGCCTTGAGCAGTAGAGTTATAAGGATGAGAACAATTCCCATGCTAAGACCGAGGTTGTTGCTCAACACCGTGAATACAGGAAGTGTAAACCAACGGTTGATATAACGGAAGAGAGGCCAGCCTAAATATACAATACGCTGCATGTCCAACTCATGCCCAAAGGTACTCTCCTTTTCTACTTTCTTGAGAACGTAGAAGTCATTTGGACCGTAATAAAATTCAAAATCGCTTGAGTGTACGCCTGTTGGATCGAACTTAGTCTTCAGCTGAGCTGACAAATCTTTAAGGTAATGGACAGGCTTACCTTCCTGTTCTTTTTTGTCATAAGCCTTGCTATTGAGTATTGAACCCTTGTCAAAACCATCACGTGAAATCATGACGGCAGAGAAAAACTGGTTTTTATAGGCCACCCAGTCGATAGGCTCTTCTGTTTCTGCTTGCTTTTCGCCGGCCTCACTTAAATAGTGGGTATCGCCGTCCGTATCCTTATAGTCAAGACGTGCATAACGATTCTCAAAGCTAAAACCACGTTCCTGTTGCTTGATACGGTATTTCCAGTCAACATTTAAGCTCGATTTGTTCGGGTCGAAAAGTCCCGACATCCCTTGAGCCCTGATGCTAAGATGCAGCATGTAGTCACTCCCAAGCTTATATGTTAGGGATAAAGATTTACCTGTTCCTGCGGTTGCTGTAAAAGTTACGGTCGAATCTGTAATTGCTGATGGTTGAAAATAAAGGTCACGTGTATTGATATTAGCCTCTTTTGCAACAAGCGTATAGTTCAGTTCCTGGTCACGTCCGCTAAAAAGTGTAACGCCATTGACATCGTCGTGCTTGCCTGTCTTGTCAGCAATATTATGTCCGACGTAACGTTTCATACCTTTTTGATTTCGAATATATGCCTTTGTAACAGTGCCTCCCTTCGTACTAAAAGTAAGCTCAAGAAGCTTATTCTTAAGCACTACGTTCTGAGCTGTGCCTGTTAAAGCCTTATAAAATAAAGAGGTGCTATCGACAGCCACTTCTTCTTTAGCTGCTTCCTGACGGGCTTTAGCTGCTGAAGTCTGCACTTCTTGTGCCTTTGCTTTCTTAACTTGTTCAATAGAATCTCTCACAAAAGCAGCTCGTTGTTCTTCTGCACTTGGCTGAGACCACCAGCTGAAGCCAATAAGGATAAATGCAATCAGCACAAAGCCGATAATAGAATTCTTGTCCATGGATTGTATTATGTACTACTTTTTAATTTCTTTATGGTTTGCAATGGCTGTTTTTACAAAGTCAACGAAAAGTGCATGCGGATGTAATACCGTACTCTGATACTCTGGATGAAATTGTGTTCCGATATACCATTTCAGAGTTGGAATTTCAACAATCTCAACTAAATTGCTTTCAGGGTTATAACCTACACACTTCATGCCGTTGCGTTCAAACTCTGTCTCGTAATCATTATTGAATTCATAGCGATGGCGGTGGCGCTCCTGTATGTGTTCTTGCTTATAAATATCGAAGACACGAGACCCCTGTTTCAGGTCACACTCATAAGCGCCCAGTCGCATAGTGCCCCCCATATTGGTGATATTCTTTTGTTCCTCCATAATGTCGATGACGTTATGCTTTGTCTTTTCATCTATTTCGCGACTGTTTGCATCAGCATAGCCCAATACGTTTCTTGCAAACTCGATAACCATCATCTGCATACCGAGGCAGATTCCAAAGGTAGGAATATCATGCGTACGGGTATAATGTGCTGCAATAATCTTGCCTTCGATGCCACGTTGCCCGAATCCCGGACAGATAACAATACCATCCTGTCCTTTTAATTTTTCTGCAACATTCTCCTCTGTAATATATTCTGAATTGATGAATGTGAGCTTTGTCTTATAATCATTGTATGTGCCTGCCTGATAAAGACTCTCACGAATGCTCTTGTAGGCATCCTGAAGATCATACTTCCCGACAAGTCCAATATGAACTTCACGTGTGGCTTTCTTTTGTCTTTCGAGAAAAGCTTTCCACGGTCCCAGCTCTGGGGTGGGACCAACAGGCTCACCAACTTTCTTCAAAATTGCGGCATCGAGCCCCTGTAACTGCATGTTTACCGGCACTTCATAGATGCTTGCCAGGTCTTCGCTCTGCACAACACAGTCAAAATCAACGTTACAGAAAGCTGCAACCTTGCGTCGAATATCATCCTCCAAATGCTTTTCGGTGCGCAAAACAAGAATATCAGGTTGTATTCCTACACTTTGGAGCTCTTTGACACTGTGCTGAGTTGGTTTTGTTTTCAGCTCTCCGGCGGCTTTCAAATAAGGAATATACGTCAGGTGAAGGTTGACGGCGTTACGCCCTAACTCCCATTTCATCTGGCGAATGGCCTCAAGAAAGGGGGCACTTTCAATGTCACCGATTGTTCCGCCAATCTCTGTAATCACAAAATCATAATGATATTTCTGACCGAGAAGCCGTATGTTACGTTTTATTTCATCTGTAATGTGTGGCACAACCTGTATGGTCTTTCCAAGATAATCGCCGTGACGCTCTTTATCAATAACCGATTTGTATATGCGTCCTGTGGTCATTGAGTTGGCCTTTGTGGTCTTGATATCGGTAAATCGTTCGTAATGGCCGAGGTCTAAATCAGTTTCCATGCCGTCGACGGTAACGTAGCATTCTCCATGCTCATACGGATTCAGCGTGCCCGGGTCAATGTTTATGTACGGATCAAACTTCTGAATGGTTATATTATAGCCTCTGGCCTGCAAAAGCTTACCAATCGATGATGAGATAATGCCTTTACCGAGAGAAGATACTACTCCGCCCGTGACGAAGATATACTTTGTTTCTGCCACAATCTTAGAATTAAAAGTGTTCAAAAATTATTTTGTTGCAAAGTTACTGCTTTTTAATGAGAAGGCCAACATTTCATTTTGGTATTTTCTTCTATATTTGCTACCTTTGCAGAGCTAATGTAAAAAAGAAAAATATTTGTCATGCGTAAACTGAAATATACTTGTGTAGCAGTGCTTTTTTTCTTGCCCTTTCAGCTGATGGCTCAGGGTTATTTAAAGCCCCTTCGCAAGCATCGTCCTGCAACGGGAAGTATGGTAATCAAGAATTATACCGATTCACTCACTCATTTCGCCGATTCTATTTATAGAGACAGTATATCAGTTCATCGTAGTTTCGGCCGAATAGATACTGCTCCTTTCTTCCTTCCCCTTACGTTCTATAGCAATGTAGCTCATCGTGCTTTCAGCCTTGACGAGCAGCTTTCTCCCGTTGATTATCAGCTCCTTAAGATTTATCTTAGTCATCCCGAGCTTGTTGCGAATACCCAAAGCCGACTGAAGGCTTTGGGCTCTGTGATTGCTCCTCATACAGTTACCGAAAATCCGACGTCCATTATAGAGAAAGCTGCCCCTCAAGAACCGGATGCATTGCCCGTTGATGTGGTTGTATTGAAGCCTAATTTCTGGAAATTTGGAGGCGACTATTATCTGCAATTCCTGCAAAATTATCTTACAGACAACTGGTATCAGGGCGGTGAGAGCAACTACTCTATGGTGGGAGCCGTGACCCTTGTGGCCAATTATAACAACAAGCAAAAGGTAAAATGGGAGAACAAACTGGAAATGAAGCTCGGCATGCAGACCACACAGAGCGACTCCATTCATAACATGCGCACCTCGGAAGACCTTATTCGATATACCGGTAAGCTTGGACTTCAGGCCACAAAGCGATGGTATTATACCTTCCAGCTGTTGGCACAAACGCAGTGGACGCGCCATTTCAAGCCGAATAGCCGCGAGGTACAGTCTGACTTTCTTTCGCCACTTAACGTCAATCTCTCCATAGGTATGGACTATTCTGTCAATTGGCTCAAGAACCACTTGACAGGAACGATTCATCTTGCCCCGCTTGCCTATAACTTCAAGTACACTGACCGTCAGGCTCTTTCAAAGCAAAACGGTATTCCTCTCGGCCATCACGCCCTGAACGACTTTGGTTCTCAGATAACGATTGACCTGAATGGCAGAATCTGTAACAACCTGAACTGGAATACACATCTTTATAGTTATACCACCTATAAACGCCTGGAAATGGCATGGGAGAACACTTTTACGTTCCAGTTTAACAGGTTTTTCTCTACAAAACTGTTTATTCATCCACGTTTTGACGACGGACATCCACGCGATAACAAGCTGGGATACTGGATGTTTAAGGAATTTGTCTCGTTAGGTTTCTCTTATAGCTTTTAATCTTACTTCCCATTTTTATAATAATTATGCTCATGCCTCCCCCTGATTCAGTGGAAGGCATGAGTCGTTTCAAGCGCTATAGTTCAAACCTTACCCTGGCATTGATTTGTCGTCCTGTAAGATAGTTGGGCACGGCAAACTGCTGATTGGTAACGTCGGTTATCCAATAGTATGAGTTCACGTTGTTTATGCCCAGCAGATTCAGACAATCAACGCCAATCCAAATGTTCTTGAAGATGCTTTTGCTGTGCCTGTCTTCATTGTTCAGCAGGCGGTAGCTCATACCAATATCGGCACGTCTGTAAGCCGGTGCGCGGAAATTGTTCCGTTCAAGTTCGCGGTGAGGCGCCGAGAAAGGCAAGCCATCGGCATAAGCCAACTTCAGATTCATGAGCCAACGATTGGTTCCGGGGAAGTAATCGGTGAAGTAGAGGTTCAGTGCGTAGCGCTGATCGGTAGGCAACGGTGTGGATAAACCGTTGAGCTTCATTCTGGTATTCATGAACGAAAGCGACAGCCACGAGTCGGTTCCGGGCACAAATTCGCCGAACAGTTTCATGTCGATGCCGGCCGCATGGCCGCTTGCGACGTTGTCTCCATAGTATGTAACCTTTACGTTGTTGACGCTATAGGGAACGATGTTGCCCAGAATCTTGTAATAAATCTCCGTAGTAAACTTGAACGGACGCTGCTTCATGCTGAACCTGTAGTCAAGACCGGCAATGAGATGCAGTGAGCGCTGGCTCTTGATTTTCCGGTTAAGCGTAGCATAGGTAACGCTGTTGCGCGTGGTCGTATCGCGCAGTTCCTTGAAGAAAGGCGACTGATAATAAAGGCCTGTTGCAAGACGGAAACTCAAGTTCTGATTGAAGGCCGGTATGATGCTTAGCGACACGCGGGGCGAAAGTATGGTTTCGCGGTTGAAATTCCAGTGTGCAAACCTCAGGCCATAGTTTAAAGTGTAGAGCGTTTGCGTGCTGTCGTCGTCGCCTCCCGACCTGAATCTCCATGTGTCCTGCAGATAAACTTCCAGACGGTTGGCGTTAAGCTCGTTGCGTGCACGCAGCGAATAAATCATGTTCAGGTCCTTACCGGTATGAGGTATGCTGTATCCGGCCGAGTCGCGCATCTCATATTCCGCTGAGTTTTCCTTGATATGTTCCATCTTACACGTCACGCCGCCCTCCACGTCATGCTGTTTTGTGGTATGACGGGCCATTAACTTGATACTCTCGACGTGTGCTTTCAGGTAGTTTCGTGCATGTTGAAAGTAAGTGCCTACACCGAGGTTCTCCGACGTTTCTGTCTGCGTGAGCCAGTATTGTCCCTGAATATCATACTTCTCCTGCTCGTTGGTTGAGAACGCCGAGCCCATAAGGGTTACGGAAGTAGAATCGCCCAGATGCCGCGTGATGCCCAGCGAACCGAAGTAAGTGCGGAACAAATCCTTCTCCTGACCGTCGAAATATACCCTGAACGACTTCACGTTCTCCAGCGTTCCGAAGCGTGTTTCACGGTCGTGCGGGGTGAAATTATAGTGGTTGTCTGATATATTGCCGATGAAATCAATGCTCCATCTGCTGTTCGGACGGTAGTTAAGATACGTCTGGTAGTCAAGAAAGTTGGGCTTATACTCGCCGTTTGTCTCCAACGAACCAAGCAGATAGCGGTTGGTTTTGTACCTGATGCCGTTGGCCCAGGCCAGCTTTTTGTTGGAAAAGCCCACGTAGGCGCTGGCTCCCAGCAGCGACGCGTCGAGACTTGCCTCAAAGCGTTTGGGGCGTCGGTAGATGATATCGAGGGCCGACGACATCTTGTCGCCATACTTTGCAGCAAAGCCTCCCGTCGAAAAACCTATCCTGTCTACCATATCGGGGTTGATAACCGACAGCCCTTCCTGCTGTCCGCTACGCACAAGGAAAGGGCGGAACACCTCTATATTATTAATGTAGACCGAGTTTTCATCAAAGCTTCCGCCCCTCACGTTGTACTGAGAGGACAGCTCCGAATGGGTAGACACTCCGGCCTGGCTCTGTATAAGCTCCTCGACGGCGTTGCCTGTTGCCGACGGCATTTGCTTAAGCTGCCTGGTAGACAGCTCTTGTGTCTGTCCCGATTGTATCTTTTGCCCCATAACGTTTACCTCACCGAGGGTCCTCGAATCGCTTAAAAGCACCACCTGCAGGGTTTGAGGGCCTTTCGGATGACGCAGAATGCGCGTCTTCGTACGATAGCCGAGCATCGAGAATTTGACGACAACCGAGTCGGCCGAGCGCAGAATCATCTTATATTCGCCCTTGAGCGACGTCACCGTTGCCTTGCCCTGACTCAGGCACGACACGCTGGCAAGCTCTACCGGATTGTTGTTTTCGTCAATGACGCGGCCCTTCAGGGTGAAGGTCTGCGCCAGAGTTGAAAGGGATGCAGCTATGAAAAGAGACAGAATGAGGATTCTTTGCTTCATACAACAAATAACGATGTAAGGTCGTTAATATTGTGAACAATAGCCCAAAACAGTATGAACATTGTTGTTGCCCTTGACAGTTTCAAGGGCTGTATGACGAGCAGCGAGGCAAACGAGGCTGTAAGGCATGGCCTTGAAGGTGCACGGAACGACGTAAAATGCCGCATTTTCAATGTCAGCGACGGCGGCGAAGGCTTTCTTCAAGCCATGCAGCCCGACCGCATTTTTACCTGCAGCGCACACGATGCCATGATGCGACCCACGCAGGCACGGTGGGGAGTGAAAGACGGTTCGGCCATCATTGAAGTAGCCCAGGCCGTGGGCTTGGAAAAAATTGAGCCAAATGCCCGTAATCCCTTGCTGGCAACGAGTTATGGCGTTGGTGAAATGATAACGGATGCACTGGCAAAAGGCTTCGGGAAATTTATTGTAGGACTTGGCGGAAGTGCCGTAAGCGACTGCGGTCTGGGCATGATCAGATGCCTGAAAACGGCGTCGGGAATGTATGCTGACGACGGCAATACGTTGCCCGATGGGCTTTTATGGATTGGGAAACTGAAAGTTATTCTGGCTACCGACGTCGACAATCCGCTGCTGGGCCCTCGCGGAGCCGCCGCGGTTTTTGCGCCGCAAAAGGGCGCCGATGCCGATATGGTGCGCAAGCTGGAGCGTCGGGCTTCGACGTTTGCGCGCATGGCAGCCCGCCACATGGGGCACGACATGAGCCGACGGCGTGGTGCAGGCGCAGCCGGTGGGCTGGGATATGCTTTCATGCAGTTCATGGACGCGACGGTTGAAAGCGGTGGAGAGCTGGTCGTGAGGCTATCAGGTGCCGACGATGCCATCGCCGGAGCCGACCTTGTTATAACGGGCGAGGGGAGTGCTGACGCCCAAACGCTGATGGGAAAGCTGCCCGGTGTGGTGCTCCGGCATGCGCGGTCGGCACATGTCCCCGCGGTTTTGCTCGCCGGATGCGTGCATGACAGGGAGGCTCTTCTGTCGGCAGGTTTCAGCAGGGTGGTCAATATCAACGACGGTTTTGCGGCTGACGACAGCATGATGGAACCGAGGACGGCCGCCTCGCGCCTTGCACGGGCTGCAGGGCTGTTGATATAAAGACGTGCGTTTGCGGTGTATGGCGTTTACGGTATCGTTTTTAGCAGAATGTCTTGTGGCCATTACGGTTTCCCGATATTGTTTTTGAAAGAAAGCCCTACAGGCATTACGGTTTCCCGATATTTCGGCAAACTGTGGTTGTTTATTGCCTGCCGGTGCGTTTGTTACGCCTTAGAGGTGAGAGTACGGCGACCGTCGCACACGCGTATGGCGGCCGCCGTACAAGTGGTTCTACGGCCGTGGTACAGATGTTACGGCGGCCGCCGTAAGGTTACCATAAGCCTGTCATGAGGGTGACGTTACGGTTGATATAATTTATAAGTAGGTATGTTATATCGTTATAAATCAATATAATATGTTTCTATGCTGTAGTTTTTATTTATACATTCTGCACTTTCATCTTCTCTCCTTTCGTTTCTTTTTTAATCAAACGGCACCGATTTTAGATTTTTTTTCTTAATTTTGAACTGTAAGCTTTCGATACACTTTGAATAATTTATGCCCTATGGATAAGTCTGTTTTCATCATCGTCGGTTTTTGTGCAGCGCTATGCCAGTCCCTCTCGGCCCAGAAACACAAGCTGCCTGCCGACAGTGTAATAACGGCCGCGGCACGCAAAGGCCCGCTGTTTTCTCATGACGGGTCAATAGATATTGTGGGAGAGGGGCGCATGAACAAGGGCCTCGTCATCAACTCGCTGGGCGCATTGAGCGGACAGGCCGCCGGCGTGAACGTGAGTTCGTCGGGTGCCGACCGCATGGCTATGCTCAGTTCAGTGCGTGTGCGCGGCACCACATCTCTGACCGGAGGCAACAACCCGCTTGTTATTATTGACGGCGTGTACAGCGATATTGCCACGCTGAACAGCATTTACCCCGCTGATATAGAGAGCTTTACCATCTTAAAGAATGCCGCCGAAACCGCTCCTTACGGCAGCCGTGGGGCATCGGGCGTCATCGAAGTGACGACAAAGAAGGGACGCGGCGCCCAATTCCACATCTCCTATGACGGCAGTCTGGGCTTCGAAAGCGTGTATAAAAATCTCGAAATGCTTGGTGCAGACGCCTACCGTACGACGGCAAAGCGATTGGGTATGAGCTATAACGACGGGGGGTATAACACCAATTTTCCGATGGCTATCACGCGCACGGGATTCATTCAGAACCATCACGTGGCGTTCTCGGGCGGCGGAGAGGGCGCTAGTTACCGTGCATCCGTCGGCTACATGGACCACAGCACTATTATCCGACAGCACGACAACAACAACTTTGTGGCCAAAATGGACCTGCAGCAGAAGGCATTCGGTGAGCTTTTAGCTATTGATTTCGGTGTCTTTGGCAGCAGCATGAACTACGATCAAATCTTTGATTATCAGAAACTCTTCTATTCTGCCGCCGCCCAAAACCCCACATTTCCGGCAGGCCGCAACGCAGCGGGAGGATGGGACAGGAACGGACTGGCTTCGCAAATTGCCACACCCGGGGCCCTGCTCCTCGAACAGGATCGCGACAAACTGCTGAATTTCATCTCGCATGTGCGGTTGTTATTCCACCTTAACCCCTCGTTCAACCTGTCGGCATTCGGTTCTTACAGCTACAATTCGACGGGCAATGCCCAGTATCTGCCCACATGGATATGGGCCCAAGGGCAGGCTTATCGCTCCGAAACAAAGTCGGAAGACTGGCTTGCAAGCGTGGAAGCCACATGGAACCACAGTTACGGCGCCACGAAACAACACCATCTGACGGGCACCTTACTGGCTGAATATCAAAAGCGCACAATGCGCAGATTCTTCACTACCGCCAAGGGGTTCAAGCTGAATCAACATGGTTACGACAACCTTGCGGCGGGCAGCATTCTGCCTTACGGCGGAACGGGTAGCAATTTTGAGAATCCGGCCCTGGCCTCGTTGATGGGACAGGTTGAATATCGCTACGCTGACGCCGTTACGTTTACGGCAAATGCCCGCGCCGACGGGTCGTCGATGTTCGGTCATGGCAACAAGTGGGGCATCTTTCCATCGGTTGCAGCCAAATGGAATGTGCTGGAAACGTTCTGCGATATGCACCGTCCGTTGGGGCTTACAAGGCTGGAAGTGCGCACCAGTTACGGCCTGGCGGGAAACACCGGCGGCATAACGTCGTATAATTCGCTGCTGTTATTGAACCCCACAGGCCTTATCTCGTGGAACGGAAACCCTGCAACGACGTTGGGAATTACGTCAAATGCCAACCCCGATTTGAAGTGGGAGACGCGCAGTTCTTTCAATATCGGCGCCGATTTGGCCTTTTGGAAGGGGCGGGTTGTGCTGACAGCCGACTACTATTACTCACGAACACGCCACATGTTGTATATGTATGACGTGCCCGTTCCGCCGTTCGTGTTCGATAAATTGCTGGCAAATCTCGGCAGTATGCGCAACAAGGGTCTGGAGATTGGGCTTGGAATCACGCCCGTTCAGCAGCGCGACATGGAACTGAATATCAATATCAACGCATCGTTTCAGTATAACAAGCTGCTCTCCTTGAGCGGCAATTATCAGGGAAATCATCTGTCAGCACCCGAGATTGTGTCTATCGGCAACCTGAATGGTGCCGGATTTCATGGCGGAGACAATAATATTGTCTACCAGATTGTAGGGCAACCGCTGGGCGTTTTCTATCTTCCTCACTGTACCGGACTCAAGAAAAGTAGCGACGGTAGGCTGCATTACGAGATAGCCGACCTCGATAATGACGGCACAATCAATATAGCAGACGGCAAGGACAGGTACATAGCGGGGCAGGCTACGCCCAAAATGACGCTGGGTTCCAATATAAGTTTCCGTTTCCATAGCTTTGATATTGCGTTGCAAATGAACGGTGCTTTCGGGCATAAAATATACAATGGTACGTCGCTTACTTACATGAATATGAGCTCTTTTCCGGCTTATAACGTGCTGGCTACGGCGCCCGAGCGGAACATTGGCGACCAGGTGGCAACCGATTACTGGCTGGAAAGCGGCAACTATCTGAACTTTAATTACCTCACTGTGGGCTGGAACGTTCCGGCCCGACGTCTGCCTCGTGCCATCTCGGCGCTGCGCGTATCGCTCTCTGTCAACAATTTGGCTACAATAACAGCCTATAGCGGCCTCACGCCTATGATTAACAGCTACGTTTCTGACGGCACATTGGGTATGGACGACAAGCGTTCTTATCCGCCTTATCGCAGCTATAGTGTAGGTTTTTCCATCCAATTTTAAGACCCTTCCTGATATATTTCATGACTCCCTCTGATATATTTTAAGACCCTTCCTGATATATTCCACGCCCCTGTATATCCATTTCAAATGCGTAATATGATGAAAAAAGATATTCATAAAATAATACTTATCTTCCTTTGCCCGCTGTTTTTGACAGCCTGTCTTTCTGAAGACCCGAAAGGCCAGATAGAAGAGCCGGAGGCTTACAAGACTTCTGCCGACATCGAACGCAACTTAGTAGGCAACCTCTACAATTATATCGGCGGCTCTTCAGATAGTCAAGGCCTGCAGGGTACGTTCAGGGGGGTGTACGATTGGAACTCATTTCCGACCGACGAACAGATGTTACCTATCCGCGGCGGCGACTGGTACGACGGTGGATTCTGGCAGCGGCTCTATTACCATACATGGTCGTCGGGCGACGCTGCCCTTTATAATACGTGGTGTTACTTATATAAGGTGGTGATGCTTTGCAACCGATCGCTTGACCGTATTGACAAGAATCGCTCGAAATTAAGCAATAATCAGTATGCCATTTATACGTCAGAAGTGCGTGCCATCAGGGCAATGATGTACAGTTACTTGCTGGATATGTTCGGAAATGTTCCGTTAGTTACGGGCTATAATGTACCACTTTCCGACGTGAAGCAGGTGTCACGCAGCAGGCTTTTCAGCTTTGTTGTTGACGAATTGCAAAGCGCTTTGCCTTATCTGAGGCAAGGACGAAGCAACATGGAGGGCGTGAATTACGGCCGTGTAACCCGCCCGGTGGCCGAGTTTATGCTGGCCAAGCTGTTGCTGAACACTGAAATCTATGCCGATGATGACTGGACAGACGATGTCCATCCGGACGGAAGGGCAATATTTTTCACCGTAGGCAGCCAGCGTTTAAATGCCTGGCAGGCAACGATTGCTTACTGCGACAGCATAGCTGCGGCCGGATACGTTCTTGAACAAGACCCTGCAGCGAACTTCTCTATTCACAATGAGACGTCTCGTGAGAACATTTTCACGATACCAATGGACAAGGGAAGGTATGCCAATCAGTTTAATTATCTGTTCCGAAGCCGTCATTACGCACACGGAGGCGCCTTGAAACTCGACTCGGAAAACGGCACATCGGCCACACTTTCAACCGTGCACGCTTTCGGATATGGCACTGACAGCCTTGACAACAGGTATAAACTGTGGTTCTATTCTGACACGGTAAGGGTGAGCGGACAGGTTGTAAAGGAGGACAACGGGCAGCCATTGGTGTACCATCCGCTCGAAATCAGGCCCGATTTATCGGGCACAACCTACGAGAAAACGGCAGGCGCGCGAATGAATAAGTACGAAATCGACCCATCTGCCTATTCGGACGGACGCCTTCAGGACAACGATATCGTTCTGTTTCGCTATGCTGACGTGCTGCTGATGAAGGCTGAAGCCAAGGTGCGTAACGGTGAAGACGGTACCGCAGAACTCAATGCAGTGCGTCACCGTGCGGGCATGCCGCTCCGTGCAAAGGCCACACTCGACAATATTTTAAAGGAGCGCCTGCTGGAGCTGATGTGGGAAGGATGGCGCCGAAACGACCTGGTGCGCTTCGGACGCTTCACAAAAGCATACGACTTCAAGCCTGCAACGGGCAGCTATACAAGGGTTTTCCCAATTCCTGACCAGGCTATCGACCTGAACACGAACCTTAAACAGAACAAGGGATACAAGTAATTCGTGCTGCCGAAAAGGCAGCGTGAAGAGTGCTTTTCAGTCGTTTTGGTTCATCCATCCGGCAAGAAGCCGGCAGTATTCCTCCGTACGGTCGACGAAAGTCATGTGCCGGGCCCCATCCAGAAGCTCCCAACGGGCGTGTGGTATGCCGTCGAACATGGTTTTTGCCAGCAGTGGAGTGCACTCGTCGTTTGTGCCATTGATAACCAGGCACGGCACGCTTATCTCATGAAGACGGGCTGTATAATCGAAGTTTCTTAAATTACCCAGCGGCGTGTACTCGTTAGGGCCCCATGCCGTAAGGTATGATTCGGTACCGAAACGCTTCTTCCGTGCCAGACATTCCGGCCGTTCGCCTGTCAAATCGCAGGCATGAAGCACCGTGTAATGGTCGTTTGCCGCCAGATAATCAGGGCTTTCCCAGTTGCCTGTACGTTCGGCTTCGGCAATGGCTGCCTGCTCATTTTCGGGCATAAACGATATGAGCCGGTGCTGTTCGCGGCTCCAGAGGCGGCTCGATGAGAGCGTACTTGACAGAATGGCCGACCGTATGCCCTCAGGACGACGGTCAATAAGGTAGGCGATAATCATCATTCCTCCCCACGATTGCCCCAGAATATGGACACGGTCGAGGTGAAGATGGCGGCGCAGGGCCTCGAGTTCGTCAAGCCATGTCGCCATAGTCCATAGCTCCGGACGCCCTTCAACAAACGAGTTTCCACAGCCGAGCTGGTCGTAACTGACAATCATTCGTCCGTCATCAGCCAGACTGTCGAGAAGCTCAAAATAGTTATGCGTGCTTCCCGGGCCTCCGTGGAGGAGCAGCAAAGGTGCTTTTCCCGACGCATTTTCGCCCACTATACGGTAATATGTGCAGTAACCCTTGAAGGGCATATAGCCTTCTTGTATCTTCATTGTCTTTATTTTCCAGTTGCCTGCAAAGATAATCCATTTCGCTGACACATGCTTCGTTTTCCGCAAAAAAGCATGGCGGCTCGTCATCGATATATGAAAAACCGGCACCAGATTTCTGCAAAACGCTCCTCTTCCCTTTATTTGTTCAGCCTTTCAGCCGATAAAGCAGGTGTCTTTATGGTGATTGGCCGGCCGCCGGACAATGTAATGACAAGGGTGCGGCGGCCGTAGTACACATTGTATGACGGCCGTGGTATTATGTGTGCGACGGCCGCGGTACGCGCGTACGACGGCCGCCGCACGTGAGGCACCACGCAGTAACGGCGATGGAAAAATGGAAGACAGGGGAATATATATGGATGGAATGGTCTGTTAAACAAGCAGTTATATTGATACGGTACAGCAATACTTCACAGGTAATAACACTAAAGAGGTGAGACGTTTACTTACCTGCCTGCCGGTCAATTTTCTCACAACATCCGAAAATCATATTCCGAATCTGGGCAATTCGTGCCTGCTCTTCAGGGCGGAAACGACGGTAAAAGATGAGGGCCAGTTGCAGATTGTCAAGCGCCGGCATCCATTCGCAGCGGTACACGTGTATAAATCCCGCCTTATAATAAGCATCAGGCTTCTCGGTTTCCTGGCATAAAGTGAGCATTTTTTCATACAAGGGCAGCGCCTTGTCATACTGTTTCAGGTTGAAATGGCTCTCTGCGTCGGCGAAATAATAGAACGAAAGTTCGGAAGGTGCGAACGATTTCAGCTGCGGAATGGCCTTATCGAGGCATTCGGCAGCACGTTTATAGTCCCACTCATAATAATAACACACGCCGGTATAGGCCACAAAACGCGGATTAAGCCGATAGTCCTGCCCCAGCTTCTGGAAAATAAGCAGGGCTTCATGGTATTTGCCGCTCTGGAAATAATCAAGTGCCATTCCCAGCTTCTGGCTGTCAGAGGGCGACTGTGCCCTCACGGGGAGTGCCAGAAACAGAAGTGAAAGTGTAAGGATTTTTAGCTTAGTCAAAATCTTACCTTGTATAAAAGTCGATAACCTGCCGGATAGCCTGCTGGCAGGCAGGGCAGAAGTCGGGATAGGTATTGGTGCGCATGCGGCAGTCGGGGAACGCTCTGTAAACATGTTTCAGGCTGTATCCGGCGCCCTCGTAGAAGCCCGCTTCGGGGCATTTGCCAATCAGATTCTCCCACTTACCCTTGAAATTGACCTTGGTTGTAATGTTCTTTTCCCATGGTTCTATATCATAAGGGTACATGGGTATGGGCTCGTTGTCGTACGCATACTCGTCAGCAAGACCGGCAAAACTATGGCCGAACTCGTGCACCACGACGGGGCGGAAGGCCGGATGGTGCGTCATCGAGAGATTATAACTGTTCAGGATGCCGCCTCCGCCATACTTATCGGTATTGACCAGCACAATAATATGCTCGTAAGGAATGCCTGCAAGACGGTCGTGCAGGTCTTTCAGCTTCAGCGTTGTCAGGTAACGGTCACTGTAAAATGTGTCGAAATGGGAGTGCAGGGCGGTGTTTTTCCATATACCTTTTCGCGGTTCGCTGGTGCCGCTCTCCTGCGAAGGCGCCTCGACGGCAACAATCTGAAAACGCCCCCGCATACCTTTAAACGGTTCGTAAGAGAACAGGTAGCTCATGGCTTTGCGCGCATCTTCACGGAAGATGCCCATTTCCTGTGGCGTATAACCTTCTGCCACGTAGGCTACATGAATGCAGCAGGCGGTATCTTCTGCCTGCTGGAGGATGGAGTAGGGCGTTACATTGCGTTCGCCTGCATGGCGTATGAGGATATCGTTTGGGGCTATCAGGTGGGTGAGCGAAGCGGTAACCTGCCGGCGATTATTGCGTAAATCGACGGTCACATCAACGGAATCCCTTGGCATGGGTATCAGAAACACGTTCTCAAAACTGCGTGTCTGCGCCCTGGCCTCATCGTAGCTTAGCCACTCCTGGAAAAGGGTAGAGAAGGAGTTGCGGTAAATAACCTGCCCCGAATGGTGGTCGCGAACGGTAATTTGTCCGTTCCCCTCAACGGGAACCTCGGCTAACCGTCGTTGCTTTCCATACCAGTGCGGTCCCTGATACAGCTCATCAAGGGCAATGTGCTGCTCGTTAGCGTTGCCTGAAAAGATATAATCTATCCGTAGAGTCTTATCTAAAAAGAACGTCTTGAAGTCTTGAGCATGCAGACTCAACGACGTGAAGAGAACAACATAGAGGAAGAAACGCCTCATACCTGTATCACACATTTTCGTTTAATATACCCTTAATGCCTGACCAACACGAATGCCATCCTCGGGCTTCATGTGGTTCATCTTGTAAAGATTCTTAATGCGGATACCATACATCTGCGCAATGGTGTACATGCTCTCGCCTGCCTTAACCACATGTGGCACCCGTTTGAAGGCTTTGATAGCATGTTTCTGTTTCTTTTCAAGATAGATAATGTCACCCTCGTGCAGCCTCGTATGGCGGTCAATTTCATTATATCTGGCCAGTTTCCGCCAGGAGACACCGGCCTCTTTGGCTATCGACTTAAAGGTATCACCTTCACGGGCCACGACATAATAGTTCTTGTTATACATACGAACAATATGCGGCTGCAGGCCTGTAGCACGGTTTTGTGCGGCGTAAGTGTTGGCCATGTAATGGTCGTACGTGCGGACGGTGTCGTATTGATAAAGCTGATATAGCTCAATTATCTGTATGAGCTTGTCGGCATACTGCGGGTTCGTGGCATAGCCACAGTCTTTCAGTCCATACGCCCAGCCGCGATAATCGGTCGTTGAAAGCTGGAAAAGCCGTGCATAGCGTGCATTGTTCCTCAGGAAAAGGCTGTGATCATCGAAGCTTTGTTTCGGACTGTCGTAGGCTCTGAAGCATTCGCCCTGGGCGTCGTCATCGGAAGTGATGCTTCGCCCCTGCCAGTCGTGACACTTAATACCAAAGTGATTGTTGGCCTCGGTGGCGAGCCTACTGTGCCCTGCCGCACTTTCAAACAGCCCCTGCGCCAGCGTAATGCTTGCGGGAATGCGGTATTGTTTCATCTCTTCAATGGCAAGGTCCTTGTATTGAGTGATGTATTCAAGGTAGGCCGCGTTTATTTTCAACTGGGCCCGCAGCTGACAGGAAACAAGAAACAGAAGGCCTGCAAACAGAATTTTTCGGAGATGGAACATGGAAATTGAAATTTCGACATCAAAACCTCACCTTTATTTCAGGGTGAGGCCTTGCATGTCATTCGTATAATACTTAATTGTTATAGAAGCAATACCTGCCGGCAGTCAAAAGCTTTTTATTTGTCTTTCTTCAGTTTATCGACATAGGCATCAATAACAGCAACGGCAGTTACGTTGATTACGTCCTGCACGCTTGCTTCAAAATCGGTGAAATGGATTGGCTTGTTTAAGCCCATCTGTACCGGTCCTATCACTTCACAGTCGGGATCAAGGGCTTGCATCAGTTTGTAACTTCCATTAGCCGAGCTCATATTCGGGAAAACAAGCGTGTTTACATCCTTACCTTTCAGTCGGGTAAAAGGATATTTTACATCGCGCAACTCCTTATTCAGAGCAAAGTTAACCTGCATTTCGCCGTCAAGTGCAAGGTCGGGGAAATCCTGCTGCATACGTTCTACGGCCTGATGAACCTTGACAGGCGAGCCAATTTCGTCGGTCCCAAAGTTGGAATAGCTTGTCATTGCAATGACCGGCTCGTTGTTAAAAAAGCGAACCATGTGAGCAGTAAGACGCGCTACGTCGTAAAGCACATTCTGGTCAGGGTGGCGATTGATGAGCGTATCGGAAAGATAGAGCACGCCTTTCTTTGTATTGAGGATGTGCATTGTAGCAAATGTAGAGTAGTTGGAACGAATACCTATAACCTCTTTGGCCACTTTGATAGTATTGCTATACTTGGTATACAACCCCGTAACGAAAGCATCGGCATCGCCTTGTTCAACCATCGACATGCCAAAATAGTTGCGTTCATACATCTTATCGTAAGCCTCTTCGAACGTCACGCCCTGACGTGCACGCTTCTCTGCAAGGTGTTTGGCATACGTTGCACGGCGACGCTGTTCGTTATCAGCGCGCATATCCACTATCTCTACACCGTTAAGATCCAGCTTCAAGCGCTTTGCAAGCCGATTAAGACGGTCGGGATTGCCAAGCAAAATCGGCGTACAGATGCCTTCCTGATGGGCTTGAACGGCAGCCTTCATCATGGTGGGGTGCCCACCTTCTGCAAAAACAACACGCTGTGGATGCAGTGCAGCTGTGGCGTGTAGCGTGCGGGTAAGTTTGGTTTCCTGTCCCAGCAACTGGCGTAAATGGTCTTTATAAGCAGCCCAATCGGTGATCGTTTTACGCGCTACACCACTTTTTATTGCAGCCTGAGCCACAGCAGCCGATACCTCTGTGATAAGACGTGGGTCAATCGGCTTCGGAATGAAGTATTTAGGGCCAAATGAAAGGTCGGTCACATGGTAAACCTGATTTACAACTTCGGGCACTGGCATCTTGGCTAAAGCCGCAATTGCTTTCACCGCAGCAAGCTTCATTTCCTCATTAATAGCCTTTGCGTGCACATCAAGTGCGCCACGGAAAATATAGGGAAAGCCGATAACGTTGTTAATTTGGTTGGGATAGTCGGAACGTCCTGTGGACATTAATACGTCGGGACGGGCCGCGAGGGCGTCTTCATACGATATTTCTGGAACGGGATTAGCCAGGGCAAAGACGATGGGGTGGTCGGCCATTGACCGAATCATTTCCTGAGAAAGGATGTTGCCCTTTGATAAACCAACAAACACGTCGGCTCCTTTGATGGCCTCTTCCAGCGTGTGAAAATCGGTTCTATTGGTAGCAAACTCGCTTTTTTGCTCGTTGACATGGTCACGTCCTTTATAAATCACACCGCGAGAATCAAGCATAATGATGTTCTCGTGCCTGGCACCTAATGAGCAATAGAGTTTTGTGCAACTGATAGCAGCGGCTCCGGCACCATTGACAACAATCTTGGCATCTTTGATTTTCTTGCTTGCAACCTCAAGAGCATTCAATAAACCTGCAGCTGATATGATGGCAGTTCCGTGCTGATCATCGTGCATGACCGGGATATCAAGGGTTTTCTTCAGACGGTTTTCGATATAGAAGCATTCTGGTGCCTTAATATCTTCCAGATTGATACCACCGAAAGTCGGAGCAATTTTTTCGACAGCATCGCAGAATTTTTCAGGGTCTTTCTCGTTAATCTCTATATCAAAAACGTCAACACCACCGTAAATCTTGAACAGTAAGCCTTTTCCTTCCATTACAGGCTTGCCGCTCATGGCACCAATATCACCCAAGCCGAGAACTGCTGTGCCGTTAGAGATAACGGCTACAAGGTTTCCTTTATCGGTATATTTGTAAACATCATCAGGATTTTTCTGAATTTCCAGACAAGGATAAGCTACTCCGGGAGAATAGGCAAGACTTAAATCAGTTTGCGTGCGATACGGTTTAGTGGGTTTTACCTCTATTTTTCCATGGCGCCCTCTTTCGTGATATTCAAGAGCTGCTTCTTTTGTTACCTTTACCATTTCCGTAAATGTGTATTTAATAATGAACCTTTTACCTTAAAATATGTATACGCAAAGATAATAAAAACGTGCTAAAGGGAAACAGTTTTATCATTTTTTTGTATATTTGCATGAGAAAAAGTAACATAGTTCATGCTATGGATAGACGGAACGAACCCACTGAATACAAGCAGCAACTTAAAGACCGCATTTTAGAGTGTGCCATAAACGAATTTCGAATCAAGGGAATCAAGGCTGTGAAAATGGACGATTTGGCTGCCATGCTGGTAATTTCAAAGCGCACTTTATATGAGATTTATCGGAACAAAGAACAGCTTTTACTGGCTGTTGTCAAGGCCGGGGTCAGCGATTATGAGGCACATATGTCAAAGTTTATGCTTAACACGCAGGCTTCTGTCATTTCAACTATCGTTGAATTTTATCGGTATCAGATGCAGTTACTGACAAGCATATCACCTGCCTATTTCGCAGATATTGACAAATATCCCTTAGTTACACGTTGGTTGGAGAAGAACAGACAAAAGAATAACGAAACAGCGAATCAGTTTTTTCAGGAAGGAGTGGGACAAGGATTTTTCAGAAAAGACGTTGATTATTCGCTGATAAGCGAGGTAGGACATGCTACAATGTCTTATATTATGAGGAAACAGGTTTATAATAGATATGGAATGAAGCAGATTCTACATGATGTAATCATGCTTTATATCAGAGGATTCTGTACCATAAAAGGAATAGAAGCCATGGAAAAAGAGCTTCAAACTTAATTCTTTTGGCAGATATTTGCCTTAGCCTACTCTGTTATGGATGTAAGCTAAGGCAAATTTTAAATATCTTAGTGCGTATAGAGGAATCTCTTGATAGACCTTTTCGGAGTCTTCTCAAATTCTTCTTCATGAATCCTTATTTCAGAAAGATGGCAATATGCCGGCAGCACCATATTCAGTTCCTTACGGTTTTGCTCCATTACATCTTTCAAATCATCTTTATTTAATCCCATAGCTTGAGCAGTATCATAGTCAGGATATACCAATCCGACAAGGGTATTCCCTTCCTGAATAACAACACTCTCGCTGACTAAAGACATAGAATTTAGTTTGTCTTCTATCTCTTCGGGATAGATATTCTGTCCGTTTGAACCCAAAAGCATGTTCTTTGAACGTCCCTTAATAAAGATATTCCCTTCGGCATCCATAGTACCAAGGTCACCCGTATGGAACCAGCCGTCATTGTCTATAGACGCTTTTGTTGCCTCCTCATTCTTGTAATAGCCCAGCATTACGTTAGGACCTTTACAGATAATCTCTCCAGGAACGTTCTGCGGATCGGCTGAAAGAATCTTCACTTGCATGTGCAAGGCTGCCTTTCCACATGAGCCTGGTGCAAAATTCTTATAGTCTTCATATCCAATTATGGGAGCACACTCCGTCGCTCCATATCCGACGGTATAATGAAAACCTACACGATGCAGGAACCGTTCGACTTCCTGACTAAACGCTGCGCCACCAATAATAACCTCATAAAAGTTACCTCCAAAGGCTTGTGTGACCTGAGCGCAGATTTTATCGTAAACTTTGTTGTTGATTCCAGGCATCTTTAACAAAAGCTTCATTTTGGGGTCCTGTATCTTCGGGAAAACTTTCTTTCTGATAATCTTCTCAATGATTAGCGGAACCGAGATGATAACGACTGGCTTGATATCTGCAAAAGCTGCCGCTATAATGGCCGGTGACGGTATTCGTGTCAAATAAAATATATGGCAGCCCTTGATAAACTCAAATAAAAACTCAAAGGCCATTCCATACATGTGGGCCATAGGTAAAATACTTATAATGCTGTCTCCAATTTTAATGTGTGCCCCAAGAACATGCTGTCCAAAGTCTACATTACTCCATAACGCACGATAAGGAATCATCACACCTTTTGAGAATCCTGTCGTTCCACTGGTATAGTTAATCAATGCCAGTTCATCAGGATTCTCATCTATATAATAATGTATGTGTTCCTTTCTGAAAAATTTGGGGTATTTATGTCCGAACATTTCATTTAAATGTTCACGAGCGTAGGTAAGTTTATCTGTACGGGAAAGTACTAAGGAATAATCCGGAATGTAAATAATACCTTCAAGATTAGGCATTTTGGTTGCATCAATCTGCGTAGCAACCACATCGCCAACAAAAAGAAGTCGGGCTTCAGAGTGGTTAACAATATTATGAACCTGATCTGGCGTAAATTCGTGCAAGATAGGAACGGCTACGGCTCCATAGGTCAGCACTGCAAGGAATGCTGCCGCCCATGCAGAACTGTTACGCCCACATAATGCAATCTTGTCTCCCTTTTCAATACCCGAACTTTCAAACATGATATGAAGCTTCTCTATCTTACGAGCGACATCATGATATTGCAGGGTAGCACCCTTATAATCAGTCAGGGCGTCATTGTCCCAATGATTAATGATACTGTCTTGTATAAGCTGGTTAAAACTTGGTATCTTTTCCATCATATAATGTTTTTGTTGTAAGAAATCCCTTTGCTTGTTTGCACAAGGGAATCATTAGTCAAGAGTATTAGTATAAAGGTATCTTTTAATCGATTTCTTCGGGGTCTTTTCGAATTCCTTCTCTTGGATTCTTATTTCATTTATTCTGCAGAAAGCAGGGAGCTGTGCATTTAAAGCCTTTCGGTTTTGTTCCATAATGTTTTTCAAATCATCATCAGAGAAACCGAGCGCTCCCGCTCCTTCCACGTCTGGATATACCAGCCCGATAAGGTTGTCACCATGCTGAAGGATAAGGCTTTCATTTACCATGGCCATTGAGTTCAACTTATCTTCTATTTCTTCGGGATAAATATTTTGTCCATTCGAGCCTAAAAGCATATTCTTGATTCGGCCAAGAATGAAGAGATGTCCGTCAGAACTCATCTTACCCAAGTCGCCAGTGTGGAACCATCCGTCCTTATCTATGACAGCATTCGTAGCCTGTTCGTTCTTGTAATATCCAGTCATGACGTTCAGGCCACGTGTAATTACTTCACCGGCCACATGCTCGGGATCATCACTAAGCACCTTAAGTTCCATGTTTTCAGCCACTGTTCCACACGACCCGGGGACAAAATCATGATAGTCGGAGAAAGTAATCATAGGCCCCGTCTCCGTAGTTCCATATCCGATTGTGATAGGGAAGTTAATGCTTGTGAGGAAAGATTCTATCTCCTTATTAAGTCCTGCTCCACCGACTACAATCTCATAAGCTTCCCCACCCATCACATCCATGACAGTTTTACATATGCGCGCTTTGATTTTGTCGCCAACAACCGGCATCTTCATCAATAGTTTCAGATGAGTATAATTATTGACAAGAGGAAACACTTTTTTCCTGATAATCTTCTCAACAATCAATGGAACCGAAACGATTATGCCGGGATGTATTTCCGAAAACGCTTCCTGGATAATGCTTGGACTGGGTAATCGGGTAAGGAAATAAATGTGGTTGCCCAGGCAGAACTCCAACAAAAATTCGCAGGTCAGACCGTACATGTGAGCCATTGGCAGGATAGCCAGCACACGACTATCCTTTTTAATCTTGCTACCTATGACGTGCATCAGATAATCAATGTTGCTTCTCAGCGAGCGATAGGGGAGCATTACGCCCTTCGAAAATCCAGTAGTGCCACTTGTATAGTTAATCATGGCCAGCTCTTCACTCTGGTCTGCATAGTAGGCAACATCCTCTTTTCTGAAATATTTGGGATATTTGTGCCCGAACATCTCGTTAAGATGCTCGCGCGTATAGCTTAATTTCTCTGAACGACTCACCAGCAACGAGTTGTCAGGTAAATATACAACGCCTTCGAGTGCAGGCATTTTTCCGAAATCTAATGTCGTTGATACGACATCACCCACAAACAAAAGCTTCGAGTCGGAATGATTAACAATATTGTAAACCTGTTCAGGGGTAAATTCATGCTGTATGGGAACAAGAACGGCTCCATAGGTAATGGCAGCCAGGAACGCGCAGGCCCACATCGAACTATTGCGTCCACACAAAGCTATTTTGTCACCATGTTGTAATCCGGAGTTCTCAAACATGATGTGAAGCTTCTCTATCTTGCGTGCCACATCATGGTATTGCAGCGTTATTCCCTTATAGTCTGTCAGGGCGTCTTTATCCCAATTAGATTGAATAGTATTTTTAATCAGTTCATTAAAACTGGGTGTATTGGCCATTGCACAAGATTCTTTGTTTTGTGCAAAGGTACAATCTAATATGCACACTCCCAAAAAAAATGTGCAATATTTTTAGTGAAGAGCTACTTTTCCCGAAACCGGCAAGAGCATAAACAGAGATATTGTCCCGTTTGTTACCTTTATCGTTCCATGTAAGGATTTTTTAATGCATTGACGATTACTCGTAACGCATGCTCCTTGCAGGATGGATGTGCGAGATGAGATAGCTGGGAGCGATGAGCACGAATACGCTAACAGCCAGTGTCAGCACATTAATAAGCAGTAGGGCAGGGACGTTAAGCTCTATTGGAACCGTGCTGACATAGTAGGTTGCTGGATTAAGCTTAACGACGCCAAGATACTTCTGTAGCAGGGCAAAGCCTATACCCACGGCGTTTCCTATCAGCAATCCGCGTCCTATTATAAAGGTGGCGAACCATAAAAACATGTGGCGGATAGTAGTATTTCGGGCACCGAGAGCCTTGAAAACCCCAATCATCGTAGTGCGTTCGAGAATAATGATGAGCAAACCGGATATCATTGTCACACCGGCTACCGAAATCATCAGTGCAAGAATAATCCAGACGTTCATGTCCAACAGGTCAAGCCATTGGAAAATTTGCGGATTAAGGTCTTGTATGGTTTGCGAAGTGTACGTTTCTCCGTAGTGATCTGTGGTTTTGTTTACTTTCTTGACAAACTGCTGCTCTACGGTATTGACCTTGTCAAAGTCGTTTACAGTAACCTCGGCACCGGAAGCCTGGTCAGGTTTCCAGCCGTTAAGCTTCACGGCTGTATACAGGTCGGTGAAGCACATTACTTCGTCATATTGATTCAAGTTGGTCTGATAAACACCGGCTATCGTGAAGCGACGAACACGAACTCCGTCGTTATTGATGAAGTAGGCAAACACACGCTGCCCCAGTTTAATATTTAACTTGTCGGCAATATTTTTTGAAATGACAATCTTGTTGCCTGCTGCGTCGTCGGCAAACTTAGGAATGCTTCCGGCAATTAAATTCTGATGGATGAATGTTGAGTCAAATTCAGGCCCGACTCCCTTGAGCATAACCCCCAGAAAATCGCTGTCAGTCTTCAGTATGCCCTGTTTATAGGCGAACCGTTCAGCATGTTTAACCCCCGCAATGCACCTGATAACGCTCATCATACTGTCGCTCATGACGATGGGATACTGGTCAGACGACATCTGTGTCATGAAGTTTGTCACCTGAATATGCGAGCCAAAGCCTATGACCTTGTTGCGGATGGTATGCTTGAAACCCAGAACAACGAACACCGACACTATCATCACGGCAATGCCAATAGCTACACCGGCGGTAGCGATGGTGATTGCCGGACGTGACACTTTCCGCGAATCACTGTTGTCAAAAAAGAGTCGTTTTGCGACAAATAGGGGGAAATTCATGGCTGATTTAATCCTAATATCCGTTCATTTGAACCTAAACACGGCCCGGATAGGCCTCAAGAGCCTTTCTCAATACGATGAGGGCACGCTCTAAATCTTTCTTTTTCAGCACGTAAGCTATGCGCACCTGGTTGATTCCGGCACCAGGGGTGGTGTAGAAACCAGAGGCAGGAGCCATCATGACGGTTTCGCCTTCATAGTTGAATTCTTCAAGACACCACCGGCAAAACTTCTCTGAATCGTCAACAGGAAGCTGCGCAACGGTATAGAAAGCGCCCATGGGGATGGGGGAGTATACGCCGGGAATACGGTTCAAACCGTCAATCAGACATTTACGCCGCTCCACATACTCGTCGTAAACGTCCCGATAATATTCCGCAGGGGCATCGAGAGAGGCTTCGGCTACAATCTGACCGAGCAAGGGAGGAGACAGGCGGGCCTGACAGAATTTCATGACAGCCTGCCGAACTTCTGCGTTATGGGTGATCAAGGCACCCACACGAATGCCGCACTCTGAATAGCGTTTCGACACCGAATCAATCAGAACCACATTGTTTTCAATGCCTTTCAGGTGCATGGAACTGATGTAGGGACTTCCCGTGTAAATATATTCTCGGTAAACCTCGTCAGAGAAAAGATACAGGTCGTACTTCTTCACGAGGTCGCGAATCTGATTCATTTCGCGGCGCGTGTAAAGGTAACCCGTGGGGTTGTTAGGGTTACAAATCATGATTGCACGTGTGCGTTCGTTAATCAGTTCTTCGAATTTCTCGACCTTGGGCAGCGAAAAGCCTTCGTCAATAGTGGTTGCAATAGTGCGGATTTTGGCGCCGGCAGAGATGGCAAAGGCCATATAGTTGGCGTATGCAGGCTCTGGAATGATAATCTCATCGCCCGGGTTCAGGCAGCTCATGAAGGCAAACAGCACGGCTTCAGAGCCGCCGGAGGTGATGATAATTTCGTCGGGAGTGACGTTTATGTTGAATTTCCGGTAGAATTTAGTCAGTTTTTCGCGATACGAAAGGAAGCCCTGTGAGGGCGAATATTCAAGAATCTTCCGGTCAATATGTTTCAGTGCGTCAAGGCCTTCTTTTGGCGTGTGAAGGTCGGGCTGGCCGATATTCAGGTGAAATACCTTTATGCCACGGGCTTTTGCGGCATTAGCCAGCGGCGCAAGCTTGCGTATGGGCGACTGGGGCATTTCTAAACCACGGACCGATATTTCTGGCATAATTATTTGTTTACGTTTCTGTTTGTTCACCGCAAAGTTAAATCTTTTTCTTGATATAGCCAATAAATAAACCTTTATTGGCTTTTGCAGCCTTGCAAACAGGGGCGTTCAGGAAGCCGATATTTACGGCAGAGGGGTTTATGAAAAACGGTAGTAGGCAATCATCACCCTGTTACTGTTTATCATAATGCGCATTATATAGAAATAATTATGCATGGGTTTAGAAATGGTTTTGAGTTTGTGAGATTATCTGCGCGATTGGCTTTTTACGCGATTATTACGACAGATTCGCTTTATTCTGATGGATGTGACAAACTTTTCAAGGCTGACGGTTGTGTTACGGCGGCCGTGGTAAGCTCGTGCGACGGCCGTCATACGATGTGTGTGGCGGTCGCAGTACGATTCGTACGACGGCCGCCGTACAACCAACGAAAGCACATGGAAAATGAGACGATACGGTAAAAAGAATCTGGCTCTACTGTAAAATATCGGATTGATTATTTCATTATAGCCATACCGTTGCAGCGTTTTCGGTGAAAACATCTGATGAAACTTCCTTGTTGTTTTCAAGGAATTGAATAACTTTGCACATAAAAAAATCTCCTGAAACATGAAAAAAATCAGAGTCCTAAAGCTTTTCGTGCTGATGGTTTTCGTGGCGCTTACCGCCTCGGCCAGGCATTATACAGTAGTGATTTCGCTCGACGGATTCCGCTGGGACTATACCGAATGGTACAATACACCCTTTTTTGACCTGATGGCTACGGAAGGCGTTTCGTCAGGTTTAATCCCTTCCTATCCGTCGAAAACCTTTCCTAACCACTACGCGCTGGCGACAGGGCTTTACCCCGACAACCACGGCATCGTGGCAAATGAGTTTTTTGACCCGCAGACGGGGCTCTTGTTCTCTCTCTCGAACGCCCAAACCAAGACCGATCCACGGTTTTATGGCGGCGAGCCGGTGTGGAACACGGCACACCGTCAGGGCAAACGTGTGTCGGTTTTCTACTGGCCCGGGTCAGACGTTAAGGTGAACGGTCGCTATCCCGACAAGTTTTTCTATTATGATAAAAAGCCGAGACTGACGTTCAGCGAGCGCATAGAGGGCATCGTAAACGAAATGAGTTTGCCCGAGAACAGTCGTCCCGACCTCGTGATGGCTTACTTTGAGCAGCCCGATGCTTCAGGACACAACTTCGGCCCGCAATCAAAACACACGCGGGCGGCGGTTGAACAGGTCGACTCTTTGCTGCATCTCCTCTACTTCCAGCTGTCCCGTCTGCCCCACTCTGCAGACATAAACCTCGTGGTTGTTTCCGATCATGGCATGACATGGATACCCGAGGATCATGCCATTGCCGTTAGCCGGTATCTCAAACCTGAATGGATCAGGAAGGTCAGCGGCTCTGTTCCGTGCAATATTTACGTACGAAAGGGATGCGAGCAAAAGGTTTATGCTGCACTTAAAAACCTGAATCATGTGCAGGTTTGGCGTCGAAAGGATATTCCCCGCTATCTTCATTACGGGTCGAATCCGCGTGTGGGCGACATCGTTGTAAGCCCCGAGATAGGTTATGTGGTAAGCGACAAGCCAATAAAAGCGGGTGGAACGCACGGCTTTGACCCGCAACTGCCTGAAATGCACGCCATTTTCCGTGCCATCGGACCCGATTTTCGCCACTGCCAGGTGCCGCATTTCCGAAACGTTGACGTCTATCCGCTGTTGTGTTACCTGCTGAAAATCGAACCCGCAGCGAACGACGGCGACTTAAACGAAATAAAGACTATCCTGAAAGAATAGCATTTTCATCATCAGTTTTTTGTCTTGGAATTAACCCATTACCTATGACTGGCAATGGGTTTACAACGGTTTTTCTCTGATTCTGCTGTGATTTTTACCTTATTTTACAATGGGTATTTCCTGATTCTGCAACGAATATTTCCTGATTTTACAATGATTGCCTCCCGCTTCTATTATAGCTATTCTCTGATTCTACTATAGCTATCCTCTGACTCTACTATGGTTTTTCCTCGATTCTGTACCATTGTTATGCCCTATTTTCGTTCCTCCAAATTGTCCTTTTAATCCCCTTTAAACAGCTGGGGCGAAGTATTCGTGTTGCCACTCAATACTCCGCCCAAAATCTTTATTTATAAATCGTTCTCTTACTCTTCCACTGCTGCCTGTGCCGCTGCAAGTCGGGCAATAGGAACGCGGAAAGGAGAACAGCTGACATAGTCAAGACCGATGCGATGACAGAACTTGACAGACGAAGGCTCGCCGCCGTGTTCGCCGCATATTCCGCATTTAAGGTTAGGATTTGTTGAGCGGCCACGCTTCACGCCTATTTCAACAAGCTGACCTACTCCCGTCTGATCGAGAACCTGGAATGGGTCAACTTCCAGAATCTTATTGTCGAGATAGGTGGGCAAGAAACGCGAAACGTCGTCGCGACTATAGCCATAAGTCATCTGCGTAAGGTCGTTTGTGCCGAAGCTAAAGTAGTCGGCGTGCTTGGCAATCTGGTCTGCAGTGAGCGCGGCGCGCGGTATTTCGATCATCGTTCCCAGCTTAAACTCGACCTCCATACCCTCTTCTTTAAACAGCTCTTCGGCCGCAGCTTTGATCACATTCTGCTGTTGTTCGAGCTCTTTATATGTGCCAACCAGCGGAACCATTATCTCTGGCCTGGGCTGATAGCCCTCACGCTTCAGGCGAACAGCGGCTCCAAGGATGGCCTTTGTCTGCATAGTGGTAATCTCGGGGTATGTAATGCCGAGGCGACAACCGCGTAATCCGAGCATCGGATTGACCTCTTTGAGACTCTCTACGCGGTGTTTGATGAAATCAATACTCTTTCCCATCTCCTTGGCCATGGCCTCCTGGCCGGCCAAATCCTTAGGAACGAACTCGTGCAAAGGCGGGTCGAGCAGACGGATATTGACGGGCATGCCGTCCATGCACTTCAGAATGCCATAAAAATCCTCCTTTTGAAGCGGAAGCAATTTAGCCAAAGCTATCTCCCGTTCTTCCCTTGTGTCGGCGAGAATCATCTCACGCATGGCCTTGATTTTGTCCTTATCGAAGAACATGTGCTCCGTGCGGCACAAGCCAATACCCACTGCACCAAACTTGTTTGCGACCTCAGCGTCGTGCGGTGTGTCAGCATTGGTGCGCACAACCATACGTGTATACTTGTTGCAAAGGCTCATAAGCTCGGCAAAATTGCCTGAAACCTCAGCAGGTTTTGTCTTTACTTCACCCTGATATACTTCGCCGGTTGAGCCGTTGATAGACAGATAGTCGCCCTCATGCAGCACTACACCGTCAATCTCTACCGTGCGGGTCTTGTAGTCAATCATAATAGCGCCGGCGCCTGATACGCAGCATTTGCCCATTCCGCGCGCCACAACGGCAGCATGCGACGTCATACCGCCGCGGGCTGTAAGGATGCCTTCGGCTGCCGACATGCCGGCAAGGTCTTCCGGCGACGTCTCAATGCGCACCATTACAACCTTATGTCCCTCGTCGCTCCACTTGGCAGCGTCGTCAGCAAAGAACACAATCTGCCCACAAGCTGCACCAGGAGACGCCGGAAGACCGCGCGTAAGCACGTGTGCCTGCTTCAGAGCCTCCTTGTCAAACACGGGGTGAAGCAGCTCGTCGAGCTTGTTGGGCTCGCATCGTTTAATAGCCGTCTTCTCGTCAATCATGCCTTCATGCAGCAGGTCCATGGCTATTTTGACCATTGCCGTGCCCGTACGCTTTCCGTTACGGGTCTGCAAGAACCAGAGCTTGCCTTCCTGAACGGTAAACTCCATGTCCTGCATGTCGTGGTAATGCTTCTCCAATTTATCCTGAAGCGCGTTGAGCTGGCCGAATATTTCAGGCATAGCCTCTTCCATTGAAGGGAATTTTGTAGCACGAATTTCCTCGGAAATGCCTTGCTGTTTAGCCCAGCGCACGGAGCCTTCACGGGTGATTTGCTGCGGCGTGCGAATGCCGGCAACGACGTCTTCGCCCTGTGCATTGACAAGATATTCGCCGTTGAAGACGTTCTCGCCCGTAGCAGCGTCGCGGGAAAAACATACGCCTGTAGCCGACGTGCTGCCCATATTTCCGAACACCATGGCCATAACCGTTACGGCTGTACCCCACTCCTGCGGGATTCCTTCCATCTTACGATACAGGATGGCGCGCTCATTCATCCAGCTGTCAAACACTGCACAGATGGCGCCCCAGAGCTGATCGACGGGGTTTTCAGGAAAATCGCCCCCCGTCTGCTCCTTGATAGCCTTCTTGAAAAGCGTGACAAGCTGTTTCAGTTCGTCCACGTTCATTTCGTTATCCAGAACTATTCCGCGCTGTGCCTTTACCTTATCAATGATAGCTTCAAACGGATCAATGTCTTCTTTATTAACGGGTTTCATACCCATTACAACGTCGCCGTACATTTGAACAAAACGTCGATAGCTGTCGAATGCAAAGCGTTCGTTTCCCGTTTTCTTAGCCAGGCCCATCACAACCTTGTCATTCAGTCCGAGGTTAAGAATGGTATCCATCATTCCCGGCATCGAAGCGCGGGCACCTGAACGTACACTAAGGAGGAGCGGATTGACGGCATCGCCGAACTTTAAGCCAATAAGGTTTTCAATATGTCTGACGCTGTTCTCCACATCGTTGCGCAGCAAGGCGACGACATCGTCCTTTCCTTTCTCAAAATACTCGTTGCATACATCTGTTGTAATCGTAAACCCGGGGGGAACCGGCACGCCGATAAGGTTCATCTCTGCGAGGTTGGCACCCTTGCCGCCAAGAAGATTCCTCATGTCAGCACGTCCTTCGGCCTTGCCGTTTCCGAAAGTATAGACTCTTTTTTCGCTCATAAAATATTGTAATATATCATTTGAAATGTCTTTCAACATGTTTGCTTTTGCAAACTTGACATTGCAAAGGTAATATATAACTTTGAATTATCAAAGGAAAAATCGAAAAATGCCATGTGGAAATTGCAATTTTTTCTGTTTGCGCAAACAGTGTCAAGATATCCGCCATTTTGCGCCTTTCCGGCCCCCTTACCGGCCTAATTTTCCACCATCGCCACGCACAGCCGCTCCCCTTGCCGCCTGCGCATAACCTTACGGCGGCCGCCGCACGCTCGTACCACAGTCGCCTGAAGACGTGTATCACGGCTGCCATACACTCGTGCGACGGCCGCCGTAATACCGCCCCAAGGCGTGAACGGCACGGAAATAATTGCGTCAGCATTACAAACTATGGCCTGAATGGTGTTTGATATTCCGCGCAATTGCGCTACCTTTGCACCCAAAACATTACGAATGAGCAGAAAAAGGAAACCCAATCCCGTCCTTGAGGGCATCACGATAGAGGCCGTAGCAGCCGAAGGCAAGAGCCTGTTCCATCACGACGAACGCGTTGTTTTCGTACCGTTCTGCGTGCCGGGCGATGTGGTAGACGTTGAAATTGTAAAGAAAAAACACCGCTATGCCGAGGGTCGCGTTATCCGATTTGTTGAGAAAAGCAAGGTAAGGGAGGAGCCGTTCTGTGAGCATTTCGGCGTTTGCGGCGGCTGCAAATGGCAGAATCTGCCCTACGACGAACAGCTCAAAGCCAAGCAGCAGCAGGTTTTCGACCAGCTTTCGCGCATCGGCAAGGTCAGTTTGCCCGAGTTTATGCCCATTCTTGGTTCGGTAAAAACCAAGGAATACCGCAACAAGTTAGAGTTTGGCTGCTGCAACCGACGGTGGTTTACCCATGAGGAACTGCAGGACGAGACGCTCGACCTCGCCGCCGACCATTCGGCCATAGGCTTTCATATCACGGGCGCCTTTGACAAAATATATCCCGTCAAGCAGTGTCATTTGATGGACAACCTGCATAACGAAGTCCGCAATTTCACGGAACAAAGCGCCAAAGCCATCGGAATGAGCTTCTATGACGTCAAGGCACAGCACGGCCTGCTGCGCAACTTGATGTTCCGAAACTCAAATACGGGCGAATGGATGCTGCTTATTCAGTTCCACTTTGAGCAGCCCGGCGACGAGCAGATGGCTATAGAGCTTATGCAACGTATTAGTGGCAAGTTCCCGAAAATCAGCTCATTAATGTATGTCGACAACCAGAAGGGAAACGATACCATAGGCGATTTGGAACTGAAAACGTTCAAGGGTACCGACTTTATTTATGAAACCATGGAAAGCCTGCACTTTAAAGTCGGCCCCAAAAGCTTCTACCAGACCAATACCGAACAGGCTTATCATCTTTACTCCGTAGCGCGGGCCTTCAGCCTGTGCGATGTTAACGCCCCGCTTCCACCGGCTTTTCCCGATGAAACAGCACTGCAGGCAGCCGAACAACGCGACGTGAACCGGAAGCCCTTGATATACGACCTCTACACGGGCACAGGCACCATTGCCAACTTTATGGCCCGTTATGCACGCCGAGTTATAGGTATAGAGTATGTTCCCGAGGCCATAGAGGACGCAAAAACAAACTCGAAGGTCAATAAAATTGACAATACAGCATTCTTCGCCGGAGACATGAAAGACATTCTTAACGATGAATTTATCCGGCAACATGGCACGCCCGACATCGTCATTACCGACCCGCCGCGCGCCGGTATGCACCCCGACGTTGTGAACGTCATACTGAAAGCCGCGCACGCACGCATTGTATACGTCAGCTGTAACCCTGCCACACAGGCCCGTGATCTGGCTCTTCTTGATGCCGAATATGAAGTAATGGCCGTACAGCCCGTCGATATGTTCCCCCATACACCGCATGTTGAGAACGTTGTTTTGCTGAAAAAGCGCAATAATAATAATATTTGACAAAGAAAATAGTACAAAGAACCTCTTGTTTCAAAGAAATTTTGTACTTTTGCAACCCATTTCATCAAAGTGGGATGGAAATGTATTCACGAAAAGGATAATTAGTCATCTAAGTAAGAAATTGTTAGAAAGGATTAACAATAATGCGCCAGCTTAAAATCACCAAAAGCATTACAAACCGTTCCAGTGAGGCTCTGGACAAGTACCTGGTAGAGATTGGTCGTGTACCAATGATTACAGTAGATGAGGAAATAGAGTTGGCCCAGGCCATCAGAAACGGCGGAAAGGAAGGCGAACGCGCCAAGGAGAAACTCGTCAAGGCCAATCTTCGTTTCGTGGTATCGGTTGCAAAACAATACCAACATCAGGGATTGGGACTGACCGACTTGATAGATGAGGGTAACATCGGGCTGGTAAAAGCAGCCGA
>JABCNV010000017.1 GCA_013333935.1 Prevotella sp. | reverse complement strand
TTTGTTCTTACTTGCTTCTTTGTATCTGTTTGATTATAAGGTTATTCCTGCTTCTGTCTCCTGCTGTTTAGGCGGTGTCTTTGTTATGCCCGGAGGCGCGGACGAATATATTTATATATAAAAATATAAACATGTTTAGATATAAATAGATTAATAGACACATATTTGTAGATATGTTTATATGATAAAATGAATATTGTTTTATATATAAATATAAACAAGTGGATATATAAAAGAATATATGATTAAAAAAAGATAGAAATATTTGTGTATATAGATATAAATGCGTATATTTGCAAATATAAAAATAGGTTTGTATAAACCCGTAAAAGTATATATCGTTACTTATATAATAAGGTATGAAGAACCATAAAATAGTTTTTGCAAACCAGAAGGGAGGCGTGGGGAAGTCGACGTTGTGCATGCTCTTCGCCAACTATCTGGCATGGAAAAAGCAGGATGTATGCATCATTGACACCGACTTGCAGAAGACCATCATGATGCAGCGGAAGAAAGACCGCGAGATTTACGACGACATGGAGGAGCCCTACACCGTGCAGGACTTTGACGTGCAGGACCCGGAACTGATGCAGCAGCTTATGGAGTCGGCATCGCAAACCGAGGGTTTCGTGCTTTTCGATTCGCCCGGAAACGTGTCGGAAGACGGTCTGGTGCCGATGTTCACGGGTGCCGACTTCATTATCTGCCCCTACGAATATGAGGAAAAAACGCTCGATTCGACGGGGACGTTTATCCAGGTAATCAACGCGCTGCGCCAGGCTACGCCTGAAATGACCGCCCGCTTGTTCTTTGTGCCAAACCGTATCGACGTGCGTATCGGTACTGCCGACGAGCTTCGCATGTGGAAACAGACGGATGCCATCTTCAAGCAGCTCGGAGCCGTGACGCCCCGCATCACTGCGCGCGCCTCGCTGAAGCGTATCAATACTTTTGAGATAACCGCCTCGCAGCGCGATGCCGTCAAGGGAGCCTTCGACTTTATGATTCGCCGGATGAAAGAAGCCTGAATGCTCGCGATGCCTGCTGTCCCGATTGGCCATAAAATTGCGCAGTTCCCGTGTGACTGCTGCCTATCTGAAGGTAATTCATGATGCTGTTTCGGGCACAGCCCTACCCCGTTACGGAGCGTTGACGGTTCTGCCGGAACGTTTGTTTTACAGCCTCTGCAAAGGGCGGTTTCCGGGGTTTCTGTTGATGATTATTCGGCCGGAGTAGCTGTTTTACAATGCCTATGGAGAGAGGAACCGAAGGCTTTTAGAGGGGATGGTTCAGTCGGAGTGTCGGTTTTGCGGCGTCTCGGGACGGTTTAAACAGCAGAACAGCGACAGAAAGTGGAAGAAATAAATATATAAAAATATAAACAATCCGTCAGCCACGATTCTCTTTTTCCTTCCAGACCGGTGTGCCGCGCGCCGCCATTCATCAGGGAATAGGGGAGGGCTGGGAAGCTAAAATCCGTTTGAAAATTATGGCAAAGAAAAAGACAAGCGTCCTCCTGCCCGGAGGAATTCAGGGACTGGTGCACGACCTGCAGAACGGAAAGAACAATTTTGCGCCAAAGGTAATTGAAACCACCGTCAGCGACGACGATGACGCGCTGGAAGCTCTAAATGAGGAGGAAAACCCGACAAAATCTGACAAGGACGACAAAAACGTGAATTCTTCTGATACACAGCGTGTTAGTCAACATTCTCAGGCGTCGGGAGCTGAAGCCGGAAAGCCGCATGAATATGTGGTTGAAGGTGGGGAATGGTCTGATAATCAGAGTGGTAGAGTGGGTGAGCCTGATGCTCTTGCTTCGACAGAAAAGGCTTCCGTTTCGGGCGCAGAGCCGACCGATGGGGCAGTTGCTCCCAAATACGCCGAAAATGACGAGGCTAAAAATGCACCCGTGCGCGGCCGTCGGCCGAAAGAAAACACCATGCGCGAGTATCATATCGTCAAGGATAATTCGGCCGACTCGTGGCAGCTGTTCCTCGACATGGCCACGCAATATAAGAACGGCGGCGGCAAACTGGCCACCATTTATATTGACGAAAGTCTGAAGAACGTGCTCGACCGTATGAAATACGCCGGACACGAGAAGCTCTCGACGTCGGCCATCCTGTCGAGTATCGTCGCCCGCTTCGTGTATGACCACGAGGACGAAATCAAGAAGGTGCTGTATTCTGATTTGATGTAAGACTTTAGAGGAATGCGTCAATACTGTTGCCGATGTGCAATGGCATGGCAATGGACTCAGAAAGATTCTTCGGGGGTGGGACATTTTCCGTTTTATCTGATAGTCTTAAAAATAGATATATTTGCAAAAAACAAAAATAATATTGCCCCCAACCCTTTGAATTACAGAAAAATATTATCTTTACCCATGTAGAGATGCCCTGCATATATCATGAGTGGTAGCAATAGTGTAGGAAATGTCACAGCCTCGTTATGCGGTAGTGCGCGAGATCCTCGAAGAGGAAGTGCTTGTGAATGCAAACGAAAATAGAGGTGTTATTGAGATTATCGCAGAAAATTTTTAAGACAAAGAATAGATAAGGGTGTCATTTATATTCAGCATCGAATCTGTTGTAAAACAGGGAGATGTTTGATTCTAGTATTAATTTATTAAATTTACACGTGCCCTGCACATCGTTCTTTTTGATGTGTAGGACATTTATCATATCATAAAAAACAACCTTGTGAGTAATGACAAAAATGGAACTTAACAGATTAAATGGCACTTTGTGTTTGAAAGAATCAAAGAATAATTCCCAAACTTCCCATCAAATTATCTACTATGGTGCACCTGGGACGGGCAAATCGTATAAGATTAAAAAATATTTAGAAGACAACAATGTGGATGAAAAGAACATTTTTCGCACCGCATTCTATCCCGATAGCGATTATTCTACTTTTGTGGGAGCGTATAAATCCACAATGAATAACCACGTTGAGAGAATCTATTCTAAATATGAACTTATCAGTAAACTGAAAGAGATGATTAATAATGGGGTTAAGTATGCTCCTCATAAATTTAGTGCAAAATACTGGCGTTCGATAAAACAGCTGAGCACTAATGATAAAAAAGAGATACTTCGAGCATGTGAGCTCTCAGATCATTACAGTACTGAGTTTAACAAAGGTGCCGCCATAGGGCAGGAATATCTTGCTTATCCAGGCGAGTCACAAATTATTTATTCATTCGTTCCGCAAACATTCCTTTCTGCTTACATGCGTGCTTATGAAACCAAAGAAAATGTTTATTTGGTGATAGAAGAGATTAATCGTGGCAATTGCGCCCAGATATTTGGCGACTTGTCTCAACTGTTGGATAGGGATGATGATGGTAAATCAGTTTATACCACTAAGGCAGATACGGACATAAGGGCTTATTTAGAGGATAGGCTGGGAAAAGGTCATGAAGGAATTAAAAATGGAGAGCTTCGTTTGCCATCTAACCTCTATATTTTTGCTACAATGGGCACCAGCGATCAAAGTTTATTTCCCATCGACAGTGCTTTTAAACGTAGATGGGCTTGGGAATACCAACCCATAAGATATAATAATACAAAATGGACGATTACGATTGGAAACAAGGAGTTTTCGTGGGTATCTTTTCAAAAAGTAGTAAACAAGAGGATTTTCGAAGCCACACATCGTGAAGACAAAATGCTTGGTGATTATTTTGTAAATCCGCGTGATGGGAACATTACGGAACAAGAATTTCTGAATAAAGTGGTTTATTATCTATGGAATGATGTGTGTAAAGATGGCGAAGTTGAAATATTTAGAATAAGCGAAACAAAGGAACAGCCTTTCTCTGAATTGTATGGTGACGAGGGGAGACAGAAGATTATAGAGATAATGGATTCTATTGAGAAAGAACAATCAACATAAGTTCTTCTTTCCATTTAAGGTAATTTAAATACACCTGTGGTAATACATATTAGAGGTTTAGGACCATTGGTTGAGTATGGATAGAAGAAAGAGTTGCCCAAAATCGTGTATAGAACCCTAATAATTATCTTTTATTCGTATTTAATATAAAAGAAAGAGTAGAGAAAAGAGCACGTATTTGCGTATCAACAACCTCTGCGTCCATTACCTTATAAATGAGGTAGAAAAGTGGATGGTGGTGTGATTATGAAGGGGCTATCCTGTTATGGCTCTTGGTGGATGCGCGAATGGGAGAGTGATTCCGGTGTAATGGCAGAATATTTTAATGCGAAAATTAATAGGTATGTGCCGCCGAAATGATAGATTTAAATTAAGAATTAAGCAGTATTTTTAAGATTTTTATTTTTTTTGTTGTCCGAAACGAAAAATTAAACTACATTTGCACCCCAAGGAGAATTTAAATCTTAATCGGCCCTTATTATTTTTCTAAAAGGCAATCTTATTAATTTCAAAAATGGAGAATGAAATTAAACTAAAGTCTTATGTGCCACCTTATTGCACATTTATCCGGATGGAGGACAGTTACCATCTCTGTGACGCATCAAACAAACTCAATTCTACGGACACCAAAGAAGAAGAATGGCAGGACGGTGGAACAACAATTGACGAAACAATAGAAGTATAATATCATGAGAAAGAAAGCGATACATCTGATTCATCTGATGGGAGTCGTACTTATTTTATCGGCTTCACAATTGTTTGTTGCGTGCTCGAACGAAGAGGAGGCCACCCCAAGCAACGAAATATTATTGAACGGGAAGAAGCTCACTATTCGCATAGTCGAAGATGGCTTCAAAGCAGGCGCAGAAATTCGTGCAAGCGCTCATCGGACCGATACAACTATCGATATGGGTAACGGCATTGTTGCCGAAATGTCAATCGTGCCCAATCGTAACAACCCAAAGGTGATAGGGACGGCCACTCGTTCAACAACGTTAAGCGACGGTCACTATACCATTTACGTGGTTGACGCAGCGGGAAACCGACTTACTGGTGCCGACAAGGAACTTTCGGGTACGGTAACGGGTGGAAATTTTGTACCCGATCATCAGGTAAGCATACGTCTTGCCAACGGAACATACACGTTTGTATGCCACAATAACGCCGTAGTTGAGCAGGGCGGACAGCTGAAAATAAATAGCAGCTCAATGTCGACAACCTGTCCCATGATAGGAACCGTAACCAAAACCATTGGTGGAGGCATGAATGATATTGCTTTCACCCTGAAGCATTATGCTGCACGCATTAGGCCTTTAATCGTAACCTATACGTCGTATGCCAATATGGACGGCAACTCTACAACGCTGTCGTCGGCAAGCAACGGTTTATCGGATATTACGTTATCGGTAAAAGGTGACAATCCGCAACGAGCAACAACGGGCAGTATGGTTTATTCGGAAGCCAGTGCAAAACAGTTTGCCAACGTGGGCAGTCAAGCTTTCTCGGGCATTGTAACTCCCTTTAATACAGAAGGCAACTATACTTACATAGCACTTGCACCAGGAGAAAAAATTGCTGTAAACGACCTGAAATATAATTTTAACGGTAAAATATATGGCAATCCCGTTTCTCATACCTTTTTGAATAAAACGCAGCTCGACCCAAACTATTCTTACGATATAAAGCTTACCTTTACAAGCAAAACCCCCTTGTTGCTCTTTCAGGATGGAACAGTAGGGTATGTTGGCGACAAAACACCAGCACGTGTTCCTATTGGCGTTGTAACGAAGGAGAAAACAACTGCTGCTGAAGGTACAGCCATGGCACTTAAGAATGCTGGTGATGCTATGCAATATATAGCAATCGCTGGTGATTATAGGCTGCCTTACTCTGATTTAAATGAAGATAAGCTGTTTGAAACAGAAGCTGACGGGTTGCATTATACTTACACTTATGAACATAATAATAGCCTTGAAGATTATATTGTAAGCGCAGGAGGTCAATATCCGCCTTCTGTTCCCGTATCTGAATATAAGGAAAGTGGCAATTATGTGTATCCTGCTTTTCATATGGCAGCCAACTATGCACCTGGTGTTCCTACTCAGAATATAGGGAAGTGGTTTTTACCAACGGGTTCACAATGGCGCGAAGCGCTGGTTAAGATATTAAAACTACCAAAAAGCAGCTTCGAAGGATTGAGTACAGACAATTTCTCTTTAGCTGATAAGCAATATAATTCAGAGACTATTGGAAATGATGGAACCCTGTATGGATTTAAGATAGCAATTCCATGGTCGCTTACAAATGCCCAAACTGTATTTACTTCTGTGGGAGGAATATTCCCTATTGGTCTCTATAACGTGGCGGGTGGCTTTACAAAGCTAGGAAACCGTGTGCACTACTTAGATGTGCAATCTACCTTTATTGTGCCCATGTGGACACAGCAAGCCGATCTGTACTCTGACGCGCACGTCCGTCCCTTTGTGCATTTCTAATACGATACAAAGTTTTTTTTCTAACCTTTACAAGGCAGATTAAACAATATTAGAATATCAAATTTGTGGTTAATTGCCCATGGCTCGTGGAGTAGCCTGCGGCAGTTAATCACATTTTTTTATGTCCTTTGCATTTCTGTACGAAACCGAAAAGGATGTGATACGCACTGTTTCCCGTGCTTTGTCCCCCCCGATATTGTAATTCTAAATCACGGTATCACTGCCTTTAAGCCCATTCGGGCAGAGCTTTCTTTCGCCAACGTAGACCTTTGCTGGCGCTGTCAAACGGCTCTGTGAGAGCTTCTCAACTCCTCTTACCCGCGTGTTTACCTCATATCCGCATGCTGTACTTACGAAAGCTAAACAAGCGTGAAAGGAAAGCAAAAAAGTGTTGTGTGCGCACACAAAAGGTTGACTTATATCAAAAATAAGCTTAAAACATCTCTTTTTCAGGGCAAAACACTTGCGGCAATACGACAAGCTCCCTAACTTTGCATCAGCAAAAAGATAAATTAGTTAGTAGATTTTTCATATAGGTTTTTAGTTTTTAGGTTTTGATAGATTGTTTTTTAGGTTCAAAAGGTTATTAGTTTTTAGGTATAAAGATTGATAAAGTTTTCAGGTAACACAGTTTGATGTTGGAGAGTGGTTAGACGCCGTGAGGCGGAAACCGCGATCTGGCTCAAATCAAAAAAAGACAATTCAAAAGAGTGAATAGGGCGAGGCTCGGTCTGAGAGAAGACCGGGCCTCGCTTTCTTTTGTCAGATATAAGGGCGGAAAGGACGGCTTCCCCTCCCCGGACGGTTGGGATTCTTTGGCTTGGAGATAGAAGTTAGGGAACCTCCCCCTGTCCCCTCCGGAGGAGAGGAAAAGGAATGCGACACATTTTAGGGAGAGGCGTTTCTTCTAAGGAGTTATGGAAAGGTACAAGCCCCCTAAGTTAGGGGGTGGGGGGCTGAACAACCGCTTCTGTACATGCCGGTTCCCGAGTTTGATTACCCTGCTTGCTGTTGGGCGACCCCGTTGGGGTCGATTCTGTGGAGCAGTGCCATTGTCCCCGCATCACTTGCTTCGCAAGATGATACGGGGTTATGGAACGGTGACAGCTCTGCAATCGTGATACGTCGTATGGGTTATGGAACGGTGAAGTATTAGGCTGCATTATTCCTGCCTTATACTGCTCTTGGCGCTGCAGGAAACCGTGGGAGGAAAGCCTTGTTTTGTATATTCTTTTTATTCCTCATGCCTGATATTCAGGTAGTTCCTTTTGCGTTTTAAATCATTTTGATCTTTTAATCTTTTGTTTTTTTAATCTTTCTTTGTACTTTTGCGCCCACGTGAATTCAACAAGCAAGTGCAAATTTACTTAATTTGTTCGTAAAAGCACTCATGTGGTGTTTTAAATTCTAATTTCTTTCTTGGTCTGATGTTAA
>JABCNV010000012.1 GCA_013333935.1 Prevotella sp. | reverse complement strand
GGCAATAATATTGTGACCAACAGGAGCAAATTCTACTTGGCCAAAGGGGGCAAAGCAGAGTGCCCTTTCCACAAGCCAAAAGAATAGTTTTATTGGACGTTTACCGCACTGTGCAAATGATATTTAGTGAACATCATTTTACAGAAGGTAAGCAGGTCGTTACGTTGGGACAGGCTAATGGGAGTTGTAGAATGTACCCACATTTGCTCAAACTGTGTTCTCTTTTCGTCGAATACTTTTTGGTCAAAGGGCTTTCCTGTTTGCACGCTTGCTAAGATATCATGGATGTAAAGACGCCAACGTCTACCATAATAACTACCTATCAAACCTCCCCAAGTACGGCTGGCGTAGTCGCTAATATTACCTCCCCAGAGGGTAATGAGGTAGCGTGCGTTGCGCTCGTAGTAGTTTTTCATTTCAGTATTTCTGCCCAATGCGCGGGCATCATCTATCCATTTGTTAACCGTACAACGTGTGTTAAACGATGTGAGACAATCTAAATCGCTTAGCAATTCTTCCATTTCATAGGCTTTTTGCTTTAACAAAGGCAGGTCTTTGGTTGCATAAGCCGCATCAAACTCTGATTTAACAGCAAGGAATTTATTACCCAGAACCTGACGACCCACTGCAATAAGGTCTATTTGTAACGCGTTGTTTTCGCATTTAGGAATGTCAAGTAGCAGGCTCCATGCTTCTTCAAGACGTTGTACTGGATATTTTATCTCCGTGCGTTCAGAATGGTTATCGTTGAGCTTAGGCGAACGACAGGGCAGAATACTATAAGTGCCAGGCACCTGTACAAAAATTTCGTTAAACAAAATCTGCCAGGCTCTACGTACCGATGGCGAAACAAATCCGGCATGACGATCTGCTAATTCGTCGATCCATTGTTGGTCTCCTTTGTCTGAATGTGTCCAAACCTTATCGAAAACATACTCATAAGGGAATTGGATAACATCCAACCCCTCTAATGTAGAACCGACACCCAGCATGTTACGGCGTGTTGCTTGCAGCGCTCTATCTAGTCTTTTGCCGGTTTCTTTCACGTTACCCGTCAGCGTAGTATTTCCTCCGAAGTTACCCAAATAACACCAAATATAAGGCTGCCCGTAAAAGCCATCGTTAGTTTTCCACAGTTCTACGTTCTCGCAATGATAATCAAGTAGCGACATTTTACCTTGTGGAACACCTGTAAGAAAGGCTTTCACACGTTTGGGTGTCCATACTTTGTTATCGTAATAGAACATCCACCCCATCTGCATCCACTCTGCTTTTGGATCAACAGCAGTAAGCGTACTATACATATTCTTAGAAATCTCTTTCAAATATGCCGGTTCCCAGCTGGGCGGTTCACCCTCGTTGAAGGGGTCTACACCATAAATATGGTCTGTTCCGAATAAAGCGGTCTGCTCTTCGAGGAATAATTTCTGTATCTTAGCAAACAAGGGCTCGTCCGGATTAAGAAAATGGCAGAGGTATTGTTCATCGAACCCCGCCCATTTACCTAACGATTTGATATTTGCATCAGGAAAAATGCGCTTTAATTCTGCTGGAACATGACCTGCAAAAGCCGGTAAAACAGGTTTCATGTTAAAAGCCCGCTCACGTGCTAAAATCTGCTTTTGCAAGTCTCTTTGCTCTTCCAGCCACTCTTTAGGCAACGGACCGTTCCACCTATCGATGTTAGCCATACGGTGCCAAGGTAGGTAAGTGGGACCGGTAAAGTAGCTTCGAATTTCCTGATCGGTCATCCCCAGCTTGCTCCAAACGTTATACCACACCATTTCTTGTCCCGTAATAGCCAGCGGCATGTTAATTCCGTTGAGCGCCATCCAGTCGATAAGGCGTTCCCAATCTTTCCAATCGAAGAACGGGAGGGTATATCCATAAGTGCAATAATTCAGAAAGAAGCGTCGGTCTACTTTTGCAGAAGAAGTGATAGTACCTTTTACTTCAGGCAATTTGTTAGGAAGAACTACTGGAACTTCTGCATACCACGACACAGTGGTATGGCAATAGCGGTTAAGATAATAGTTGAAACCCACCGCCATAGCATTGGCATTATTTCCCGAAATAATAATTTTTCCGTCTTTTCCGGTAAGCGTAAAACTATCTTTTCCTTTCTTTTGCTGTTGTTTTGCAAAGCGAAAATGCTCTGCCTTTTGTGGAATTAAGCGGGTAATCAACCCTTGAATGGTTGTCAAATCTTTGTCTTCTGCCGTCGCATTTGTTGTGATAAGCATCAAAGACAAAATGCAAATAAATAGTTTACAATACTTCATTATGATGGTTTTTATTAGGTTAAATGTTGATTAGAATGGGCATATATTGCCTTTTTTAGTGGACAAAGATATACTTATTTAACGAAAAAGCTGTTGAAATCTAAATTTATTTTCTGCTTCACACCGACAAAAAGAACCGTATTTGCATGTCCATGGGAACATCTTATCTTGCCAGATACATCGTTTTTAACAAATAAATAAGTTGCTGAGTTTGTAGTCAGTGGAGTATTGAAAGGTTTTTTGAATCACTGTCGTAGGATTGATTCCTACGCAGTGAGAAAGACTATCTCCGTCCGCTTCCCCTTGAAACCTTACATAATGATAAGGAGGGAAAGCTGATGACCGTAGGTAAGGACTCTTACGTTTCACAGTTCAAGCACCATTACAGTGTCCCCAAAGAATATGTCGGAAGATGTGTAATGATACTCTATGATGCCGACAAGGTGGAAATCTATTGTGGAATGAGCCTTGCTGCAACTCATGACCGCTGTGATATTCCCTATGCCTATTCATGGAAAAAGGAATATAATCTCCCAGGTCACCATGAACCTTATGACAAGGACTTGGAAGAACTTTTTAGACGTGTTGCAGAAATAGACAATATCGTAGTGGACTACCTCCGGGAAGTGAATCGAGTCATACAATATCCACCAAAAGCATTCAGATCCTGCAGGACAATACTGATACTAGAAAAGAAATATAGCCGTGACTGTCTAGTTACGGCCTGCGCATTGGGCCACGATACATGTAAGAAAGGGATTTGTACTTTCTATGTCAATACCACAAAACTGCTGATACACTGAAAGTTGCCAAAGTTAAAGGAACGCTTGAGACAGAACTCAAGAAGATTGAGCGTTGCCAGTTACTCATCCTTGATGACCTTTCCTCGTACCTCTTGATGCCAGGGAACGGCCCGTACTGCTCGAAATCATTGAAAACATACATGACGAAAGTCCATCATCATCATTTCACAGTATCCATCCTCTAATTGGTATGACATGGTGGGTGCCCCAACTATAGTCGATGCAATACTCGATCGTATCATCCATATTGTGCACACCATGAGTTATATGATGGAAGTATGCGAAAATTGTGGTCTAAAAAGTAATAGAGAATATTAAATAGTCAAAATAATATTGCCCTCTAAACACAAGGGTTTTAAAGGGGAAAACAAAGTACACCAAAGGGGACAAAGTTGAATGGCGTTTCCATGACTCACAGTATAAATATTTTTGCTCCGAACTGTATTTTTATATTTTCGTTTAGGGTTTGTCTTTGCCGAATTGTATATCTTATAACCGGAGAACTAAATTTTGATTACCTAAACAATGGTGCAGACTAACCGAAGATCAATGAAAAGATAGTATATCCATGCAGACTTTTATTCTATCTGCAACCCTATGGATACAGGTGTGCGGTGTCTTTATCATCAATTAAACATGTAGACAATGAATACAGATTTACTTCAACGATATATTACAGGCGATATTTCGGAAAAAGAGGCGTTGAAAGTGGCAAAATGGATTGCCGAAAGCGAGGAGCATCAGCGGGAATATCACACGGTGCGGAAATTGCAGGATATTTTGTTGTGGCAAACTGGTGCAGAGGATATTCCGTACATGGAAAATTCTCATGTAGCTTCGCTGAAAGTTTGGGACGTGCGTCTGCTTCGTGTAGCCGCAACCGTAGTGCTCGTAATTTTTTCGCTCATCTATTGGTGGACACGGTATGAAGCCCATCAGTCTTCCGCCCCACAGCAAAGTATTCACACACCCAACGGACAGCGCGCAGAGCTTGTTTTAGCTGATGGTACGCGGGTATGGCTCAATTCTAATACCACGTTGCGGTATAACGATTTTACTTCTGCCAATATTCGTGAAGTGGAACTCAATGGTGAGGGATATTTTTCGGTTGCAAAAAATACCGATAAACCTTTCATCGTGAAAACCAATCGCTATCATATCAAGGTGTTGGGTACCGAGTTTAATGTTTCGGCTTATGCGTCAACATCCGTTTGGAGTGCTTCGCTGGCCAGGGGTAAAATTGATATTGATGCCATAGACGGTAGCCGAGTGATGGAACTGGAACCTAACACAGAGGCTTATTTGGAGAATGGAAGCCTAATGAAACGTGGTATCAATTCTGCTGAAAGCGCATTCAAATGGCGCAGGGGGCAAATCAGTTTTGACAACCAATCTATGCAAAACATTATCCGAAAACTCGAAAACTGTTACGATGTGCGTATTGTTATTCGTAACAAGCATATTCTTCAAGGTCGTTACACCGGAACTTTTGCTGTTCGCGATGGGGTTAGCCATATTTTGGATGTGTTGAGTATATACGAACATTTCTCCTATACGCTGGAGAAAGATAATCAAATTATAATTTACTAACTTAAACCTAATGTAAATATGACTTAAAAGAAATCAGACAAAATAAAGCGAGACGATGAGTTGCATTCACTATCTCGCCAACCAAATTTTGGAATAATCTTTACTTAAAATCATCATTCACAAATAAAGTTACAAAAAATATGTTAGATACCAGAACCTTTTGTCGTAAGTTCTTAGTTGGTATCAAACGGCAGGTGCTTCTTCCCTTTTTGTTGTTAGTCTCTGTCGTTTATGCCACACAAGCATTTGCACAATCTAAAAAAGTAACCATTAAAAATCAGAGCATGACCATGGCAGCTGTCATGCATGAAATTGAGAAGCAGACGGGCTACATGTTTGTTTATAACAACAAAGATGTAGACCTCAGTAAAGTAATCAAGGTGGATGTGAAAGACCTGTCTGTTGCCGATTTGATGACGCGGATATTTAAACCCTCCGGCATTTCTTATCAGATGAACGGAAACAACATCCTTTTGGTCACATCGTCATCGCAGAAAAACAATTCGCCGATTACCGGAAATGGCGGACAAACCCATCGTAAGCAGATAGAGGGAACGGTGAAAGATAAGAATGGGGAACCCATTATCGGTGCCGGCATTAAAGTAAAAGGCGGCAAAGGTGTAGGAACGGTGACGAATGTTGAAGGTGCTTTCAAACTAGACGTTCCCGATAATGCTAGCTTAGAAGTATCCTATATCGGCTATACCAGTCAGATTGTTAAGACTGGAGATCGAAAAAACCTTAACATTGTATTGCAAGAAGACAATAAACTTTTAGAGGAAGTGGTCGTTGTGGGGTATGGCAATCAAAAACGCATCAATGTTGCAGGTTCTGTAGCCTCTGTTAAAGGAGACGATTTGATCAAATCTCCCGTGTCAACCGTATCGAATGCACTCTCCGGTAAAATGCCTGGCTTGGTCACGTTACAGTCATCTGGTCTCCCCGGTTCAGATGGAGCCACTATGAAAATACGTGGTTTCGATGCTCCGTTGGTATTGATAGACGGGTCAGAAGGCGATATTTCAACGGTAGATGCTAACGAAATAGAGTCGATTTCTATTCTGAAAGATGCCTCTGCTTCTATTTATGGAGCTCGGGCAGGTAACGGTGTTATTCTGATTACTACCAAACGAGGTATAAAGGGTAAACCCACTTTAACCCTCAATACTTCTTTTACATGGCAAGGCATTACCGATATGCCCAAGATGGCATCTGCCGGACAAATGGCAGAATTAGCACGCGAGGGACATATTCAAAGCGGACAACCGGAGGCCACGGCACCTTATACTGAAGAAGTTATCAAAAAATATTATGATGGTACCGATCCTCAATACCCTAATACCGATTGGTATAGATTGTTAATACGTAATTGGGCTCCTCAACAGCAGCATAATCTCGCTATACGTGGCGGATCTGATAATATCAAGTTTTATGGATTCTTAGGCTATTTAAATCAGGAAACCTTATTTAAAAGGAGCGATGCCAACTATCGCAGATATAATATTCGTGGCAGCATCGACGCTAAGATAACCGATGATTTATCTGCCAGTATGGATTTTTCGTTAGTGGTAGGAGAGCGTAATTATACCCAACGAGACATGAATGCCAATCTATGGAGTGATTTCTGGAATACCTCTCCTATGTATCCCGATCATTTCCCTGATTTAGGGAAAGTTCCTTTTGCTGAAGGCGGTGGTACGGGTGGTGCCCATATTACCACAAACAGAAGTCTTTCCGGTTATAATGATACGAAGAGCCAAGAAACAAGATTTACCGGTGAGTTAAGATACGATTTCCCGTTCTTGAGAGGCTTGCAGGCGAAAACCCGAATAGATTATTTGCAGACATATGCTACACAGAAGATATTTCAAAAGCCGGTCCCCTTTTGGAAGTACGATCATGCGGCTGACAAATATACCAAAGCTGGTGCTTTTGGCTCATCTGCAAGTTTGGGATATATACTTCCCAACGATCGACGGCTGATATACCAAACGTCTCTCGAATATAAAAAGGTATTGAAGGAAATACATGATATCAATGTGTTAGCCCTTTTCGAAGCAACTGATTATTATAGTTCGCGTATCTTGGCCAATCGTTCCAACTTTCTGACATCTGCTATTGACGAAATGCTTGCAGGAAGTACAGAAGGTATGACCAATGGTGCCGCTACAACTGAGATGGGGCGTATAAGCTGGGTAGGACGTTTTAACTACACGCTGATGAGTCGATATATCTTAGATGCAACGCTCCGTGCAGATGCCTCTGCAAAGTTTCCGAAAGAGTCTCGTTGGGGATATTTCCCTAGTGTATCGTTAGCATGGCGTATCAATGAAGAGTCCTTTATGAAGCAGATAAAAGATCTCGACGCATTGAAGTTGCGTTTAAGCTATGGTACATCAGGTAATGATAATGTGGGTAACTTTGCTTATCTGGCAGGTTATGATATCATGGGCGCAACTGATGGCGGTTCCTATATCTTCGGTTCTACGAAGAAAGCGGGTATATGGCCCAAAGGATTGGCTAACCCCGACTTAACATGGGAGAAACTCAAAATCTATAATGCAGGTTTCGATGTTTCTTTTTGGAAGGGCTTGTTATACGGTTCTTTTGATATTTTTTACAGAAAGAGAACTGGAATACCCGGAACACGCTTGATTTCATTGCCTTCAACTTTCGGTGCGACGTTACCTCAGGAAAACCTGAATAGTACCAGTACACGAGGGTTTGAATTGATCGTAGCTTCCAACGGACGTGTAGGAGAGCTGAGTTGGGATGTCAGTGCCAATGTTTCTTGGGCACGTTCCAAATGGGATTACTATGAAGAGCCCGATTATACAGATCCCGATCAACGGAGAATAAAGAGGAGAACAGGGCAGTGGACTGATAGGCAATTTGGCTATATTGCTGAAGGATTGTTTGGTAGTCAGGAAGAGATTGATAACCTTCCTTATAACCAAGATAAACGTAATAATACAACCTTACGTCCCGGTGATGTCAGATATCGCGATGTCAACGGTGATAAGGTCATCGACTGGAAAGATGAGGTAGAAATCGGAAAAGGTACTATCCCTACGTGGTTTGCCGGACTTAATCCCAACTTTCATTATAAAGGTTTTGATTTAAGTCTTGCTTTCCAAGGTGCCTTTGGTTTTGATATTCTTGCTTCTTTAGGCGGGCAAACTGAAAATTACTTCAACGCTCGTTGGACACCGCAAAATAACGATCGTAATGCTTTGATACCCCGTGTGGGTGGGACTAGCGAAAATACTCATGTCTCTACTTATTGGTTGGTTCCTGGCAATTATGTGCGCTGGAAGTCTTTTACGCTCAGTTATACATTTAAACATGCTATATTGAAAACAGCAAGTATTAACAGCTTTCGCTTGTTCTTCTCTGGTAGTAACCTCTATACTTGGAGCAAGTTAAAGAAATATGGTTTAGATCCGGAGATGCCCTCTGGCCGGGGTGGCCTTTATTATCCTCAACAGCGTAATTTGTCAATAGGAGCTACTATAATCTTTTAAATAATGACTTATGAAAATGCAGGTATTTAAGAAATATAAGATGAAAAAGCTAAGATATTATATCACATTTGCGTGTGTTGCTTTATCGGTAATCTGTTTCAGTGCTTGTGATGTCTTGGATAAGAAACCGTTGGATAATATTAGCGATGCAACAGTTTGGAATGATGAGGTTTTAATAGATGCCGACATTACCGGTTCTTATGCCAAAACCACAGTCCTTACCAATGAGGCTGATGCTGTTGTTTTGGCAAGAAATGGTAATTTCTTCTCCATTTATTTTGTCAACAATGTCAGCGACGAATCTTTGTCTGCTTCAAATTTTGCGGGTAATGCCTATAAGTTTAAATTTGGTGCTTTGAAAATTAAAGGCGGATTATTGGAATATTGGGAACGTCCTTATAACATCATTCGTGTGCTGAATGAACTCTTGGAACGACTGCCTACTGCTCAAGTAAGTCCGGAGTTTAGAAAGCAGCGTATGGCAGAAGTTCGCTTCCTTCGTGCCTTTAATTATTTTGCCATGGTCAAAAGGTATGGGGGTATACCATTGATTACTAAAGTACAATCTAAGAATGATCCTGAATCGGAACTCAGACCGGCGAGAAATAAAGAGCAAGAAGTGTACGATTTTATTATTTCTGAAGCGAAGGTTGCCAGCGAAGATCTTCCGCAGGTGGTTAGCGAAACGGATTGGGGGCGTCCTAGTAAGTATGCCGCATTGGCATTAGTATCGCGTGCTGCCCTTTATGCCGGAAGTATTGCGCAGTATGGAACCGTTCAGCTCAATGGTGTTGTCGGTATAGACAATGCTTTAGCCAATCAGTATTATCAGGCGTCTTACGATGCTTCTAAAGCAATTATCAACTCTATGAAATACGCTTTATATGCAGAAGATGCTGATAAGGTCCAGAATTTTAAAAATATCTTTCTGAAAAAGAGGAATAAAGAAGTTATCTTCGCAAGACAACACGATGGTAGTGACAGAGATGCCGGAGGTAACGGTTGGTGTTACGATTATTTCCAATGTCCTTGGCCTAATGGCTGGTCAAACGGAAATCATGATGCACCTTATCTCGAAATGGCTGAAGCTTTTGAATATAAGGATGGCTCTCCGGGTGTCGTCAAAGAAGCGTATTACAATAAAGACAGTCTTATCACGATGGAGCAACTATGGAAAGATAAAGACCCCCGCTTCTTTGCCACACTCTATACTCAGGGTACAAAATGGCAAGGACGAACGCTGAATTACTATAATGGTATTATTAAAGAAGATGGCACCATTCAACAAGAAGACTCTTACAAAGGTGTATTGGCCAAAGGAGAACAAAAAAAGAATACGTGTGGTTTTGGTGTCATGAAATATTTGGATGAGACTAAGGACAACGGCAATAGTTCTTCTGCTGGCATTTTTGGTTCAAAACAAGATTACATCGTCTTTCGATATGGCGAAATCCTTCTGAATTATGCAGAGGCGGCATTCGCATTGGGTAAAACAGATGAGGCACTTGATGCTATTAATCAGATACGCGAGCGTGCAGGAATAGCCAAACTCACAACTATTGATATGGATAAGATTCGCCAGGAAAGACGTGTAGAATTGGCTTTTGAAGGTCACCGCTATTGGGATTTACGTCGTTGGCGCATAGCCGAAGACTACTTGTCGCGTGATATGCACGGTTTAAAGTTTATTTTAGACTACACAACAAGGAAGTTTCGTATTCAGAAAATCGATAAGATAGATGGTGCCACCGTTACTCCTCTGTTCAGACCAGAAAATTATTACTTTCCTATCACGCATGCACGTACAAATCAAAACCATAATTTGGTCGAGAATCCTGGATATAATTAATTTCTGAAAAATATTTTGAAAAACATAAGAGGGGTATCATAAGTTCCATAAATTTTCTGATGGTCCCCCCTTACATTCAATGAATATATTACTCATTAATTCATAAATAAAAAAGATGAAAACTTTAAATGCATTACTATTATTTCTGTTCTTTTCGTTGGGTTTAAATGCCCAAAAGTTTACAATCCCTGTATTCCCCGATCCGCAAAGTGAAGTGGATGAAAGAATGGATATGTTCGAGAGTCAGGTGGATTGGATTGTCAAGAACCGCGAAAAATTAAATATGCCTATCGTACTTTGCGTAGGCGATTTAGCTAATTTTGATAACTTTACCCATTGGGATAAGGCTAGTCAGCAGTTTGAAAAGTTTGATAAAATCAGATTACCTTACGCTTTGACATTAGGCAACCATGATACCGAAGCAGTGGGTGAGTATGATGGAAGTGCTGCACCGGGCAATACCAATCAGAATCTACGAAAGACATTTAAATTCAATTCATACTTTCCAACTTCTCGGTTTATTGCGCAAAGAGGGCGGTTTGAACCCGGAAAGAGCGACAATGCCTACTATACTTTCAAAACAGGCAACACTTATTGGCTTGTTCTAACGTTAGAGTTTTGTCCTCGCCAAGGCGCCATCAATTGGGCTAATGATGTTGTAAAGGCTTTTCACGAATACAATGTTATTGTGTTGACACACTATCATCTTAGCGGTAAAGGTGAAATTGTTCAAAATAACGCCGGTTATGGTGACTTTAGTCCGCAGTTTGTGTTCGATCATTTCCTCAAATTACACCCCAATATCCGTTTCGTTATCAGCGGTCATGTCATGAAAACAGCCTTTAGAGTAGATGAGGGCGTTCATCATAACAAAATCTATCAGATTTTACAGAACTATCAAAGCGAAGATAATGGGGGTGGTTATCTGCGCCTCTTAAATTTTGATTTAAACAAAGGTACGGTTGTCGCAGAACTCTATTCGCCTTTCTATAATAAAAATAAAGAACCTGAAACCAAGTATACTATCGAAGGATTAGAGCTGGTAAAGCCTAAACTTTAATACGTTTGGTAGGTGTAAAAACCTGCGTGCGACATTTCTTTTCAACTTTCATATAAGCAGATTGAAAGATTGAGGGCTTTTAGTCTTCAATCTTTCATCTGCCATAGAAAGAATAATAAAGTTTTTGTAAATGTAAAGTAAAAAACTGATGAAACGTTATATACCTTATTTATATCTGTTTTTGTGTGTAGCGTGCGGAGGAACTACAGATGCTAAGTTGCCTAAACAGAGTCCTAACGACAACATGCAACCACAAACTGTTCGTGGCTTTATGGTAGAAACAGCTGAGTCTGTTGACAAGAAAACCCTTATTGATGCCAAGAGCTGGGGAGCCAATGTTGTAAGGCTACAACTTAATCCTTTGAGTTACGCCATCAAGCGGAAACGTAATTTCTGGGAAGCTTTCCCCGATTATTTGAAATTGGTTCAAACTAAAATCGACGATGCTCGGCAAGTCGGTTTGAAAGTTGTTGTAGACCTGCATGAACCTCCTATGATGGATGGAGATAAGGCCCCTACATCTACAAAACAAGGAACGGAGGCCTTTTGGGAAAATCCTGAACTAAAAACCAACTTTATTCGGATGTGGAAAGAGATAGCCACTAAGTTCAAAAGTTCCAAATACAATGATGTAATATGGGGTTACGACCTCTTTAACGAACCTCAAATCAATTGGAAACATCCCCCAAAGCAATGGCTGGAAATGTCTCCCGAGCTTGTAGCTACTGTGCGGGCTATTGATAAAGATGTGTGGATTGTCTACCAGTCGGGACTCGACCATCATGAATATAAAACTTACGAACCGTTAAAAGATAAACGAGTTATATACAGCGTACATTTTTATAAACCTTTCGGTTTTACCCATCAGGGAGTAGAAAAAATATTTGGAGCCGATTCTTTGTCGCGTGAACAGGCTTTGGCATCTATTCAAAACAAATATCCCGGCGATTATTATGGGCAACATTGGGATCGTTCTATGATGGAGGCCGACCTTCGTCCGGTGGCTGATTTTGCTCAAAAATATCACGTTCCTATATTTGTTGGTGAGTTTAGTGCTATTGCTTGGGCACCTATCGAATGCTCTACTGCATGGTTAAGAGATGCAATTCACACCTTTGAAAAGTATGATTTTTCTTGGTGTTATCACGCTTTCCGTGAATGGTCGGGGTGGAGTTTGGAACATGCCGAAGGCACTAATGCTTTTTGGTTTAAGCATGACCCGAAACCCGCCCCTGTGAATTACGAAACCCAACGGGCCAAAGTTATTAAGGAAGGACTGAAGAAAAATCAAACCAATTAAATTCTTTTTTATCAAGGAAAGGTAAAATCAACATTTGAAAGAGTGATAACCATGTACTATTTTTTGCATATCAACTTTACTTTAAACAGTGTTTTTACCTTCCTTTGATACTTTTATTATACACTAACCGATATAAACATGATTGTAAAAAGACTTCTAACAGGCGTATTCGTATGTTCATTTTGGCTGCTGTTATCAGCTCAACAACGAGTAAAAATGGTAGTAAACGACCTCTTTGTTCCTGATGAAAAAGAGGTCCTTTCGGGCTATGTGGGTGATAAATTGGCTGCCTCTTACGAACATCGTATTCTTGTTCAGAGCGTTGATAAACTGATAGAACCTTTCACCAATCGGGTGGAAGATCACCTGTGGCAGAGCGAATTCTGGGGCAAATGGATGAACTCGGCCGTTTTGGCTTATCGTTATCACCCCAGCGACCAACTGCTGCAGACGATGAAAAAGGCAGTAGATAAGCTTGTTGCTACACAAGACAAAAAAGGTTATATCGGTAATTATGCGACCCAATATCATTTGCAAGAGTGGGATATTTGGGGACGGAAATACTGTATTTTGGGTTTGTTAGACTATTATGGTATCAGTAAAGACAAAAAGGCGCTTGTTGCAGCAAGCCGCGAAGCCGATTGTTTAATGGCCGAATTAAAAGCTCGTGACGCAAGTATTGTGCGTATGGGCAACCATCATGGTATGGCTGCCTCGTCGGTATTAAAGCCCATTTGTTATCTGTATGTCTACACCGGAAACAAGAAATATTTGGATTTTGCACAGCAAATTGTGCGCGAATGGGAAACCGCCGATGGTCCGCAACTCATCTCGAAAGCTGATGTCCCCGTTGGTAAGCGCTTTCCCAAGCCCAATTACGACAACTGGTATAAGTGGGCGCAAGGGCAAAAAGCCTATGAAATGATGTCTTGTTATGAAGGGCTTCTCGAGCTTTATCGACTCACTGGAAACGAAAGTTACAAAGCTGCCGTTGAAAAAACGTGGCAAAGCATTATGGATACGGAAATCAACATCACTGGTTCCGGTTCGGCGATGGAATCGTGGTTTGGTGGTAAACAAATGCAGTACATGCCCATTAAGCATTATCAAGAAACTTGTGTTACTGTCACATGGATCAAGTTGAGTCGTCAGTTGCTGATGCTAACCGGAAATCCTAAGTATGCCGATGCTATTGAACAATCGCTGTATAATGCGCTTTTGGGAGCTATGAGGCCCGATGGAAGCGATTGGGCAAAGTATACACCGTTATCCGGTCAGCGTTTGCCGGGTTCTGAACAATGTGGTATGGGACTTAACTGTTGTACGGCAAGTGGACCTCGCGGACTGTTTATTATTCCGCAAACTGCTGTGATGCAAACTGCTCAAGGGGCGGTTGTGAATCTTTATATACCTGGAACCTACACTCTTCAGAGTCCCCAAAAGAAAGAGGTTACTCTTATTCAACAAGGAGAATATCCTAAAACCGGAACCATGCGCATCGTTTTTCAGGCGCAACAACCCGAAGAAATGACCCTCTCGCTACGCATTCCTGCTTGGAGCAAAACCACCAGGGTGGCGGTGAACGGGCAGGAAGTGCCAGCCGTTCGCAGCGGAAGTTATCTACAAATCAATCGCCAATGGAATACCGGCGACTGTGTTGAGCTAACCATGGATATGCAGGCGCAGCTGCATTTGATGGGTGTTAATCCCCAATATCTCGCCATTACGCGTGGACCGGTGGTGCTGGCCCGCGACGCCCGACTGTCGGGTGCAGACGTGCAAGCGGTGATTGCCCCTGCCGAAGATAAAAATGGATACCTCGACCTGAAACCTGTGGCTAATCAAGCTCCCAATATTTGGATGACGTTTAAAGCCCGTTTTTATCCTGAATCTTATCAAGAAGAAGACCCCGAACCCATTGATGTAGAACTTTGCGACTATGCTTCGGCAGGCAATGCTACCTCTTCTTATCCTTTCTTTAAAGTGTGGATGCCTCAGCTTTATAATCCTCGTGGAAATCAGCCCTAAATAAAGAGGGTTCAAAAGCATAGGTTTGATGTAGCAAATGTTGTGTTTTTGTAACTATATCTCAAAACGTTTTAAATAGGGGCTTGTCAAAGGTTTGGTCACTCTTCGAAAAATGTAACCTAAAAATAGAAAAATGCCTTTGGGGGCATTCAACTTGAAATGAAAAATTAAAATAAAGAAATAAGAATTATATGAAGACAATTATCAAAACAGCAGTACTCGTATCGCTCGTATGCTTTTCTTTTGTCTCCGCTTATGCACAAAGTGCGAAAGAAAAAGAGATGACACAAAAGGCTAAGCGAATTATTTCACAACTAACGTTAGACGAAAAGATCAGTCAGTTAACACAGGATGCCAAAGGTATCGACCGCTTGGGCATAAAACCTTACTATTGGTTAAACGAGGCGTTACACGGGGTAGGACGTGACGGAAGAGCAACAGTTTTTCCGCAACCCATCAATCTTGGTGCTACATTCGACCCCAAGATTGTGCGTCAGATAGGCGATGCTATCGCTACAGAAGGGCGTGCCAAATTTATCGTAGCACAGCGCCAGAAAAATTATTCGATGTATGCTGGTTTGACGTTCTGGGCTCCCAACGTTAATATTTTTCGTGACCCGCGATGGGGAAGAGGTATGGAAACCTATGGCGAGGATCCTTTTCTGACCGGTACTTTAGGTACCGCTTTTGTGAAAGGAATGCAGGGCGACGATCCGTTTTATCTGAAAGCAGCTGCCTGCGGAAAACATTTTGCCGTACATTCGGGTCCTGAACGTACCCGCCATACCGCCAATGTAGAACCTACAAAGCGCGATTTGTACGAAACTTATCTGCCTGCTTTCAAGATGTTGGTACAACAAGGCAAGGTAGAAAGCATCATGGGTGCCTATCAGCGGTTGTACGGCGAGAGTTGCTCGGGTAGCAAATATCTACTTACTGACATACTTCGTAAAGATTGGGGCTTTAAAGGTCATGTGGTGTCTGATTGTGGGGCTGTTACCGATATGTACGAAGGGCACAAGCTGGTAAAGAGTGAGGCTGAGGCGGTAGCCTTTGCCATCAAAGCTGGATTAAACTTAGAGTGCGGTAACTCAATGCGCACAATGAAAGATGCCATTCAGCAAAAACTCATCACCGAGAAAGATTTGGATAAGGCTTTGCTGCCGTTGATGATGACCAGATTAAAGCTAGGTATCTTGCAACCCGATGTTTCTTGTCCGTATAACGAATTTCCCGAGAGTGTTATTGGCTGTGAGGCGAACCGTAAAATAGCCGAACAGGCAGCTGAAGAAAGTATGGTGTTGCTTAAAAATAACGGTGTGCTACCTATTGCAAAAGATATTCGTACCCTCTTTGTAACGGGCCCCGGTGCAACAGATGCTTATTATCTGATGGGCAATTATTTCGGACTTTCCAATCGCTACAGTACTTACTTGGAAGGTATTGTAGGTAAGGTGAGCAACGGAACGAGTGTAAATTACAAGCAAGGATTTATGCAAGTGTTTAAAAATCTCAATGATGTAAATTGGAGTGTATCTGAGTCTCGCGGTGCGGAAGTAAGTATTCTTATTATGGGAAATAGCGGAAATACGGAAGGAGAAGAGGGCGATGCCATAGCTTCGGCTGATCGTGGCGATCGTGTCAATCTGCGTTTGCCTGACTCACAGATGGAATATCTGCGCGAGGTAAGCAAAGACAGAGCCAACAAACTGGTAGTGGTGTTGACGGGAGGAAGCCCCATTGACGTGAAAGAAATAACCGAACTGGCAGATGCGGTTGTAATGGCGTGGTATCCGGGACAGGAAGGTGGTATGGCTTTGGCTAATCTTCTTTTTGGCGATGCTAACTTTAGCGGTCGCCTGCCGGTGACCTTCCCTGAATCGACCGACCGACTTCCAGCGTTTGATGACTATTCGATGAAAGGTCGAACCTATAAATATATGACTGATAATATTCTTTATCCTTTTGGGTATGGCTTGTCTTACAGCAAAGTAACTTACAGTAATGCTGCTGTTACAAAGATGCCCACAAAAACCACACCGATGACGGTGTATGTAGATGTAACCAATAATGGCGATATTCCTGTTGACGAAGTGGCGCAGGTTTACTTGTCGACACCGGGTGCAGGAAATACTTCTCCCATCGAATCACTTATCGGCTTCAAGCGCATAAAGATTTATCCACACATTACGGTAACGAAAGACTTCCAAATTCCGATGGAACTTTTGGAAACCGTTCAGGCAGACGGTACCTCGAAACTGTTGAGAGGTGAGTATCAAATTAAAATCTCCGGTGCCGCGCCCTGCAAACGTTCTCAAGAATTGGGTGTGAGCAGCAGTGCCGTGAACTTTAAATTGTGAGGATAATAAATCAGACAAAGAACAATAACAATAAAAATACATAGGATGAATATTCATCATTCTTTGTGTAAAGTGGTAGCAACGATGGTGATTTGCTTGCTGTTACCCGCCTTTGCACTTGCTCAAAACGGTCCCGAATGGCTCAAAAAAGCGGTGTTCTATCAGATATATCCTTCGTCTTACATGGACAGCAACGGTGATGGCATCGGCGATATACCAGGTATCACCTCGAAACTCGATTACATCAAATCGGTAGGCTTTAATGCCATCTGGCTCAATCCCGTGTTTGTTTCAGGTTGGTACGACGGTGGCTACGATGTGATAGACTTTTATCAGCTCGATCCCCGATTTGGAACCAATACCGATTTTGTTACGTTTTTGAACGAAGCGCATAAACGCGGCATTCGTGTTTGTCTTGATTTGGTTGCAGGACATACTAGCGATAAGTGCCGTTGGTTTAAAGAATCTTCGCAGGCGGATGCCAATCTGCGGTATAGCGATTATTACATCTGGACAAACGAGATAACCGAGAAAGACAAAGAAGACATTGAACTACGCAAGAAAGAGAAAAATACGCTTACCGGAGCAAGGGGGCGTTATGTCGAAGCGAATGTACCGCGTGCCAAGTATTATGAAAAAAACTTCTTTGAATGCCAGCCTGCATTGAACTACGGATTTGCTCACCCTGACCCCAACCGACCGTGGGAACAGCACCCTGATGCACCGGGTCCACAAGCCGTTCGACGCGAATTGCGCAATATTATGACATTCTGGTTGGATAAAGGGGTCGATGGTTTCCGGGTAGATATGGCTTCATCGCTCGTTAAAAACGATGAAGACGGAACGGAGGTAAGAAAGCTTTGGAAAGAAATGCGTGAATGGAAAGATCGCCATTATCCCGAAGCGGTGTTTATTTCTGAATGGTCAGATCCGCTTAAAGCTATTCCTGCAGGTTTTGATATTGATTTTATGATACACTTTGGCGTGAAAGCCTATATCCCTATGTTCTTTGCAAAAGGTACGCCGTGGGGTAGTTGGGACAATCATACCTGTTGTTATTTCGATCGTCAGGGAAAAGGAAGTATCAAGGTGTTTACCGAGAATTTCACAAAAGCCTATAACGGAACGAAGGCAGAAGGCTATATCGCGCTACCTTCAGCCAATCACGATTTTCAACGGCCTAACATTGGAACGCGTAATACATTCGACCAATTGAAGGTGGCTATGACTTTCTTCCTCACCATGCCGGGTGTGCCATTTATCTATTATGGTGATGAAATCGGCATGAAATATCTTCCGGACTTGCCCAGTAAAGAGGGTAGTAACGAACGAGCGGGTACACGAACACCGATGCAATGGTCGGGCGGTAGCACGGCAGGATTTTCTACTTGTCCGCCCGAACAACTGTATTTGCCGGTCGACACGGAAAACGGTAAGTTGACGGTTGAAGCACAAGAGAAAGACAGTCATTCGTTATTGAACTTTGTACGGCATCTGATTACGTTGCGACAGACATCCGAAGCTTTGGGAAATACTGGCGATTGGCAGCTTGTGAGCGATGTAAATAAATCCTATCCGATGGTTTATAAACGTACTAAAAACAACGAAACTTATCTTATTGCCTTAAATCCCAGTGATAGAAAAGTTGAAGTGGTGATCGCTTCAACACCTGGTCGTAGTGTGAAAGTATCACAAGTGGGAAAAGTTGCATGTAAAATATGGCAAAAAAAACAATACATCAGCATGAGAGGCATTAGTTCTGCCATTTTTAAAATAACAGATGAGAGATAGTGCATGAGTTAGAATAATTCATCTATTTTATAATCATTCAATCAACATTGCCTATGAACAAAACCTAAAAAATAATGAAACTTGATGATGAAGAACTCAAAAATGAGCAAACTTCTTAAAGAAAAACTTATTAACTTATTAACCTGTAATTATAAAAATGTATGGAAAATAAACGGAACAGGGATCGTATGGTGCAAATATGTAATACCATGCGTAAGAAAGTAATCCTTGTGTTGTCCTTATTGTTAACTTTTAGTACATTGGTGGCAAAAGCAACTCCGCACGGAAACTCAGATGACTATGCGGAAGAACAGACTACACAGCAAAGTGGAAAGCGTGTAACAGGACAGGTTACCGATAACAATGGAGAGCCCATTATTGGCGCCAGTGTTATTGTTAAAGGTAGTACAACGGGTGGAGTTACTAATGTAGACGGTATGTTTACATTGGATGGCATTCGCGAAGGTTCTGTTCTTGTGATCTCCTATTTGGGATTTAACTCACAAGAAGTATCTGTTGGCAAGCAATCTAACTTTAATGTGGTGCTGTCACCGGATACAAAATCGCTTGATGAAGTGGTAGTTGTGGCTTACGGTACTCAGAAAAAAGCGACGTTGACGGGCTCTGTTGCTGCCATCAGCACAAAGGAAATAAAGCAAAGTCCGACGTCTAACCTTGCTGTTACGCTTACCGGACGTCTGCCGGGACTTAGTGTTCTTCAGCGTAGCGGTGAACCTGGTCATGATAATACATTATTGTATCTGCGTGGTCGCGGAACTGTAAACGGACAGAATCCTTTGGTGATGGTAGATGGTGTTGAACGTGATTTAACGTCTGTTGACCCTAGTGAGGTAGAGAGTATTTCTATTTTAAAAGATGCTTCTTCTACGGCTTTGTTCGGTGTACGTGGTGCCAATGGTGTCGTTTTGGTAACAACAAAGCGCGGAACGAGCGAAATTCCTGATATCAGCTTTAGTGCAGAGGCAGGCTGGCAGACGTTTACCCGTTGGCCCTCAGAGTTGAATTCATATGACTGGGCGGTACTGAAAAACCAAGCATATCGGAATGATTTCCCCACTGCTTTGCCGGAGAAGATGCCTTACTCGGATTGGGAATTGGAAAGATTTAAATTACATGATAAACCTGAAGTCTATGGTGATCATAACTGGGTGAAGATGTTAATGCACAAGTGGGTTCCGCAGACACGTTATAACCTAACCTTAAACGGGAAGGGCTCGAATGTAGCCTACTTTGTAAATGTGGGTTATTTGAATCAAGGCGGACAGTTTAAGCTCGACAATTCCGAAACGAGAAGTTATGATGCCAAAAATTATATGGATCGTTTTAATTTCCGTGCCAATATTGATGTGGCTTTAAATGCTCGTAAAACGTTGAAAGCGTTCCTTAATGCTGCTGGTTCTTATGAAAAGATAAATGGACCGAATATGAATTCAAGTTCTGTTTTAGAGCAAATCTTGACCAAATGGCCGGTCACAATACCTGGTCCGTTGACTCCTGACGGACAAGTTTTGATCGGTAGTGGCTCTTACAAAGAATCACCTTGGGCACAAATTAACAGGACGGGTTATAAACGAGAAACGCGTAGTGGTATTACTGCTACATTTGGTATGCAGTATGATATGGACTCTTTTGTTAAAGGATTGTCTGTTAAAGTAATAGGGTCTTATGATAGCAAGACGTATAACTATCTCGTAGGTAGTCGTACCTATCAATATTGGGCACAAATTATTGAAAGAGATGCAGACGGAAAATTGAAGAAGGTTAGTTATAACCGCGAACGACCGGATTTGGATAATAACCCCCTCAAAACCAGTAAGTCTGCTCTGTTTGAATCATTTTACGATGCTCAATTCCAGATCCTTTATAATCGCACATTTAATAAAAAGCATAGTGTGAATGGTTTGTTGGTAGCCCAACAGCAGTCAAAAATTAAAACGAATTTTACACTCCCGTTCAATGTCAACGGTTTGGCAGCCCGACTGGTTTATGGGTATGATGACCGTTATATCGCAGAACTTGATGCCGGTTATAATGGTTCAGAGCAATTTGCTCCTATTAATCGATACGGTTTCTTCCCCTCTGTTTCCGGAGCTTGGAATATCTATAATGAAAATTTTTTCAAAAATTCTTCGATATCCAAGATCATTGATAAGCTGAAAATCAGATTATCTTATGGTGTTGTAGGAAACGATAAGTTTGGAGATGAGCGCTTCCTTTATTTAGATAATATAGCATCTTCAGGCTCTGGTTATTCGGGAAGTATTGTAAATGGTCATAGTATTTCGGAAGCTTATTTCGGAAATAAGCATCTGCAATGGGAAACAGCGAAGAAGTTTAACTTCGGCTTTGAAATTGGTTTGTTGCAATCGTTAAACTTAACAGTGGACATTTTCTCGGAAAGACGCGAGAATATCTTGATTAAGAAACAGACCACCCCGCAACTTATAGGTGTAAGCACAAGTACGCTTCCGCCTTTTAACTTGGGTAAGGTAAAGAACCGAGGCTATGAAATAGAATTGAATTACACGAAACCAATTAATAAAGATTTGCTGGTTATGCTAAAAGGTAATCTTAGTTATAACGACAATAAAATTATGGATTTGGATGAATTGTATCGTGATGAAACCTATGCCTACCGTTATCGCCAAAACGGATATATGATAGGACAACAATGGGGATTAAAGTCGAACGGCTTCTTTAAAGATCAAGCAGAGATTGATGCTTATGCCAAATATGAAGGAACCCAACCCCGTCCGGGTGATTTGAAATTCGTCGATGTCAATCGTGACAATAAAATTGATGATAAAGATATGGTACCCATTGGCTATTCGGATGTACCCAAATATACATGGGGAACGGCTTTAAGCATTACCTATAAGTGGTTTGATATTTCTGCACTGTTCCAAGGCTCATTTAAGGTAAGCGCTATTGTAGACGGAACCGGTCCTTGGGAATGGTATGATTTCCGTAAATTCCATCAGAAAGCATGGACAAAGGAAAGAGCAGAGGCTGGTCAAGAAATCTTGTTCCCGGCTTTAGCAACACAACAATCTGCGAGTGAAGTAAGAAGCAATGACTTCTTTATCATGGATCGTTCTTTCGTTCGTTTAAAAAACCTTGAAATAGGTTTTACTTTCCCACAGGCTTGGTCGAGAGTTATCAATGCCAAGAAAATTCGTATCTATGCAAACGGATACAATCTGATTACCTGGGATAAAATGAGGTTTGGCGATTGGGACCCTGAAGTATTGAAGAATACAACTTATCCTGTATTGAAAGTTTTAAATATCGGTGCTAACATTACATTCTAAAATGGTAAGAATATGAAAGGCAAAATAATAAAAGTATTGCTGGGCTTGATAGCCATAGCAATGACGTATGGTTGCTCAGGTCAATTGGATATTACACCTGATGGCAGAATGACGTTAGATGAAATCTTTAGTGACTCGATTTATACCGAACAATATGTCAATTCTATGTACGAATATATTCGGAAATATGGTAATGGCTATCACTATTATACATGGCTTTCGGCATTTACTGATGATGCAACCGATAGCCAGAGTTCTGCGGAGACTTGGTTAATGCTCAACCAATGGAATCGAGGTAATTACAGTGCATCCATACCTCCATTCATGGATGGGTCTACTGTAGGGCGCCGTAATGACAGAGATTTTTGGGGCACCGCTTATGCAGGTATAAGAAAGACAAATGTTTTTCTTGAGCGGGTTAACGAAAAGAATATTCCTAATCAGAAAAAGCGTGAGCGTTACCTTGCAGAAGCACATGTATTGAGAGCTCATTATTATTTCGAATTAATCAAAAACTATGGCGGTGTGCCTTTGATTACAAAAGACATAACCACAGATACTGATTTCAGTAGAATTGAGCGTGCTTCTTTCGATGAATGTGCGAAGTTTATTGCCGACGAATGTGATAAGGCGATTGCCGTGGATGCTTTACCTTTTAGGACAGAGGTAGAGGGAGAGCGTGGAAGAATGACTAAGGCAATTGCTTATTTTATCAAGGCATCTGCATTGTTGTTCGCTGCCAGTCCGCATTGGAATTCTACTAACGATGTTGCGAAATGGCAGACCGCTGCTACTGCAGCAAAAGAAGCCTTGAGGCAACTCACTTCTAATGGTTATGCATTGTATAGCAATTATGAAAAATTCTTTATTACACGACCGGTAAAGGAGGAAAATCCTGAAGATAAAGAAACGCTTTTAGAGGCTATTGATAGTTGGGGTTATGAGGGCCAGGATTTTAGACGTTTTTCTGTGATTACTTTCTTAATGCACATGATTCCCGTAGACTTTGGAGGGGAAAAGTGTGGAGAATGTCCTTCGCAAGAACTGGTCGACAGCTACGAAATGAAAGATGGAACGGTGCCTATCTTAGGATACGAAGATGAAGCGCATACCAGACCGAAAATCAATCCGGCATCGGGATACAACGACCAAAAGCCGTATGAAAACCGTGACCCGCGCTTCTACGCAACAGTTTGGTATAACGGTGCTCATTTCGGAAAAGTAAAAGATAGAGATGTTTATATCGAATCGTTTGTTGGCGGAAGGCATGGTATCGACTTTATAAAGCAGAGAACGCCAACGGGATATTATGTTCGGAAGTATGTTGATCCTGCTATGCGTTCGCCGGCAGATGCTAAAACTTTGTGGCGTATCTACCGATTGGCAGAACTGTATCTTGATGTTGCTGAGGCTGAAAACGAAGCCAACGGTCCTACGGCAGAGGCGTATGATGCTGCGAATGCAACACGGCGCAGAGCCGGAATGCCCGACCTGCCTGCAGGATTAAGTAAAGATGAATTCAGAGAACGTGTCAGAAGGGAGCGTCGTGTAGAAATGGCTCTTGAAGAAAATCGCTTCTACGACCTACGTCGTTGGGGTATTCTTGAGGCCAATTCGCGCTTGAAAACCGCTATGCGATGGACAAAAGCTAACGATGGAACGCTTTCTAATGTTCGTGTTCAGGCAGTAGATTGTCATGCAACGGCAGATCCCAAGTACTATACTTTGCCAATTCCGAGAAATGAAATTCTACGTATGCCTTTAGTGAAACAAAATCCAGGATGGGAATAACCATGAAGCATATCCATGCGTCGGACATCCGACGCATGGATACTTCTTATGTAATATAAGATATATCTAATATCGGCATGTATCATTGGTTCTTCTTCAATTCAATGATTCATACATATCATTTGCTACGCTCACAAATCTATGAAAATACCAAAGACTTATCTCAAGGGCTATTTGCTTAAAATATTTTTAACGGCATGTCTGTGCCTTGCAATACAGAATGCGTGGGCACAGGAAACGTCACTCTATCGTTCGTTTGTCAAACCGCCGGCATCGGCGCGACCGCATCTTTGGTGGCATTGGATGAACGGAAATATTACCAAAGATGGTATCTACAAGGATTTGATGTGGATGCACCGCATCGGTATCGGCGGTTTTCATCATTTCGATGCCGGATTGGAGACACCGCAGATCGTAGAGAAACGACTTGAATACATGACGCCTGAGTGGAAAGATGCTTTTTCATATGCCGTTCATTTAGCAGACTCGTTGGGAATGGAGATGGCTGTGGCGAGTTCACCCGGCTGGAGTTCTACTGGTGGACCGTGGGTGACGCCCGAACAGGCGATGAAGAAACTGGTATGGCGAGAGCTAGATGTGAAAGGGGGGACAACTTATCGTGGGATGCTGCCTCCACCTTATACGGCAACGGGTTATTTTCAAAACTTCAACTCGTCGGTACACGCACCTTTTGTTAGTGGTAATGAGGTAACTTATTACAAAGATATTGCCGTTGTCGCTGTGAAATGTTTGCCTACAGATCGCCCTATGGCTTCGCTTGGTACAATAGCAACAACACGGGACGGAACGATTTCGTTGCGCACACTTACCGATGGTGACCTGACCACTGCCATACAGCTACCGCGTGACGACCAAAGGGGCTATGCATGGATACAATATACATTCAATCAGCCGCAAACTATTCGTGCTATTAGCATTGTAGATGGCAGGTTTCGCAACGAATGGGCATCTGTGCCTGCCGATGTGAATAAGCATTTGTTGATCAGTAATGATGGTGTCAACTTTCAGAAAGTGTGCGACATTCCTAGCGGAGGCGCTTCGCAACAAACGATAACGATTCCCCCCACGCGGGCAAGGTTTTTCCGTATTCTCTTTGACAATGTTGCTCAACAGCGTGTTACCGAGGTGGCAGAGCTTCAGCTTTATACTGTTGACCGTGTGAATCACGCTGAAGAAAAGGCAGGATTTGCTACACCGCCCGATTTGGAGCTGTATCCTACGCCCGCCGATGCGCAGGCCACGCCGCTCAATGATGTGGTTGTGCTTACTGATAAGGTCGACTCCATAGGCCGACTGGTATGGAAAGTGCCTCAAGGTAACTGGCGTATCTATCGGTTCGGGTATTCGTTGACGGGCAAGAAGAATCATCCTGCATCACCGGAGGCTACGGGGTTGGAGGTGGATAAGCTGGATGCGCAGGCTGTACACGATTATCTGAATTATTATCTTTCGACCTATGACGATGCTTCGAACCACATGCTAGGCAAGAGCGGATTGCGATCGATGCTTATTGATAGCTACGAATCAGGCTGGGAAACGTGGACACCGAAAATGGCGCAAGAGTTTGAGCATCGGCGCGGATACAGTTTGCTGAAATGGTTGCCCGTTCTTACCGGACAGATTGTGGGCAGTGCAGACCGCAGCGAACGTTTTCTTTGGGACTGGCGAAAGACTATCGGCGAGCTGATTACTGAAAATCTTTATGCTCAAGTAGACAGTATATTGGCGGCTCGCGGCATGAGTACTTATTACGAAACGCACGAAAATGGGCGTCTTTATCTTGCCGATGGTATGGAAGCCAAGAGTAAAGGAGACGTTCCGATGGCAGCCATGTGGTGTCAGCCCACTGATGCCGCTACCACATTAATGTCTGAAAGCGACATTCGTGAGTCGGCGTCTATGGCGCATCTTTATGGGAAACCCATTGTTGCTGCTGAGTCGATGACCGCCAACGGACTTTACTCGGGAGCTTATGTCTTTTATCCGGGCAATCTAAAACCGGTCGCCGACCTCGAGATAGCCAATGGTGTGAATCGTTTCTTTATTCAGGAATGCACCCACCAACCGGTGGATGATAAGCGACCGGGATTGGGACTGATGATATACGGCCCTTGGTTTAATCGCCACAACACATGGGCAGAATGGGCGAAACCGTGGACCGACTATCTGGCGCGTAGCAGTTACATGATGCAGCAGGGGCACAGTGTGGCAGATATTTTATATTATTACGGTGAAGACAATAATATCACGGGGCTATTTGCTCATGTTCACCCCGATATTCCCGCAGGTTACAACTTCGATTATGTCAATGCCACTGCCCTTACCCGCCTTATCAAATTTCGCAATGGAAAGCTTACTGCCCCGAGTGGAATGCAGTATCGCCTGCTGGTACTCGATAAAAACGCCCGAAAGATGTCGCTTCCCGTGCTGCAAGCCATTGCCCGACTGGCTCGAGAAGGTGCACTTATCTGTGGACAAGTACCCGAGTGGATGCCGTCGCTGACGGGAGACAGCCTTGAGTTTGACCGGCTGGTCCGCGAGATATTTCATTCTGCCCGCCCTAACGTCTACAACTACGTATCGGCAGCCGATGTGTTGAAGGCGAACGGCATACGCCCCGACGTGGTGGTAAGCGAGCGTCAGCCTGTCGAAGGCCCGGCAACCGATTGGCGGTATGTGCATCGCAGTACCGACAACGCCGAGATTTACTGGCTCAATAATCGCACCGACCGATCGCGCTCGCTTACCGTTACTTGTAGAACTGCGGGAATGAAGCCTCGTCTTTGGCATCCCGAAACGGGAACGGCTGAAGAACTTTCTTATCGTGTAAATAGCAATGAAACTACCATCTATGTCGATATGGTACCCAACGATGCCGTGTTTATTGTTTTTCAAGGTGTAGCGCAACCTACCGAACAGCTATTGCCAGCCCGCCATGCCACGCCCGTTTGTCGTATCGAAACTGATTGGCAGGTAACCTTCAGAGATAATATGCCAGCAGAGAAGACCTTGGTTATGCCCCGCCTGCAATCGTACACAGAGCAATCCGACCCCGACATCAAATATTATTCGGGTAGCGCTGTTTACCGCAATCGCTTCCGACTTTCGTCGGCTCCGCTCAAAGGTGCCCGCTATGTTCTCAATCTCGGCAGCGTGGGGTGCATGGCGCAGGTGACCGTTAACGGTCACCCACAAGCCATACTTTGGAAAGCACCCTATACTGTAGATGTTACCAATGCGCTGCGGAAGGGCGATAATCGCATTGAGGTAGAGGTTGTCAACCTTTGGGCAAATCGGCTTATTGGCGATTGTCAGCCCGATATCCCCAAGCGTTACACTTACACTGGGTTCCCTTTCTATAAAGCCAACTCACCATTGTTGCCCTCGGGCTTGATGGGCCCCGTAGAGCTATCGTTTGAACGTTAGCAGGTTGTACTCTCTTTCCCATCCACCTCTTTGTAAGGTGACGAGTAATATAGTAATAGCGTTCTGTCCTCTTATGGATAGGGCGTTATTACTTTTGTTACAGTTTGAAATAAAGATAAAGTTTACTTTGGTAAAAATGGCAGGCAGATAAGTATATGCTGTAATCTTGGTACTTCGCTCGTGTACGACGGTCGGTCAGCATAAAAGTAAGGCATTTGTATAGCAGTGATGTTTGAGTAAATAAAAAGAAGTGAGTTCAACAAGCAGTAGAACTCACTTCTTTTATCATTTTGCCGACTCGTGCGCGGACTGCAACATCCCTCAGCGCGTGTGCGCAGGTAGGTGGGTAAGCCAGTCATTCAGTTCGTAAAGGGCATTGTTGTGATAGCGCCACGACGACAAATAACCGAAGCCGTGCCCACCTGTAGGGTAGATGTGCAGTGTGCAGGGGTTGCCAGCACGTTGCATGGCACAATAGTAAGCCACGCCGTTTTCTATGGGTGGCACTACATCGTCGTCGGCGGTGAGAAAGAGCACCGTGGGTGGTGTTTCGCCGCTGCGTACCTGTAGCTCATTACAATAACGTTCTACCAGCTTACGGTCGGGCTTATCGCCCAAGAGGTGATGGCGCGAACCGAGATGTGTTCCGGTCTCTTTCATCGTGATAACAGGGTAGAACAAGATGGCGAAGTTAGGGCGCGTGGCTGTCGTGGCGTGGGTCGACAGGGTACTTGCCACATGTCCGCCTGCCGAAAATCCCATGATGCCCACATCGGCAGGGTTGATGTGCCAGGCGGCAGCACTGTCTCGTACCACGCGCATGGCAGCTTCGGCATCGGTCAACGGAACGGTATGGTTGGTGCGAGGCATACGATATTTCAGCACAAAGAAAGCCACGCCGCGTGGATTGAAGAATGCCGACCATTGATGACCTTCGTGGTCGATGGCAAGACTCTCATAGGCTCCGCCGGGACAGCAGATAACGGCACGTCCCGTAGGCTTATCGGGCAGGTATCCGAACAGCTGGGCGCCCTCGTTGCCCAGTGCAACTTGCAGTTTACGTGCAGTGTGGGGGGCTTGTGCCATGGCAACAGCAGGCAGGCAGAGCATCAGTGTAAAAAGTAGCTTCTTGATAAAGCTGATGTGAATGATTTGATTCATTTTGTTTGGTAATTATTTATTGTGGAATAAGGTTGAACTGTTGAGGGATAAGATTTAACCGTGACTGGAATAAGACTTACCGCAATTCGAAGCTGGTTGTGCCGCGCACATCTTCAGATGAAGCGCAGACGTAGGCTTTGAAGGTGCCTGGTTCTGCCACCCAACGGTGCTCTTTCTCAGAGAAGAATTGCAGGTCGTCGGTGTTGATGTCGAACGTAACCATGCGAGTTTCACCTGGCATCAGTGCCACCTTGCGGAAGCCTTTCAGTTCTTTTCGCGGACGTTCTACGCTGGCTTTGTCATCACCGATGTATAGCTGCACAATCTCTTTGCCTGCTCTTTTGCCGGTGTTCTTAACAGCAACGGTGAGCGTGAGGTGCCCGTTGGGCGAAATGGTGGGCGACGAAATGGTAGGACGCCCGTATTGAAAAGTGGTGTAACTTAGTCCGTAACCAAAGGGGAAGCGTGTTTTGATGCCACGCGTGTCAAAGTGGCGATAGCCTACAAATATGCCCTCGCGGTAGTATTCTTCGTAGTTAATGCCGGGAAATCCTTCTGCTCCGTAGGCAAAGCAGGGGTAGTCGTTTTGTTTCACGGCGAATGTTACGGGAAGTTTCCCGCTGGGATTAACTTTACCCGAAAGGACGTTGGCTAAGGCTGTGCCAGACTCGGAGCCGAGATACCAGCAGTGAACCAGTGCGCCGATGTTGTCTATCCACGGCGTGGCGTAAGGGTTCCCGCCGAAAGTTATCACTACAACCGGCTTCTTCAGCGCAGCTAATCCGGCAATCAGTTCGTTCTGTCCGAACGACAGATTGTAGTCTTCGCGGTCTCCGTTTTCGCAGTCTTGCAGATGATTTTTATTCAATCCGCCGATATACAAGATAATATCGGCTTTGCGTGCTTTCTGCAACGCCTCTTCTCGCAGTCGTGTTTGCACGGCAACGGGAATGGTATCTATCTTGTCATAATGAGCACCGCCCGATTCGTAGCCCTGTGCGTAATCAATTTTGTCACCATAAAGCGCCTTCAGACCTTCGAGTGGTGAAATATCGTAAAGGGTTTTCAACTCAGACGAGCCACCGCCTTGGGTAAGCGACCGCGTAGCATTTTCACCTACAATAAGAATGTTACGGTATTTCTTTGCGTCGAGCGGCAACAGATTTCGGGTATTTTTAAGCAATACGATGCCCTCTTCGGCTATTTGTCGGCAGGCGTCGTAGTGGGCTTCTGAACACTGGTTACCAATGATGCGGTCGGGATTCATAGCGGTACGGAATATCGTTCGCAGCACGCGCGATACCTTATCGTCAAGCACACGCATGGGAATTTTCCCAGCTTTGAGCAACTGTTCGAACGGGCGCGCCAGATAATAGTCGTTGTATGTAAACTCCGACTCTTTCAGTTTACCGTCGGTAAACGAACCCATCTCGATGTCGAGTCCGCCCGTTGCTGCCTGCCATGTGTCAGTAACACCGCCCCAGTCGCTGATAACGGCTCCGTCAAATCTCCACTGCCGTTTCAAAATGCCGTTCAGCAGCGAGTCGTTCTGACAGCAGTGTACACCAAGCCATTTGTTATACGATGCCATGATAGTCCATACTCCGCCTCGCTGAACAGCCTTTTTAAAAGCAGGAAGATAGATTTCGTTTATCGCACGTTCGCTTACGTTGACGTTCACTTTAAAACGGTCGGTCTCCTGATTGTTCAAGAAGAAGTGCTTTAAACAGCAAGCCACGCCGTTTTGTTGGGCGCTGCGGATGTAAGGAACCACCATTTCTCCTGCCAGATAAGGGTCTTCACCCATGTATTCAAAGCTGCGTCCGTTCAGCGGTGTGCGGGCAATCGTGGTTCCAGGTCCCAGCAAAATATGCTTGTTGCGAAAAGCAAACTCTTCGCTAACGGCGTTTCCATAGAGTGCGCTCAAGTCGGTATTCCATGTTGCTGTCAGGCAGGTCAGCGAAGGGAATGCCACGATAGAGTCGTTGGTCCAGCCTGCCTCGCCCCATTTGTTCCAATCGTTTTCGGCGCGTACACCGTGCGGACCGTCGTCCATGTTCAGCTGACAGATGCCCAGACGGGGAACGCCAGGTGACGAAAACTTGCCTTGTGCGTGGATAACGGCTATTTTCTCGCGTAGCGTCATTCTGCTCAACGCATCCTTTACCCGTTCTTCAATGGGCGCTTTCGGGTTCAAATAAACCGGCTTTTGCTGTTGTGCCTGCAGTTCGATGCTGCATGCAAGCATCGCTGTAATTGCAATTGTTTTAATCATAGATAGGATAAGTTATATTAGATGGGTTATAGGGGTAGTTTTAAAGACAACCGAAACAAAGTAAGTTGCTTGTATGGGCATTCAATACTTGCTTTACCGGCTTTCCGTTGCAAAGATAAAAATTATCGGCAAAATAACAAAAGGAACAGCTTGGTTCGTGCTTGTTTTCATCGCCTGAATGCCATTATTTTTGATAAAGGTCTTTGTGATCAGCGGAAAAGGTCTCCGCAGTTTGTCTGGGGAAGCCTCTCTGCTTTCCCTACCCCTTTTGGCTCCTATTTCTTTTTACATTATATATGCTTCTTTGTTTAATATTCATTGTTAACCCCTGCATCAAAGTTCCTGTTTCTCAAAGTTCTATTTGCCTTTTTATATGCTTTGCCAAACTGAAGCCGATATTGTATGGACAGTTCTACCATGTTGGCCATGTCTTTAATATAGTATTCGGTGCGAGAGGGGGCTACGCTTGAAATATTTTCCATACACTGAACGAAACCACGCCTGGTCAGCGGATTATCAAGCCGTAGACCGAAGTTTCAGTTCTTTAAATTATACTTTACACCCATATAGTTATATTTCGTTCCACGATACAGATTTGTTCCCCAAATACTGTATTGAGGCGCAATATCAATGTTGGCAAAGGCCGACCAGTGTTTCCAATATCCATTCAACGAAACAGTGGCATACATTTTAGAGACATGATGCTGGTAGTTACTTCCCTCCATTGAAAATCTGCTCCATCCGGTTATAAGCTGGAATGAAAGACGCTGAAATATGTTCTGAATCCCAAAGGAGTATTCAATATTAAAGTGTTTGTACGTTGTCAAACAAAAGTGCACAACTGGGGCCTCAATTAAGTTCGGGGTTTTAGTATGAATTATAAATAAAAAAGTATATTTGCACAATGACAACAAAAAAGAATTTTTCAGTAGGTTCCCAGCAGAGAACATCAGAATCCTTATTAAAAGATATTCGTCGTAACACGAAACGAATTTTCACTTCAGAACAAAAGGTTTTGATTGTGATGGAAGGAATCCGTGGCGAGCAGAGCATCGCAGAGCTCTGCCGTAAGTATGGCATATCTGATAGTACTTATTACAAATGGAACAAGGAGTTTATTGAGGCAGGCAAAGCTCGTCTTGATGGGGATACTATTCGTGAAGCAACAAGTGATGAGGTGAAGGAACTTCGTCAGGAAAATATTAGCTTAAAAGAAGCCCTTGCCGATTTGGTAGTGAGATATGACGTTGTAAAAAAAGCTTGAAACTCATCGAATAAGCCCTATGCATGAATCGTATATACGTTATAGCGCGGAAGAGAAAGAGACTATAGTTCTGTCAGTAAAGCGTT
>JABCNV010000067.1 GCA_013333935.1 Prevotella sp. | reverse complement strand
TTTGCTGAACTACTTCGACCAATACCATAGATATAGGTCAATGCGATTTCGCCACGCTTATTCTGGGGCAAATCTACTCCAACAATTCTTATTGCCATTTAGTTGATTGAATAAAAATGATTAAAAAATACTTGTTGATTTTGCTAAAAAGCATGCAAAGATACAAATAACCTGTGCGATTATATATACTTTACACGTCTTTAACATTACCCCTGACGCATCTTGTACTTGGGGTTCTTCTTGTTGATAACGAACAAACGACCTTTACGACGGACTATCTTGCAGTCGGCTGTGCGCTTCTTTAATGATGCTCTTGTCTTCATATCTTTAAGATATATAATAAAATTACTTGTATCTGTATTCTATCCTTCCCTTTGTCAGGTCATAAGGACTCATTGCCACTTTAACCTTATCACCTGGAAGGATCTTTATGTAATGCAAACGCATCTTTCCAGAGATATTCGCAATAATCTGTACCCCATTCTCTAATTCTACGCGAAACATAGCATTAGACAGACTTTCTATGACTGTTCCGTCCTGTTCTATAGCAGACTGTTTTGACATAATCTTTAAATCTTCTTATTCCTTAAACATTAATAAAACCATAAAATATTTACTTGATTTAGCGAACCGAGTTAACAAAGTCAACTCGCTCTGTTCATCAGGTTGATTTCATCTTCTGCCCTAAGAAATATTGATTAACTTCGAAAGACCAAATACTAATATGCACTTACAGCCCCTGCTTTACGCGTATGACCAGAGTCCAAAAGACCATCGTAATGACGCATCAACAGATAACTCTCAATCTGCTGGATAGTATCAATAACCACACCAACGGTGATAAGTAAAGAAGTACCACCAAAGAACTGAGAGAAAGCCTGCTGAACATTCAACAGCCCCGCCAAGGCTGGCATCACCGCAATAAAAGCAATAAACAGAGATCCGGGGAAAGTAATACGAGTCATTATCTCGTCAATATATTCCGCTGTATCATGTCCGGGCTTAATACCTGGAATAAAACCATTATTACGCTTCATATCTTCAGCCATCTGCTGTGCGTTAAGTGTAATAGCCGTATAGAAGTAAGTAAACGCAACGATCAAGAATACGTAAATCACATTGTAAAGGAGACTACGGTTATCAAGAAGATTACGAACTATCATGCTGGTATTATCACTCTGATACTGAACTATAGCCAACGGAATGAACATCAGGGCTTGGGCAAAGATGATAGGCATTACATTAGCAGCGAATAATTTCAGAGGAATATACTGACGTGCACCACCATACTGTTTGTTTCCCACAAGACGCTTAGCATATTGAACAGGCACTTTACGTGTTCCCTGTACCAACAAAATTGATGCACAGATAACAGCATAAAGAATGAGAATCTCAACTATAAACATTACAAGTCCACCACCAGAGATTGCCGAGAAACGGGAACTAACCTCCTGTACAAAAGCCTGTGGCAAACGAGCAATAATACCAATCATGATGATAAGTGAGATTCCGTTTCCAACTCCTTTATCGGTAATACGTTCACCTAACCAAAGGATGAACATACTTCCTGCAGCCAAAATGATAGTAGCCGGAATCATGAATACGCTCCAAGAAATACCACTGGCTAAAGCCTGGCCAGCTTGCATCTTCAGATTAATAAGATAACTCGGTGCCTGAAAAACTAGAATAGCCACTGTAAGCACACGAGTATACCATTGTATTCTTTTACGACCACTCTCACCCTCACGCTGCATCTTCTGGAAATAAGGTACAGCAATAGCAAGAAGCTGCATAACAATGGAAGCAGAGATATAAGGCATAATTCCAAGTGCAAAGATTGACGCATTGGAAAATGCTCCACCAGAGAACATGTCCAGAAGTGACATAAGGCCACCCTTGGTTTGCGACTGGAGTTGATCAAGTTTAGCTGGGTCAATACCAGGTAATACTACGAACGATCCAAAACGGTAAATAGCCGTAAACAGGAAAGTGATAAGAAGACGCTGACGCAAATCCACCACTCTCCAACAGTTCTTTAGTGTCTCAATTAGCTTTTTCATTGTTAGATTTTAGTTGCATTACCACCGACAGCCTTAATCGCCTCTTCAGCAGTTTTAGAGAATGCGTTAGCCTCAACATCTACCTTAGCTTTTAACTCGCCCATTCCCAAAATCTTAATGGGCAGTTTGCCATTAGTCACACCTGCTGCTACCATTTCGCCAACACCAATTTTGGTAAGGCCTGCCTCATCAGCAAGTTTCTGAAGAGTTGACAGATTAACTGCAAAGAATTCTCTATGGTTAATATTCTTGAATCCAGCTTTCGGGACACGACGCTGCAGAGGCATCTGACCACCTTCGAAACCAATCTTTCTCTTATAACCAGAACGAGCTTTAGCTCCTTTGTGACCACGAGTAGACGTGCCACCCAAACCAGAGCCCGGGCCACGACCAATGCGACGACGCGAATGAGTAGAACCCTCAACTGGCTTCAAATTATTTAATTTCATGATTACTCTGAATTTAAAAATTATTATTTAACTACTTCAACCAAGTGGTGAACCTTTCGTACTCTTCCAAGGTTGCTTGGAGTATCTTCAATCTCAACAACCTGAGAAATTTTGCGAAGACCCAATGCCTGAAGTGTCCGCTTTTGATCTACAGGAGCACCTATGCGACTCTTAATCTGCTTTACTTTAATTGTTGCCATTGTACTTTATCCAATTAACCGTTAAAAACTTTGTCCATAGAGATGCCACGCTCACCAGCTATCTGATAAGAATCACGAATCTGAGAAAGCGCCAAAACAGTCGCCTTTACCAAGTTATGAGCATTTGACGAGCCTTTTGACTTTGCGATAACATCAGAAACACCAGCACTCTCAAGCACAGCACGCATTGCACCACCAGCCTTCATACCAGTACCGGCTGCAGCAGGTTTCAAAAGCACACGGGCACCACCAAATTTAACTTCTATCTCATGAGGGATAGTACCATTAAGTACAGAAACTTTTACAAGATTTTTCTTTGCAGACTCTGTACCCTTAGATATGGCGGTAGTAACCTCACCGGCTTTACCTAAGCCATAGCCTATTATGCCCTTACCATCACCAACAACGACGATGGCAGCGAATGTAAAGGTGCGACCACCCTTCGTAACTTTCGTTACACGGTTGATAGCTACCAAGCGATCCTTTAATTCAGCGTCACTATTTACTTTTACTCTGTTCATTGCCATAATCGATTAAAATTTAAGTCCTCCCTTACGAGCTGCGTCAGCCAAAGCTTGAACACGGCCATGATAGAGATAGCCGTTACGATCAAAAACTACCGCTTTAATACCTGCAACTTTTGCCCTCTCAGCAACAAGTTCACCTACTCTCTCTGCCTGCTGAATCTTTGGCAGCTTTTCTAAGCCAAGAGAAGAAGCTGAGGCAAGTGTCTTACCTTCAATATCATTAATTATCTGAGCATAAATCTGCTTGTTTGAGCGGAAAACACTAAGACGTGGACGCTCAGCAGTCCCGTTTACGCTCTTACGAACACGGAACTTTATCTTGATTCGTCTTTCAACTTTCTTTGTTGTCATAATCGTAAATTCAAATTAAAATTACTTAGCTGCAGCGGTCTTACCAGACTTTCTGCGAATGACCTCACCCTTGAACAAGACACCCTTACCTTTATAAGGCTCAGGCATACGGAAAGAACGAATTTTTGCACAAATGAGACCAAGCAATTGCTTATCAGCACTCTCAAGAATAATCAAAGGATTCTGGTTCCTTTCAGACTTTGTCTCAACCTTTACCTCATTCGGAAGTTGCAGGAAGATAGGATGAGTGTAACCTAAAGAGAGCTCTATCAAATTACCTTGATTAGAAACACGATAACCAACTCCAACCAACTCAAGCTCTTTCTTATAACCCTCGCTCACACCAACAACCATATTGTTAACAAGCGAACGATAGAGGCCATGGAAAGCTTGCTTCTGCTTGTAGTTTACAGGACTATTTTCATCAACTTCAAAAGTTATCTGACCATCCTTGTTCACAAGTTTGATAGAGGGGTCTATCCTTTGGCAAAGTTCACCTTTGGTTCCCTTTACGGTAACGACATTCTTTTTCTCATCAAAATTTACAGTAACTCCTGATGGAATACTAATTGGTAATTTTCCTATTCTTGACATATAAAATCCTCCAATTAATAAATGTAACAAAGAACCTCACCACCAACCTTCAAGTCAGCAGCTTCCTTGTTTGTCATTACACCCTTAGACGTAGATAAAATTGCAATACCCAGTCCGTTAATAACTCTCGGCATATCTTTGTAACCCGTATATTGACGAAGGCCAGGGGTAGATATACGCTTCAAACACTTAATAGCGTTTTGCTTGGTTTGAGGATCATACTTCAAAGCAACCTTAATAGTACCCTGAGGACCATCCTCAACAAACTTGTAATTCAGGATGTAACCCTTCTCGAAGAGAATCTTTGTAATAGACTTCTTCATGTTAGACGCAGGAACTTCCACAACACGGTGATGAGCCATAATTGCGTTTCTGAGTCTTGTCAGATAATCTGCTATTGGATCTGTCATAATATATAAATGTTTAATTAATCGGGCCGTTCCCGACAATATTAAATAAAAGTATCACAGTAACTGTCAAATCAATGCTCTTTGGTAGTCTCACTTCCCCAAATAGCATTCCCTTAACATAGATATTTACCAACTAGCCTTCTTTACGCCCGGAATAAGACCTTGAGAAGCCATTTCACGGAACTGGATACGAGAGAGACCAAACTGGCGGATATAACCTCTTGGACGACCGGTTACTTTACAACGATTGTGCAGACGGATTGGATCGGCATTCTTAGGAATAGCCTGCAATTTACGAGCTGCCTCATAAGCCTCCGCTGGATCTTTTGTTGTAGCAATAGTCTTTTTCAGAGCTGCACGTTTTTCTGCATAACGTGCTACAAGCTTAGCGCGCTTTATTTCACGTGCTTTCATTGATTCTTTTGCCATATCTTATTAATCGTTTTTAGCGTTCTTAAAAGGAAGTCCAAAGGCCTTCAGAAGTGCATACCCCTCTTCATCAGTAGAAGCAGATGTTACAAAGGTAATATTCATACCTTGCATGCGATCTACCTGATCAATATTGATTTCTGGGAATATAATTTGTTCTGTAATTCCTAAAGTATAGTTACCACGCCCATCAAATTTAGAGCCAATACCTTTAAAGTCGCGGATACGAGGAAGTGCAATACGAACAAGTTTCTCCAAAAATTCATACATACGTTCACGTCGAAGAGTCACCATCACCCCGATAGGCATCTTCTTACGAAGCTTGAAGTTTGCAATATCTTTCTTTGAATAAGTAGCAACAGCCTTCTGACCTGTAATAGCCGTAAGCTCATTTACTGCAACATCGACTATTTTCTTATCTTGAGTAGCATCTCCAAGTCCCTGATTGATAACTATCTTCTTCAAGACAGGAATCTGCATTGTCGAAGAATAGTTGAACTGTTTCTGCAGTGCGGGAGCAATTTCTTCTCTGTACCGTTTCTTTAATTGTGCTGTGTCCATTTACTTAATCTCCTCCCCTGATTTTTTAGCAATACGAGTAACTGTCTTGCCTTCACGCTTGATAGCAATACGAGTAGGCTTCCCGCTCTTTGGATCAATAAGACTCAAATTTGAGATATGAATAGGAGCCTCCTGCTTAATGATGCCTCCCTGAGGATTCTTAGCTGAAGGTTTTGTGCTCTTAGAAACCATGTTAAGTCCCTCTACAATGGCACGGCTCTCACTAACCAACACCTTGAGCACTTTACCAGACTTGCCCTTGGCAGATCCTGCCAGAACAATAACGGTATCGCCTTTTTTAATATGTAACTTGCTCATTACTATTTCTATTTTAAAAGATTAAAGAACCTCTGGTGCTAAAGAAACCACTTTCATGTTTACTGCACGCAACTCACGAGCGACAGGACCAAAGATACGGCTCCCACGAAGTTCCCCTGCATTGTTAAGCAGAACACATGCGTTATCGTCAAAACGGATGTAAGAGCCATCAGCACGACGAATTTCTTTCTTAGTGCGAACAACTAATGCTTTTGATACTGCACCTTTCTTCAAATCACTTGATGGGATGACATTCTGTACTGCGACAACGATCACATCACCAACACTTGCATAACGACGACCTGTACCACCAAGTACACGAATGCACATTGCTTGGCGCGCGCCGCTGTTATCACATACTGTAAGTTTAGATAATGCCTGTATCATAATTACTTAGCTTTTTCTACGATTTGTACTAATCTCCATCGCTTTGTCCTAGACAGAGGACGAGTTTCCATTACCTGCACTGTATCACCCACATGAGCTTCGTTCTTTTCATCATGGGCATGGTATTTCTTTGTCTTCTGGACAAATTTACCATAAATGGGGTGCTTCTCCTTGAACTTAGCTGCAATAACAATGGTTTTATCCATCTTGTCGCTGACAACAACACCCTGTCTAACTTTTCTTAAATTTCTTGTTTCCATCTGGACCACTATTATTTATTAAGTTCTCTCTGGCGGAGCACTGTCTTCATACGTGCAATATCACGACGTGCAGCCTTAATCTGTGATGGATTCTCAAGCGGAGAGATCTGGTGATTAAGCTTTGTCTGATTCAAAGCCATCACAGACTGTTCCAACTTCTCGCGCAAGTCTTTGTCGGCGAGTTCATTTATTTCTTTAATCTTCATAATTAAGCGTTTTTATCGTAATCACGTCTAACAACGAACTTAGTCTTAACAGGTAGCTTCTGAGCTGCGAGACGAAGAGCCTCCTTTGCAACATCAAAACTCACCCCTTCGACTTCGAAGAGAATACGACCCGGAGTAACTGGCGCAACCCATCCTGCAGGATCACCTTTACCTTTACCCATTCGGACATCAGCAGGTTTACGTGTAATAGGCTTATCCGGGAAAATACGGATCCAAACCTGGCCCTCACGGTTCATATAACGATTAACAGCTACACGAGCTGCTTCTATCTGACGGCTATCAAGCCATTTGGACTCAAGAGTCTTGATACCAAATGAGCCGAAAGCCAACTGTGTACCTCTATGAGCGTTGCCTTTATTGCCACGTCCGTCTTGAGGTCTTCTATATTTTACTCTTTTTGGCTGTAACATTATAGATGCTTCTTTTAACGATTATTGTTTCTTCTGCGACCTCCACGATTCTGACGGACATTACCGCGAGAACCGTTCTGCTTCTCCTGAGAGAAGTTCGGAGTCAGGTCACGTTTGCCATAAACTTCCCCACGGCAAATCCAAACCTTTATACCCAGCAGACCTACCTTAGTGAGAGCCTCACATTGACAGTAGTCGATATCGGCACGGAAAGTATGCAAAGGAGTACGGCCTTCTTTATACATCTCTTTACGAGCCATTTCGGCACCATTCAAACGTCCAGTAATCTGAACCTTAATACCTTCAGCACCAGCACGCATTGTATTCTGCACTGCCATTTTGATAGCACGGCGATAAGCCATTAGATGCTCTATCTGGCTTGCAATGTTTTTACCGACAATACATGCATCAAGCTCCGGACGCTTAACTTCAAAAATATTGATTTGAATATCCTTCTTATAGAGCTTTTTCAGCTCTTCTTTCAGTTTGTCTACATCCTGACCACCTTTACCTATGACGACACCCGGGCGGGCTGTGCAAATAGTGATGGTAACAAGTTTTAAAGTGCGTTCGATAATGATACGAGAAACCTGGGCTTTCTCCAGACGCTTTTCCAGATATTTGCGTATTTGCTGATCCTCAACGAGATTATCACCAAAGTTCTTGCCGCCGAACCAATTAGAATCCCAACCACGGATAATACCAAGACGGTTGCTTATTGGATTAACTTTCTGTCCCATTCTATTTATTATTTTTCGTCGTTAGTTTTGGCATCAACAAACAGAGTGACATGATTAGAACGCTTACGAATTCTGTAGCCACGGCCCTGTGGTGCCGGTCTCATACGTTTCATTGTTACGCCTTCATCAACGAAGACTCTGCTAACAAACAGCTCTCCATCTTCTGCCTTACGCTCATTTTTGGTTTCCCAGTTTGCAATTGCTGAGCGCAGCAGTTTCTCGACATCAGCAGCAGCCTGCTTTTTCGAGAACTTAAGTACTCCGAGAGCACGGTTAACCTCCATACCACGAATCATGTCGACTACATAGCGCATTTTACGTGGAGAGGAAGGAACGCCATTGAGCTTAGCGAAGTACAGATTTTTACGGGCTTCCTTTAACTTTTCAGCCGCAATATGTTTTCTTGCTCCCATTTTATTATTTTACTTAATTGAATGGTTATTCCGCTTACTTCTTATTATTACCAGAGTGACCGCCGAAACGACGTGTCAGAGCGAACTCGCCAAGGCGATGCCCTACCATATTTTCAGTAATGTAAACAGGAATAAATTTATTACCGTTATGAACTGCAACAGTGTGACCCACAAAGTCAGGGGAAATCATTGATGCTCTCGCCCATGTTTTAACAACGCTTTTCTTGCCACTCTCGTTCATAGCGAGAATTTTATTTTCAAGCTTTACGTTGATATATGGACCCTTTTTAAGTGAACGACTCATAGTTTGCTCTAATTAACTTGATTACTTCTTGTTAGCTCTTTCAATGATATACTTGTTTGAAAGCTTCTTAGGTGCACGAGTCTTGAGACCCTTAGCGTACAAGCCCTTACGAGAACGTGGGTGACCACCAGACTGACGACCTTCACCACCACCCATTGGGTGATCAACAGGGTTCATAACAACACCACGGTTGTGAGGACGACGACCCAGCCAACGAGAGCGACCAGCCTTACCAGACTGTTCCAATGCATGGTCTGAGTTACCTACACTACCAACAGTAGCTTTACAAGTAGAGAGAATCTGACGAGTCTCTCCCGAAGGGAGCTTGATTACACAATAATTACCTTCACGAGAAGTTAATTGAGCAAAGTTACCAGCCGAACGAACAAGCAGAGCACCCTGGCCCGGTCGCAATTCAATGTTATGAATTACGGTACCAACAGGAATGTTGGCCAGCGGAAGTGCATTACCAATCTCTGGTGCTGCCTCAGCGCCAGACATCAATGTTGCGCCCACTTTCAGTCCATTAGGAGCAATTATGTAACGTTTCTCACCATCTACGTAGTAAAGAAGAGCAATACGAGCAGAGCGATTAGGATCATACTCAATTGTCTTTACTACAGCAGGAACACCATCTTTCTCTCGCTTGAAGTCGATTAAACGAAACTTCCTCTTGTGACCACCGCCAAGATAGCGCATAGTCATCTTACCGGTGTTGTTTCGACCACCGGTAGAACGCTTACCGTAAACGAGAGACTTCTCTGGCACGGATGCAGTAATCTCCTCGAACGTGCCAATAACTTTGTGTCTTTGTCCCGGAGTTACCGGACTAAATTTACGTACTGCCATTTCTTATTTTAGATATTGCTGTAAAAATCGATTGTTTCGCCCTCTTTTAAGGTAACGATAGCTTTCTTGAACGCATTCTTCTGACCTCTAACAAGGCCCGCCTTAGTATAACGACTTGAGCGCTTACCAGCGTAACGAAGCGTATTCACATCTGTTACTGTAACATGATACAGACTCTCGACCTCACTCTTAATTTGGAGTTTATTAGCCTCTGGGCGGACAACGAAACCATAACGGTTGGGCTGCTTGTCTGTAATCTTGGTCTGCTTCTCAGTGACCAGAGGTTTAATGATAAATGCCATAATTCTAAATCTCCTTAATTACTTATTTAAGATACTGTCAATGGTCTGCAGAGAACTTTCCGTAATAACCAATACATCTGCATTCAAAATTTTATACGCATTAATTGCATTTGCGGTCATTACTTCTGCTTTCTGTACATTACGAGCGGACAAATATACGTTTTTATTAATATTTGGCAAAACAACCAAAGTTTTCTTATCTTCAACTTTAAGATTTTTTGCAATATTTATAAAATCTTTTGTCTTTGGGGCATCAAGACTGAAGTCCTCAACAACAATAAGACTATTGTCCTTTACCTTGTATGAAAGTGCAGATTTACGAGCAAGAATCTTTACTTTTTTATTTAATTTAAAACGATAGTCACGTGGCTTAGGACCAAAAACGCGACCACCACCAACGAGGACAGGTGAGTTGATATCACCACGGCGAGCACCGCCGCCGCCCTTCTGACGACCAAGCTTACGAGTAGAACCGGTATGCTCACTTCTTTCCTTTGATTTTGCGGTACCTTGACGCTGATTAGCAAGATACTGTTTCACATCAAGATAAAGAACGTGATCGTTAGGTTCAATTCCAAAGATAGCATCATTCAGAGTTACCTTTCTTCCGGTCTCCTGACCGTTGATATTCAAAACGCTAACTTCCATTACTTCTCAATTAATACTGTTGAACCATTGCATCCAGCAAAAGAACCTTTTACAATAAGGAGGTTCTGTTCCGGAATTACTTTTAACACCCTGAGGTTTTGAGTGGTAACTCTGTCACCTCCCATCTGGCCAGCCATGCGCATGCCCTTAAAAACCTTTGCAGGATATGAGCAGGCACCAATAGAACCAGGTTTACGCAGACGGTCATCCTGACCGTGAGTAGCCTGGCCTACACCGCCAAAACCATGACGTTTCACAACTCCCTGGAAGCCCTTACCCTTAGAAGTGCCGACCACGTCAACGAACTCAGCGTCATTAAACAGCTCAACTGTAATGGTATCGCCGAGGTTATATTCCTCGTCAAACTTGAACTCGGCCAAGTGCTTCTTTGGTGTTGTACCAGCCTTTTTGAAGATTCCGGTCATAGGCTTATTGGTTCTTTTCTCCTTTGCCTCACCGAAACCCAGCTGAACAGCTTTGTAACCGTCCTTCTCAACGGTCTTAACCTGCGTTACAACACAAGGACCAGCTTCGATAACAGTGCACGGTACGTTCTTACCGTCGGCACTGAAAACGGATGTCATTCCGATTTTTCTTCCAATTAATCCTGGCATTTCAATAAATATTTGATATAAAATAAATTTGATTCTTTTCTAATTACTGATTACCTTAGCAGAATCAGACTTTGATTTCAACTTCTACACCTGAAGGAAGTTCAAGCTTCATCAAAGCATCAACTGTCTTTGGCGTTGCGCTGTAAATGTCAATCAGACGCTTGTAGTTGGAAAGCTGGAACTGCTCACGTGCTTTCTTATTAACGAATGTTGAGCGGTTTACAGTGTAGATGCGCTTGTGTGTTGGCAATGGAATAGGGCCACTAACAATAGCATCAGTTGCTTTCACAGCTTTTACAATCTGCTCTGCCGACTTGTCGACCAGCTGGTGGTCATAGCTTTTCAGCTTAATACGAATCTTCTGACTCATAATTTTTGTTTTGTTTTATTTATTTGTATAATGCCTGGATACAGGCACCTGCTTAAGAGTCATACGCTAAGCAGGGCCTCATCCAGTGTTATCTGTTATTCTTAATGCTACAGTTTACTTCTTCAGTTCTTCCAGCACAGCATCTGCAAGACTCTGTGACAGCGGAGCATGATGATCATACTCCATAGAACTTGTAGCACGGCCCGAGGTAATGGTACGCAGAGCTGTTACATAGCCAAACATTTCTGCAAGTGGAACCATAGCCTTAACGATACGCGCACCGCTACGGGCTTCTTCCATACCCTGAACCATACCACGACGCTTATTCAAGTCGCCGATGACGTCACCCATATTTTCTTCAGGAGTAACAACCTCTACTCTCATAATAGGTTCCATCAGAACAGGACCTGCCTTCTGGCAGACATTCTTGAAAGCTGCACGAGCTGCGAGTTCGAAAGATAACTGATCGGAGTCTACTGGATGGAAGCTACCATCAGTAAGGACGACCTTAAGGTCAGTCATGGGGAAGCCGCCGAGCACACCATTCTTCATGGCGTCCTTGAAACCTTTCTGCACAGAAGGGATAAATTCCTTAGGAATGTTACCACCCTTAACTTCGTTTATAAACTGCAAATCGTCTTCTGTATAATCAGGATCCTTAGGACCTACAGTAACTATAATGTCACCGAACTTACCACGACCACCCGATTGCTTCTTATAAACTTCACGCCAGTTCTCAACCGTCTTGGTGATTGCTTCCTTATAGTTAACCTGAGGCTTACCCTGGTTGCACTCTACCTTAAACTCACGCTTCAGACGGTCAATAATAATATCAAGGTGAAGCTCGCCCATACCAGAGATAATAGTCTGACCACTCTGTTCATCGGTACGTACAGTAAAGGTCGGATCCTCCTCCGCAAGTTTGGCAAGACCATTGTCAAGCTTGGCAACATCGGCCTGGCTCTTGGGCTCTACAGCAATAGAAATAACGGTATCAGGGAATGTCATTGACTCAAGTACGATAGGCTTATTCTCGTCACAAAGTGTATCACCTGTACGGATATCCTTAAAGCCTACGCCTGCGCCGATATCACCGGCATCAATGCTCTCCATAGGAATTTCCTGATGCGAATTCATCTGGAACAGACGGCTGATACGCTCTTTCTTGCCAGAACGGGGATTATAGACATAAGAACCTGCCTGAACCTTGCCGGAGTACACGCGGAAGTAAACCAAACGGCCCATGAACGGGTCTGTAGCAATCTTGAAAGCAAGTGCTGATGTAGGTTCATTCTCATCAGGCTTACGATCAACTTCCTCGCCTGTTTCGGGATTAGTACCTACAACGTTAGGCGTGTCAACAGGTGAAGGAAGGAAAGCACAAGTATAATCGAGCAACGGCTGAACGCCCTTGTTCTTATAAGAAGAGCCAAGCAGCATCGGGCAGCACTCCATAGCAATAGTACCCTTACGTACGGCTGCAATGATTTCCTCCTCCGTAATAGTAGAAGGATCTTCCAGATACTTCTCCATTAACGCATCATCGTAGTTGGCTGCACCCTCAAGCAGCTTATCGCGCCATTCCTCAGCCTCGTCAGCGAGTTCTGCAGGAATCTCCTCAACATCATATTCTGCGCCCATTGTCTCATCGTGCCAGACAATGGCCTTCATCTTAATGAGGTCTACAACACCCTTGAAGTTCTCTTCAGCCCCGATAGGAATCTGAATAACAACAGGGTTAGCGCCAAGAATTTCATGCATTTGACGCACCGTCTCAAAGAAGTCGGCACCCGAACGGTCCATCTTGTTTACGTAACCGATACGGGGCACGTTATACTTGTCTGCCTGACGCCAAACCGTCTCTGACTGTGGCTGAACGCCGTCAGCAGCCGAGTAAGTAGCAATAGCACCGTCAAGAACACGCAGCGATCGCTCCACCTCGGCGGTGAAATCGACGTGTCCCGGGGTATCAATCAGGTTGATTTTATATGTATTGTTGTTCCATGTCCAGTTACAGGTTGTTGCTGCAGAGGTGATGGTGATACCACGTTCCTGCTCCTGAACCATCCAGTCCATTGTAGCCGCTCCATCGTGCACCTCACCGATTTTATGAGTTTTACCGGTATAAAACAGAATGCGCTCCGATGTGGTTGTCTTGCCAGCATCAATATGAGCCATGATACCGATGTTGCGGGTTAAATGTAAATCGCGATTTGCCATTTTTATTTATTATCCTTTTTAGAAGTGTTTTGATGAATTAGAATCTGAAATGAGCAAATGCACGGTTAGCTTCTGCCATACGGTGCATGTCTTCCTTGCGCTTGAATGCACCGCCCTGGTTGTTAAAAGCATCCATGATTTCAGCAGCAAGCTTGTCTGCCATGCTCTTGCCGCCACGCTTGCGGGCGAAAGCAATCAGGTTCTTCATTGCCACACTCTCCTTGCGATCGGGGCGGATTTCAGTAGGAACCTGAAACGTTGCACCACCGATACGGCGGCTCTTCACCTCTACCTGGGGAGTGATATTGTCAAGGGCCTGCTTCCAGATCTCCAGCGGAGACTTTTCTTCCTTTGCAGCCTTCTCCTTAACAATGTCAAGAGCGTTGTAGAAAATAGTGTAAGAAATATTCTTCTTACCGTCGTACATCAGGTGATTAACGAACTTTGAGACCTTCTGGTCGTTGAAGATTGGATCCGGAAGAATCACTCTCTTCTTTGGTTTTGCTTTTCTCATTTTATAATAATTTGTATTCTGCGTGGGGCTGTCATAAATTTGTTCTTCAACACTCACTCCTGAGTATTTACTCAACCTGTTCTAACTTCTCCAGCAAAACGTTTAATAATGGATTTCCCAAGATTAGGCCTGAGCCCCTGGCTTTGAGTGACAACTCGCGGCCCTCGGCTCACAGCATTGACTTTTTTACTTCTTTGCCTTCGGACGCTTCGCACCGTATTTTGAACGACGCTGCGTGCGATTGGCAACACCGGCGGTATCAAGGGTGCCACGAACAATGTGATAGCGCACACCCGGAAGGTCCTTTACACGGCCGCCACGCACGAGAACGATAGAGTGCTCCTGCAGGTTGTGTCCCTCTCCGGGGATGTAAGAGTTCACCTCTTTCTGGTTTGTCAAACGAACACGAGCAACCTTACGCATTGCTGAATTAGGCTTTTTAGGAGTGGTTGTGTAAACACGAACACACACTCCACGACGCTGCGGACATCCGTCCAGAGCCGGAGACTTGCTCTTGTCTACAAGCACTCTTCTGCCTTTACGTACTAACTGTTGAATAGTAGGCATAGTTTTACTTTTTAAATTATATATTATTTGTTTATAATCAATGCAGTTCGGGCAGAGCATACCATCCCTTACGAGGAAAATGGACACACCAACCCGTTTCGGGCTGCAAAGTTACGAACTTTCTACCGAACCACCTAAACAATCAAGCTCTAAAAAAAACGGATAGGAAGAAATTAATATTAATTAACCATCGTTGGCATACTTTGTGACAACAACTCGCACGATTCCGCCTCATCACCCACATTATCTGCCTATGCACAAGCGGCAACAATGAGCCTTTGATTACCTTTCTTTATTCCTTCAACAATTGAATACACAACCTAAATACCTTCCTCTCCTACCCTATTACATCCCTTTTCCACGCGTTCATTGCCGTGATGAAGTCGGACAGTTTGCCTTTTGCAGCCTCAATATCGTTTATATTTATCCTTGATTATTAAATTTTCTTTCAATTCATCCGGCACAGAACGGCAATTTTCAGCCCGCTATCAAACACACTTCCCCTGCTCCGGATTGCGCCGGAACGGGGGAAGGCTATGTTGGTATGAGCTGAAGTCTAAGCCTTGCCGGTGCCAAAAGGAGCGATGGTACGGCCGTCTTCCTGGGGAGCCTGCGGCAACTTGATAGGCCCGAACTCCTGTTCATAGCGACCGATATTCTCCTGAAGGGCCAGCATCAGGCGCTTGGCATGCTCCGGAGCCATGATAACACGACTGAAAATCTGGGGTGGAGCAATGGGGAGCATGTGGGCGAAGTCGATAACAAACTCGCTTGAAGCATGGTTAATCATCGCTAAGTTCGAGTACTCTCCCTGGGCAACCTCGGGCTTCAACTCTATTTTGATTTGCTGTTGTTCGTTGTTGTTCTCTGCCATAATCCTATAAGTTCTGTTTATTAAAAGGTTTAACTGTTGTTCAGCGCAAAGATAGGGAAAAGTGTGCACATCGCCAAATTTCCCATTTTGTTTTTGAAAACAACAGAAAACAGAGGCAGAAGACAACCAGACAAAACCGGCAGACGGCATACTGAACTGTTAAATTACTTGACATTTTTTTAGCCTCGATTCGAGGCCTAAATAGAAGACACAAAACGGCGGAACCCTTCTCCTTAGCTCTTTGCTCACAGCTAAAAAACAGTTTTTATAAGATATTTTAACCCTGCAGATTCAGAATATCCGCCCTTTACGGCGTAAGGATAAAATGTTTACGATGTAACGAGCATGCGGCTACGGCGTAAAGGGGAAACGATTACGGCGTAAAGGGAAGCCCTTTACATCATAAAGGCAACAAAATAAAATAATACAAGCAATCTGAAAGTTTGATGCAATATTATAAACAGCTGATAACAAGCGACTTATAAAAACTACCCGAAATTTGCGTATTTTCAGCGAAAGAGGTAGCCGTACGCAAATACCGGATTCTCAGAAAGGGCTTTGTCATCTTTTTTCAGCATTTTACCTTCCTCACCATAAATAAGAACCTGCAGACATGCACAAAACAGAAATGCCGCAAACTCCTGAGGGTCTGCGGCATTTCTGTATATATGGTTGTTATAACAACGCGCTAAATCTATTCGGCCGGCACCTGATCGGCAAAGTCAAGAACGTTTTTCTTGTTTGCCTCCATGCGCTCATACTCTTCCTTTGAGCCAACGATGAGCTTGTCCCACTGGCGCATACCCGTTCCGGCAGGGATGAGATGACCGCAGATTACGTTCTCTTTCATACCCTCCAGACGATCAATCTTGCCACGGATAGCAGCCTCGCAGAGCACCTTTGTCGTCTCCTGGAAAGAGGCTGCACTCATGAAGCTCTTCGTACCGAGGGCGGCGCGGGTGATACCCTGCAGCACCTGGGTAGAGGTTGCAGGCACGGCGTCACGAACCTGTACCGGACGAAGGTCGCGGCGTTTGAGGCTCGAATTCTCGTCACGCAGCTTGCGGGCTGAAACAATCTGCCCCTTGACGAGGCTCTCTGAGTCGCCAGCGTCGGTGACAACCTTCTTGCCCCATATGCGGTCGTTTTCGTCAGCGAAGTCGAGTTTGTCAACAAGCTCCTGCTCAAGAAACATGGTATCGCCCGGATCGTCAATGCGAACCTTACGCATCATCTGGCGTACGATAATCTCAAAGTGCTTGTCGTTGATCTTCACACCCTGCAGACGGTAGACGTTCTGCACCTCATTGACGATATACTCCTGAACGGCAGTAGGTCCTTCGATGGCCAGAATATCAGACGGTGTAATCTCACCATCCGACAGTGCCGTGCCTGCACGGACGGCGTCGTGCTCCTGAACCAGAATCTGACGCGACAGCGGAACAAGATACTTTCGCTGCTCACCGGTCTTCGACGTGATAACAATCTCACGGTTTCCACGCTTGAGTTTACCCATGGTTACCTCGCCGTCAATTTCAGAAACGACAGCCGGCATTGACGGGTTACGGGCCTCGAAAAGTTCCTGTACGCGTGGCAGACCACCCGTAATACCTCCGGCGCTGAACACCGAACGCGGTATACGGATAAGGGTTTCGCCGGTAGGGATAGCCTGTCCGTCCTCAATGTTGGCGATATGACCGCCTACCGGGAAGTTGTATGTTCCGAGAACATTGCCGTTTTCGTCCTCAATGTCGACGGTTGGAACTATGTTATGGTCTTTCGATTCGATGATAATGCGCTCCGTCATACCCGAAGTCTCGTCGGTCTCAGCCTTATAGGTAGCACCCTCGGCAACGTTGTGGAAACGGAGTTTACCGGCATACTCGCTGACGATAACTGCATTGAACGGGTCCCAACGGCAGACAACGTCGCCTTTCTTCACCTTGTCGTCGTTCTTGAAGAACAGTGAACTACCATAAGGTACGTTCATCGTTGCGAGCACAATATCGGTATTGAGGTCGACAAACTGAACTTCTGCAAGACGACTTACTACCATCTGGCAGTTGATATCAGTCTCTCCGCTCTTGTCAACAAACGGTACGGTACGCAAACCATCGAACTTAAGCCTTGCATCATACTTCGACTTGATAGCAGCATTTGCCGTAGCATTCTCTGCCACACCACCCGAGTGGAAGGTACGAAGCGTAAGCTGTGTACCTGGTTCACCAATGGCTTGGGCTGCGATAACGCCGACGGCCTCACCCAGCTGCACCATCTTCGAGGTGGCAAGGTTGCGGCCGTAGCACTTACGGCAGACGCCCTTCTTGCTCTCACAGGTAAGAACTGAACGGATTTCAACCATTTCAACGCCGGCGTCTTCAATGGCCTTCGCCTTGTCTTCGGTAATTTCTTCGCCAGCCTGACAAACCACTTCGTTGGTGTGCGGGTTGACAACGTCGTGTACCGAAACGCGGCCGAGGATACGTTCGGCAAGCGTAGAGATAACCTCGTCGCCATCTTTCAGCGCACGGCATTCAAGACCACGCAGCGTTCCACAGTCTTCTTCAGTGATGATGACATCGTGTGAAACGTCAACCAAACGACGTGTAAGGTATCCGGCATCGGCCGTCTTCATAGCCGTATCGGCAAGACCTTTTCGGGCACCGTGCGATGCAATGAAATACTCCTGCACCGACATTCCCTCCTTCAAGTTATTAAGAATGGGGTTCTCGATGATTGAATTACCCTCTGCTCCGGCCTTTTGCGGTTTGGCCATCAGGCCACGCATACCTGCGAGCTGGGCAATCTGGTCGGCACTACCGCGGGCACCGGAGTCGAGCATCATGAACACAGCGTTGAAACCCTGGTCGGCTTCGGTCATGTGTTTCATAACAGCCTTCTTCAGGTTATCGTTAACATGCGTCCAGGCATCGATAACCTGGTTGTAACGTTCCTTATCGGTGATAAGACCCATATCGAAGTTGGCCGTGATTTCGTCAACCTCATCCTGACCTTTTTTCACGATAGCGGACTTCTCTTCAGGGACAATGATATCGTCGAGGTTGAATGAAAGACCTGCCAAATATGACATGCGGTAACCCAGATTCTTGATACCATCAAGGAAGGTACAGGCACGAGCCATACCCACTGTTTTGATAACGTCCGAGATAAGATTACGGAGCGACTTCTTTGAAATGATGCCATTGAAGAAGCCTAACTCATCTGGAATAATCTGGTTTACGATGATACGACCCGGCGTTGTCTCAACCACGTGCTTGACAGGCTTGCCATCAACGATGTCGTCAACAAGACACTTTACAAGCGCGTGCTCGTCACAGCGATGTTCGTTAAAGGCTACGATAGCTTCTTCAGGACCGTAGAAGTTCAAGCCCTCGCCCTTTGCTCCCGGGCGAATCTTCGTGATATAATAAAGACCGAGCACCATATCCTGTGAAGGAACAGTAACAGGGGCTCCGTTGGCCGGATTCAAGATATTGTGACTTTGGAGCATCAGAATCTGTGCTTCAAGCACAGCCTCGTTGCTCAAAGGAAGATGAACAGCCATCTGGTCACCGTCGAAGTCGGCATTGAACGGCGTACAAGCCAATGGGTGCAGCTGCAGAGCCTTGCCCTCAATAAGCTTAGGCTGGAATGCCATCACTGACAAACGGTGCAATGTAGGAGCACGGTTCAGCATCACAGGATGGCCTTTCATGACATTTTCCAGAATATCCCAAATGACAGGCTCACGACGATCAACTATCTTCTTGGCACTCTTCACCGTCTTTACAATGCCGCGCTCAATAAGTTTACGGATGATAAACGGCTTGTACAGCTCGGCAGCCATCAGCTTCGGCAGACCGCATTCGCCCATCTTCAGCTCAGGACCAACAACGATAACCGAACGGGCAGAATAGTCTACGCGCTTACCCAGAAGGTTCTGACGGAAGCGCCCCTGCTTTCCTTTCAGAGAATCGGAAAGCGACTTAAGCGGACGGTTCGACTCGCTCTTTACAGCACTTGCCTTACGGCTGTTGTCGAAGAGAGAATCAACAGCCTCCTGAAGCATACGTTTCTCATTACGAAGAATAACCTCGGGGGCCTTAATCTCAATCAATCGTTTCAGACGGTTGTTGCGAATAATAACGCGACGATAGAGGTCGTTGAGGTCGGAGGTAGCAAAACGGCCACCATCCAGCGGCACTAACGGGCGAAGTTCTGGCGGGATGACGGGAATAATCTTCATGATCATCCACTCGGGCTTATTCACATCCATAGATGAACGGAAAGCCTCTACTACCTGCAGACGCTTCAATGCCTCGGTTTTGCGCATCATGCTCGTATCATTATTGGCACGGTCGCGAAGCTCATAGCTCAAGCGATCAAGGCCTGTAAGCCCCTTTTCGTCGGCTTCGGCCAGACGATGCAGCAGGTCAAGAACAGCCTCAGCACCCATCTTGGCAATGAACTTATTAGGATCGGAATCGTCAAGGAGATCGTTATTGGGATCAACTTTGTTATCAATGATATCGAGATACTCTTCTTCTGTCAGCAGGTCAAGCTCATGTGAGCCATTCAATTCGTTGACACCTTCGGCATCTTTCATTCCGGCTACCATACCCGGCTTGATGACAATATATTTCTCGTAGTAAATAACTGCATCGAGGCTCTTGGTGGGTAAGCCCAGCAAATAACCAATCTTATTGGGTAATGAGCGGAAATACCAGATATGAGCTACAGGTACGACGAGCTCAATATGACCGCTACGTTCACGACGAACTTTTTTCTCAGTAACTTCTACACCGCAACGATCGCACACAATACCCTTATACCTGATGCGCTTATACTTTCCGCAGGCACATTCATAATCCTTTGTCGGACCAAAGATGCGCTCGCAAAAGAGACCGTCGCGCTCGGGTTTGTAAGTACGATAATTGATGGTCTCGGGCTTGGTAACCTCACCATACGAATTTTCCTTAATCTCCTCGGGTGAGGCAAGACTAATGGTAATCTTCGTGAAATTAGTTTTTACCTTTGTATCTTTCTTGAAAGCCATATTTCTAAATGCTCAATTTTCTTTTATTAATCTAACTTCACACTCAGTCCAAGACCGCGAAGTTCATGAAGAAGTACGTTCAGCGACTCAGGAATACCAGGTGCAGGCATCGGGTCGCCCTTGACAATAGCCTCATAGGCCTTTGAACGGCCGGTGACATCGTCACTCTTGATGGTCAACATCTCCTGAAGTACATGGCTGGCACCAAAGCCCTCAAGAGCCCAGACCTCCATCTCTCCGAAACGTTGTCCACCGAACTGTGCCTTACCTCCAAGAGGCTGCTGGGTGATAAGAGAGTACGGCCCGATAGAACGAGCATGCATCTTATCCTCAACCATGTGTCCAAGTTTAAGGAAGTAAGTAATACCTACAGTGGCCTTCTGATCGAAAGGCTCACCGGTTTCTCCGTCATAAACGGTAGTAGAACACAGATTGGGAAGACCGGCTTTATCTGTCCACTCTTTCAGATCTTCAAGTTTAGCTCCGTCAAAGATAGGTGTAGCGAACTTCACACCAAGGTTCTTTCCGGCAGCTCCAAGAATAGCTTCAAAGATCTGTCCCAGGTTCATACGTGAAGGCACACCCATAGGATTAAGGACCAGATCAACCGGACGACCGTCAGCAAGGAACGGCATATCTTCGGTACGTACTATCTTAGATACAATACCTTTATTACCATGACGACCGGCCAACTTATCGCCAACTTGAATCTTACGCTTCTTAGCGATGTAAACCTTAGCCATTTTTAGAACGCCGGAAGGCAGGTCATCACCAATAGTGATGGCAAACTTACGACGGCTCTGTTCTGCTGCAAGACGCTTGTCCTTGCGGATATAATTCATAATCAGGCGCTGGATGAGGCCATTGATGTGTGCATCATCGGTCCAGTCGCTGCTCTGAATACCGTCATATTCAAGGTTCATCAAAGCGGCAACAGTAAACTTGCTGCCCTTTGTGATAATTTCAGCATCAGTATAATCCTTAACACCGGAACATGTCTTATCCTTTGTAAGCGTGATAAGCTTATCAACAAGCATGCTCTTCAGCTCTTGTCCTTTTGCCTCATATTCTTCATCAATATGCTGCAAGGTAACCTTGTCTTGTTTCTTCGACTCACGATTCTTAACGGCGCGAGAGAACATTTTCTTATCAATAACGACACCACTAAGCGAAGGATTAGCCTTCAGCGAAGAGTCTTTCACATCACCAGCCTTGTCGCCGAAGATGGCACGGAGAAGTTTCTCCTCTGGTGACGGATCGCTTTCACCCTTAGGTGAAATTTTGCCAATCATGATATCACCAGGCTCAACACGTGCTCCAATACGAATTACACCATTTTCATCCAGATCCTTGGTTGCCTCTTCACTGACATTAGGAATATCATTAGTAAAGACTTCCATACCGCGTTTGGTTTCACGTACATCAAGAGAATATTCGTCTACATGGACAGAAGTAAGAACATCTTCGCGCACCATACGCTCTGAAATAACCACAGCGTCCTCATAGTTATACCCTTTCCATGGCATATAGGCTACCAGAAGATTACGTCCAAGAGACAGTTCACCATTCTCTGTAGCATAGCCTTCTGTCAAAATATCCCCTTTCTTGACACGCTGACCTTTGCTACAAATAGGACGAAGGTCTATAGTCATATTCTGGTTTGTACGACGGAACTTAGGAATTCTGTATTCCTTCAGCGCTGGCTCAAAGCTTACAAATTCATCCTCTTCAGAACGATCGTAAAGAATACGGATAGTTGTTGCATCAACATAGTCGACAATACCATCGCCTTCGGCTGTAATCATAGTACGGCTGTCTGCGCAAACCTGCTTTTCAAGTCCTGTACCAACGATAGGAGCATCGTTGTGAAGAAGTGGAACAGCCTGACGCATCATGTTACATCCCATCAGGGCACGGTGACCGTCATCATGCTCAAGGAACGGGATAAGACTTGCAGAAACAGAAGCAATCTGCTGCGGAGATACATCCATCAGGCTTACATTATCAGGCGAAACAACAGGGAAGTCGGCGGCAAGACGGCAGTGAGCAAAATCGCGCTTAAAAGTTCCATCCTCATTCAGTGGTGCGTTACCCTGAGCAATAAGCTGGCCATCTTCCTCTTCTGCTGTAAGGAAGACGACATTATTGTTATCCATATCAACCCTGGCGTTGGAAACCTTACGATAAGGTGTCTCTATAAAGCCAAGTTCATTGATAGTAGCATAAGTACAAAGTGAAGAAATAAGACCAATATTAGGTCCTTCCGGCGACTCAATAGGACAAAGGCGTCCATAATGAGTATAATGTACGTCACGAACTTCAAAACCTGCGCGCTCACGAGAAAGGCCACCAGGACCAAGGGCCGAAAGACGACGCTTATGTGTAACCTCTGCAAGAGGATTAGTCTGATCCATAAACTGGCTCAGAGGGTTTGTTCCAAAGAACGAGTTGATAACACTTGAGATTGTTTTAGCATTAATCAGGTCGGTAGGCGTGAACACCTCATTGTCGCGAACGTTCATACGCTCACGAATAGTACGGCTCATACGAGCAAGTCCAATAGAAAATTGGTTGCCTAACTGCTCGCCTACCGTACGAACACGACGGTTAGATAAATGGTCAATATCGTCAACGGTAGCATTAGAGTTAACCAACTTGATAAGATACTTGATAATCTCTATGATATCTTCCTTAGTCAGAACGCTCACATCAGAAGATATATCAAGTCCTAATTTCTTATTGATACGATAACGACCGACCTCACCAAGGTCATAGCGCTTGTCAGAGAAGAAAAGATTCTGAAAAACCTCACGTGCACTTGCATCATCCGCAGGGTCTGCGTTACGCAACTGACGATAGATGTAACGAACCGCCTCAATTTCTGAGTTACTCGGATCCTTTGCTAACGTGTTGAAGATAATCTCAAATTTGCTGGCCGATTCTTCATTCTTATGAACAAGAACTGTTGCAGTGCCACTCTCAAGAATAGCATTAAAGTTATCTTCTGTAATTTCTGTTTCACGCTCCAAGATAACCTCATTACGCTCTACAGTTACAACCTCTCCCGTTTCTTCGTCTACAAAGTCTTCATTCCAACTTTTCAGCACACGAGCAGCAAGTGTACGACCAACAAGCTCTTTACGATTGCGCTTATTTACTTTTACCTCCTCGGCAAGATCAAAAATTTGAAGAATGTCTTTATCACTTTCATAACCGATAGCACGAAGCAATGTCGTTACAGGTAACTTCTTTTTTCGGTCAATGTAAGCGTACATTACATTATTAATATCTGTAGCGAATTCAATCCAAGAACCCTTGAAAGGAATTATACGAGCACTATACAAAACAGTACCATTCGCATGCACACCCTGACCAAAAAACACACCAGGAGAACGGTGCAACTGAGCGACAACAACACGCTCTGCGCCGTTGATAACGAACGTTCCATTATCAGTCATATATGGAATTGTTCCCAAAAAGACATCTTGAATAAACGTACCAAAGTCTTCATGATCAGGGTCGGTACAATAGAGTTTCATCTTGGCCTTCAAAGGTACGCTATATGTCAGACCACGCTCAAGGCACTCGTCTATAGAGTAACGAGGTGGATCAATGTAGTAGTCCAAGAACTCGAGAACGAAATTGTTACGCGTATCAGTGATAGGGAAATTCTCTGCGAAAACCTTATACAGACCGTCGTTTTTGCGTTCCTCAGGCGGAGTATCCAACTGTAGGAAATCACGGAAAGACTTCAACTGAACGTCTAAGAAATCAGGAAAAGGATATGGGTTGTGGACGCTCGCGAAATTAATTCGGTTATTAACAACGTGTGACATAAATTATTGTTTGGTCTAATACCTTACTCACCAAAGGGTGATAAAAAATGTGTCAAGAGACACAAAAAGGTTAGGACTTACCGACTGGGCAAATCCTAACCGTTTTTAATATTATGCTTTATTTTTTAGTGTCGCAGTAATAAACAATATTAGTACAGCAACAAACTAACGTACTGACTTGAAAGTTAACTTACTTCAGTTCAACTTTAGCACCAGCCTCTTCAATGGCTTTCTTCAGGTTCTCAGCTTCATCCTTAGAAAGGCCTTCCTTGATAGTAGCTGGAGCCCCCTCTACGAGAGTTTTAGCTTCCTTCAGACCGAGACCACAAGCCTCCTTAACAGCCTTTACAACCTGCAGCTTTGTTGCACCAACATCAGTGAGAACAACATCGAAAGAAGACTTCTCTTCAGCTGCTGCGCCGTCACCAGCACCTGGAGCAGCAGCTACAGCAACAGCTGCAGCAGCAGGCTCAATACCATACTCGTCCTTCAGGACCTGTGCCAACTCATTAACTTCCTTAACAGTAAGATTTACTAATTCTTCTGCAATAGCTTTTACGTCTGCCATTTTATTCTAAATTTTAATTTTATGCGTTAAATAAACTATTTTGACTTTACCGTTTATACCTTTATGAGATACCAAAATTATATTTCTCAGGTCATTAACGTTTTTTACTCCGGGCGCTTGCTTAAAGTCTGAAGCACACCATGAATAGTGCCTGCGCCTGATTGTAGAGCAGAAACAACGTTCTTTGCAGGAGATTGCAACAGGGCAACTATATCTGCAATAACCTCGCTCTTGCTCTTGATAGAAGCAAGCTCATTCAGTTTGTCAGCTCCAATATAGAAGCCTTCCTCTGCATAAGCAGCTTTTAGAGAAGGGACACCAGCCTTAACAATCTCTTTATCTTTCAGGAGCTTTGCAGGGACATTAGCTGCTGCAGCAAACATAACAGCCGTAGTACCTTTCAGCATACCATAAAGTTCCGAGAAATCAATGTCTGAAGCCTCAAACGCTTTGTGAAGAAGTTTATTCTTCACAACAACCAATTTTATCTCACTCTTGAAACACTTGCGACGAAGTGAAGAAGTAGCTTCCGCATCCATACCGGTAACATCTACCAAGTAGAAATGAGGATATTCCTTCAACTTCTTGCCAAGGTCTACAATAATAGTATCTTTTACTTCTTTCTTCATTTTACCAAACTTTTAGAGTTATTCAACTGATTTGGGATCAATCTTGATACCCCTACTCATTGTGCTTGAAAGGAAGACACTCTTAATGTAAGTACCCTTAGCTGCAGCAGGCTTAAGACGAATGACAGTATTGATAAATTCTTTGGCGTTACCATAAATCTGATCAGCGGTCATAGAAACCTTGCCAATAGAGGTATGGATAATGCCAGCCTTATCAACCTTAAAATCTATCTTTCCCTGCTTAACCTCTTTGACGGCTTTTGCAACATCCATTGTCACCGTACCACTCTTCGGATTAGGCATCAAACCACGAGGACCGAGCACACGACCCAGAGGACCTACCTTACCCATACAAGAAGGCATAGTAATAATGACGTCAATATCAGTCCAGCCACCTTTGATCTTTTCGATATATTCATCCAGACCAACATAATCAGCTCCTGCTGCCTTAGCAGCTTCTTCCTGATCAGGAGTACAGAGGCAGAGCACACGTACGGTCTTACCAGTTCCGTTAGGAAGTGACACAACGCCACGAACCATCTGATTAGCCTTACGCGGGTCTACGCCCAGACGTACGTCAATATCCAGAGACGCATCAAACTTGGTAGTGGTGATCTCCTTTACCAATTCCGAAGCCTCTTTCAAAGTGTATACCTTCCCTGCTTCAACCTTCTCAGCTACTGATTTCTGATTTTTTGTCAGTTTACTCATTTTACTTAATTAAATTGAAGTGTTAATTATTTACCAGGGAAGTCCCCTTTTACAGTAATACCCATACTACGAGCAGTACCAGCTACGAGACGCATAGCGCTTTCAACAGTGAAGCAATTCAAATCTGCCATCTTATCCTCAGCTATAGCCTTCACTTGTTCCCAAGTTACGCTACCCACCTTGTTGCGATTAGGCTGACCAGAACCACTCTTTACCTTAGCTGCCTCTTTCAACTGTACGGCTGCAGGAGGAGTCTTGATTACGAAGCTGAATGACTTATCAGTGTAGTAAGTGATAACAACCGGTAAAACCTTACCGGCCTTATCCTGGGTACGGGCGTTGAACTCCTTGCAGAATCCCATGATATTGATACCCTTAGACCCCAATGCAGGACCTACTGGTGGTGAAGGATTTGCAGCGCCTCCTTTAATCTGTAATTTGATTAATCCAGCAACTTCTTTAGCCATTTCTTTTAAAATATAAAATTTGAAACGTATAAAAAGCCTCTTAAAGTCCGTAACAACTATTCAGTGACTTTTTCAACTTGCATAAAACTAAGTTCTAACGGAGTTTTACGTCCGAAGATCTTAACCATAACCTTAAGCTTGTGCTTCTCGGTATTGATATCTTCTATCACACCTTCGAAGCCCGTAAACGGACCATCGGTAACCTTCACTGTTTCATCGAGCACGTAAGGAACAGAAACTTCTGCTTCCATTTCTGACTCTTCTGCAGCTCCAATCATCCGATTGATTTGTGACTGAGGAACCGGAATAGGGTCACTTAGTCCACCCAGGAAACCCAAACAATTAGGCATAAAACGTAACGTCGAAGCCACATCAGGCGTCATGCTACATTCTACAAAAACGTATCCGGGAAGAGAAGTCTTCTCTTTCTCAACGATTTTGCCACCACGCTGAACAGCATGTTTCTCCATAGGTATAAGCACCTGAGAAACACGGTCAGTGAGTAACGTGTTGTGCTTCATTTCGGCTTCGATATACTCTTTGAGCTTGGCCTCTTTTCCGCTAACAGCACGCATAACGTACCACTTATTACTTGTTTCTGCCATTGTTGTAAAAAGATTAACCCGGATAAACAATACCCATGAGGTGCTTGAACACAAAATCCATAACAAACACAATCAACGCAATTACAAGGGAAGCAGTTAAAACTATCATCGCACTGTGTGTCAGCTCACGGCTTGTTGGCCAAGTTGTCTTATGCGCAAGTTCGTCATAGCAACACTTGCAATAATTTACAAACCTTTTAAACATAACATCTGCTTTTGGCACGGGTTGGAAGGCTCGAACTCCCGACACCTGGTTTTGGAGACCAGTGCTCTACCAACTGAGCTAAACCCGTAAGAAAGTCTCCACAACCGCAGCTGCGGAGACTTTATCTTGTCTTTGAAGATGTATTCTTCTTTTCAGGAGATTATCCCTCCTCCTCAACGTCAGGGAGAATCTTGGTAATCTGACCAGAGCCTACTGTACGGCCACCCTCGCGGATAGCGAAACGAAGACCCTCATTCAAGGCAACCTTGTAGATCAGGCGAACCTCAATCTCAACGTTGTCACCAGGCATAACCATATCAACTCCCTCTGGAAGTGTAATCTCACCAGTACAGTCCATAGTACGGAGATAGAACTGAGGGCGATAACGGTTACCAAATGGAGTGTGACGGCCACCCTCTTCCTTCTTCAGCACATAGATAGATGCCTTGAAGTGATCGTGAGGAGTGATTGCTCCCGGGTGTACGACAACCATACCACGTTTAACCTCTTCCTTGTCAATACCACGGAGAAGGAGACCTACGTTATCGCCAGCTTCACCCTCTTCCAATGTCTTGCGGAACATCTCAACACCAGTGATGACAGACTTCTTGTCCTCACCGAGACCGAGCAACTGAACTTCATCACCAACCTTGCAACGGCCAGTCTCGATACGGCCTGTAGCTACAGTACCACGACCTGTGATAGAGAACACGTCCTCAACAGGCATCAAGAAAGGCTTGTCAACCTCACGGGTAGGCTCCTGAATCCAGTTATCAACAGTATCCATCAGCTCCATAACGCTGTCTTCCCACTTAGCAACACCGTTCAGTGCACCAAGGGCAGAACCAACAACGATAGGAGTATCTTCCTCATATCCATAAGAAGTAAGAAGATCCTGAACGTCCATCTTAACGAGGTCAATCATTTCCTCATCAACTTCAGGGTCATCACACTTGTTCAGGAAAACAACCAAACGAGGTACGTTTACCTGACGAGCGAGCAGTACGTGCTCACGAGTCTGAGGCATAGGACCATCAGTAGCGGCAACAACAAGGATTGCACCATCCATCTGAGCGGCACCGGTTACCATGTTCTTCACATAGTCGGCGTGTCCCGGGCAGTCAACGTGAGCGTAGTGACGCTTTGCAGTTTCATACTCGATGTGGGCGGTGTTGATGGTAATACCACGTTCCTTCTCTTCAGGAGCATTGTCAATCTGATCGAATGACTTAACATCCTCACCAGTTCCCAGACGCTCGTGCAGCACCTTAGAGATAGCTGCCGTCAGAGTAGTCTTACCGTGGTCAACGTGACCAATTGTACCAATGTTAACATGCGGTTTAGTACGCACATAGACCTCTTTAGCCATAGCTTTACTTTTTTATTATAATAAATTAAATTATCTGTTGAATTTCTTGTTTTCGTTCCTTACTACCTTGAATAGTTGTAGAAGCAGAGCTGTAACTGAGAGTTGAACTCAGGACCTCTTCCTTACCAAGGAAGTGCTCTACCACTGAGCTATTACAGCGAAGGTCTTTAGAGCGGAAAACGGGGCTCAAACCCGCGACCCCCAGCTTGGAAGGCTAGTGCTCTATCAACTGAGCTATTTCCGCAAAGCTTACTCATCGTAAGAGTGGGTGGTGATGGATTCGAACCACCGAAGGCAAGAGCCAGCAGATTTACAGTCTGCCCCATTTGGCCACTCTGGTAACCACCCGAAAATCATGTTTTACTTTCGCAGGACTGCTTATGCTTTGCCCTATATCCGAACCTTCGCTTGAAGAGCCTCTTGTCGGATTCGAACCAACGACCCCGAGATTACAAATCACGTGCTCTGGCCAACTGAGCTAAAGAGGCAGTTCTCTGCAGCCGTTGAGACTTACGCAGACTCGTTGTAAAACGGCTGCAAAGATACTACATATTTTCAAATATCCAAAACTTTTCGGGAAATTTTTCAGCGATTTCTCAATTTTTCCTTAAACTTCTCGAGCTGTACTCGCATAGCATCCACACACTGGTCAACGCCCTCTTCAAAGCTGTCGCATGTCTTCGTCACGAACAATGGGTTTCCTCCCGGGACAGTAACTGTGAGATTGGTTTCCTTATTGAGTGCGGTAGCCGGCTTTACAACTTTTAATTGCACCTCTACTTTCTTGATATCTTCGAATGATTTTTCCAACTTGGCGGTTTTCTTTTCGATAAACGCCTGTAACTTTTCGGTAGCGTCGAAGTGAATCGACTGAATTTTAACGTCCATATTTACCTCCGTTTTAAAGGTTAAACTTGTGTTTAAATATTGAACTCATGCCCTTGGGTGGGCTTCTTTGTATACTCGTTTAAGCTGCTCGAACGTAGTATGGGTGTATATTTCCGTCGTCGAGACGCTCTCATGGCCCAGCAACCGCTTTACGCTTTCTATGCCTGCGCCGTGGTTCAGCATCGCCGTGGCGAAAGTATGCCTCAACACATGGGGCGACAGCTTTTTGAGGGTGCACACCTGCGACAGGTGTTTCTTCACCTCGCTGCGAACTTGCTGCGGAGTCATCCTGCAACCTTTCTCCGTCAAGAAGAATGCATCGTCCAGACGATTCACCTCACGATTGCGGACAAGCAGGTAATGCCGGAGATTCTCCTTCAGTTCTTTGCCGAACGGAATAAGACGCTGTTTATTGCCCTTTCCGGTTACTTTCAGTTGATTTCCGGTAAAATCTATTGACTTTTCGTCCAATCCCGTCAGTTCCGAAAGGCGCATCCCTGTCTCGTAGAAAGTCATAATGATTGTGCGTGCGCGCACATCTTTATATGTATCTCCCCACATTACGTCATCCAGAAGGCGGTTTATCTCGTCTTCTTTCAGAAATTGCGGCAGGGGCTTGCTTTTCTTCGGAGGCTCGATGTTATGGGCAGGGTCCTGCCCTACCAGACGGTGAGCCAGGGCAAAACGGTAGAAAGAACGGACTGCTGACAGCCTGCGGCACACGGTTGTAGCCTTGTTTCCCCTGTCAATCATGCTCTCCATCCAGTCGCGAATTACATCACTGTCTATCGTCTCCCAGGAGAGCTGGTCGCCCAAATCCTTAAAGAACGCTTCAAAACGACCCAGGTCATCCCTGTAATCTTCGACAGTCTGGGGCGACCGTCCAAGCTCATATTGAAGGTAATTCAAGAACTCTTCCACCATAACCTGCGTTGCTTCCTATCGAATATATCGAATGTTTCCGGCAACGAATATACCTAAAATTCCTTTAACTACCAAATTTCGAGGAAGAAATTCTTACTCTTCCTCCTGGCGAAGATGCTGTACGTAGATGGCGTGTTCCATCTTGAGACGTTTCTTTACAGATGGCTTGTCAAACTGCTGACGGGCACGAAGCTCCTTAACGACACCTGTTTTTTCAAACTTTCTCTTGAATTTCTTGAGAGCTCTCTCGATGTTCTCGCCATCCTTTACTGGTACAATAATCATTTTGTCTTGGTTTAAAATTTTAATGTTACACATATTTCGGGGTACAACACCCCAATTTGGGTTGCAAAATTACATCTTATTTTTTTAATAACCAAATCTTTAGATTCCTTTTTGCCCGACGCCCCCGCCGGTGCCGCACATTTCGCAAGCCGCCTCTTCTCTGGGCAAAATCCCTGCCTGCAAAACTCCGGATGCCTTCTGTTGCGACACCGGAAAACTGCCACGACGGCATGCCGACGACGAGCTTCTGCCGAAAGCCATGAACTTTTCAGTGCTCGGGATGGCCGTATGGCGACCGTGATACAAACCGTGCGACGGCCGTCGCACAGCTGTATGGCGACCGCCGGACGATCGTACGGCGACCGCCGTACACCCGCCTGAAGCCTGCAAATGCAGAAACGCTGCAGCCGCCGGAATCTGTCCCGCAGGTGTCATTCCATGCTCCCGCAATGGTCATCCACAGCCCGTCATATCATCAGAACCGCCACCCCAAAACCATAAAGACCCGAAAATATTCAGGCCAACATTGGGCCAGACGTCAGAATTTTTATATATTTGCAAAAATTACGAAAACAATTCCGCCGCATGCTGATTCTCCTTGCCAACGCCAAAATCATGAACCGCCGCGCTACTGCGGCCGTACCCATGACGACGAAGCCCCGCTTCGGGCATGAGGCTGAGGCGTTCGCACGCGAGCTGGCTGCACGCTCGGTTGACGAACTGGCGGCCGTTCTGGGATGCAGTCACAAGATAGCAGCCGAGAATCTGCTGCGCTATCAGTCGTTCGCGATGGCCGACGAGCAGATACCGGCCATCCTTGCCTATAACGGACAGGCCTACAAATACCTGAAAGCTTCTGACTTCAGCGCAGAAGACTTTGCCTTCGCACAGCGGCATCTCTTTATCCTGTCGTTCCTCTACGGCATGCTGCGGCCCCTTGACCTCGTGCATCCCTATCGGATAGAAGAGCGTTGTCAGCTGTCGGCTACCGGCGGCAAGAGCCTTGCCGACTTCTGGAAAGCCCGACTTACCGATGTGCTCATTGTCGCGGTAAAGGCCGACGATGGTGTTCTGGTGCACCTTGCCACCGAGGAATACGAGCACCTTTTCAACTGGCGGCGCGTCTGCGATGAGGTAACCGTAGTGCGTCCGCTGTTTATGGTCGACAAGGGTATTGAATTAAAAACCGTTACCGTGCACGCCAAGAGCTGCCGTGGAGCCATGACGCGCTACATCATTAGCAACAGAATAACGTCGGCCGAACAGCTGAAAGGCTTCACGCTTAACGGATACGAATATCTGTCTAACTACGGGGACGCTCTGCATCCCCATTTTATCAGTAAATAGAAAACAATATGGAAACAGGACAAAAACTGCCCGAAAACCTGGGGTTTGACCAGGACGGCAAAGAGTGGAAGACCAGCAAACTGGCAGGAAAAAAGGTTGTACTTTATGTTTATCCCAAAGATTCTACCCCGGGCTGCACCAGCGAGGCCTGCAGCTTGCGCGATAATTATGAGCGCTTTCTTGCGCAGGGCTACGTGGTTCTCGGCGTAAGTGCACAGGATGCCAGGTCGCATAAGAAATTCATTGAGAAATACAGCCTGCCCTTTCCTCTCATCTGCGACACCGAACACCGTCTGATGGACGAGCTCGGCGTGTGGGGAGAGAAGAAGATGGCCGGCAGAACCTACATGGGAGCCTTTCGTACAACCTTCATCGCTGACGAAGAAGGAACCATCGTTCAAATCTTCCACCCGAAGGAAATCAAGGTGAAAGAGCACGCCACGCAGATTCTGGGAGAATAGCCCGACGGTGCAGGCCGGCCGCCTGAACCGCCATAAAACAACAAATCCACAATACTGTTGGCCAGTATTGTGGATTTATTCTTATGCCCCCGTGAGAGGAGAAGGCACGTAAAAGGCCTGTTTTATGGCAACTTTTGCGGCTTTATCTTTTCGTGGAAAAGCTGGTCTAACGTGTCGTATAGCGGCACACCGTATCGTGCACACGTAATGCGGACATTGTCATAACGGTAGAAACCGCGCGGGCAGACGACATACATCTTGCCCGATCGTGCAAAAAGTCCCAGCTCAAGCAGCGAGACAGGCGACTTGCTTTTTTCCGCAATGTTCATGATTATCAGGTCAGCGGCTTCGAGATGCTCTA
>JABCNV010000058.1 GCA_013333935.1 Prevotella sp. | reverse complement strand
TTAACATCAGACCAAGAAAGAAATTAGAATTTAAAACACCACATGAGTGCTTTTACGAACAAATTAAGTAAATTTGCACTTGCTTGTTGAATTCACGATGACGCGCTCATATGGTTTCAATGTTAAACTTTCTTTCTAAGCAACATGAAAATAAAATATTCAACTTTGGTGCTGGCTTGCGGACTTTTTCTTACAGGATGTACGCAGAATTTCGAAGAAACCAACACCAATCCCAATAAGATAACCGTGAAAAGCGGCAAGCTTAGCGCGTCGGCTATGTTCGAGAAAAACCTCTACGATGGCGCTAATTACCTCACTTATATAAGCTGGTTCTGGAACAACGAACTTGTACAACACACCGCCTGTACGGGCAACACGGTCCGCAATGAGCACAGATACAACATCGGAGATGCCAATTGGGCCAGCCTCTGGAACCACATAGCGGCTTATGCAAGCAACATACATGAGATGAATCGTCTGGCTACATTGCAGAAAGATGTGGCTATGCAGGCCGTATCTCAAACCATGTACGTTCTGTTCATGCAGAATCTTACCGACATGTTTGGCGACATTCCCTACCGCGAGGCTTTCATGGCCGACAGGGGAATACTTACGCCGGTCTTCGACAGTCAGGAAGAAGTGTACAAGCAAATGTGCAAAACTCTTGAACAAGCCAATAAGCTTTACGCTTCAAATCCGTACGTAAATAGCAACTATGCTGCGCTTGACAACATGTATGGCTTTGATATGAAGAAGTGGCAAAAGTTTAACAACTCTCTTTATATCCGCATTCTGGGCCGGTTGATGGGCCGTAACACCACAATCGTTGACAGCACAGGCAACATGACCGTCAAAGGAAAGATGCAGCAAATTGTGGACAATCCCGCCCAATATCCTGTCTTTACGTCAAACGATGACAACGCAACGGTCCGGTTTACAGCCATAGCGCCCTACTACTCTGAGTTTGATCCGGCCAATTATACCGAGTCAGACTTCACCAACAGCGCCTATCATCTTACCGAGCAAACGATAAAAATGATGGTCATCAAAGGCAGGAATGCAGATGGAAGCATCAATATGAAAGCCGACATTTACGTTGACCCGCGCCTGCATATCATCGGAAAGCAACGCGACAGTGCACCTTATTGGAAGGGGACTGTTGCCGGCGGACTGGCTGAAAACCAGAATAACGATGACCGTGCGTCCTCTTATCTGAACACGCAAGTGTTGAGAAGGAACAACTCTGACGAGTTTTTCATGGGCTTTGATGAATTAGAATTCATCCTCGCCGAGGCCGCATTAAAAGGCATTATCAACGGTGGCGATGCTGCAGCCCGAACGTATTACGAAGCAGCTGTAACAGCCAACATGCAGAAATGGACCAAGTTTGCCCAGGCCGCCGTGCCGAATAATACACCTGTCGACTACATCATCACCGACCAGGCCATCACTGATTACCTGCAATCATCGCTGGCATCGTGGGATGCAAACACCAACCACGAAAAGCTTATCCTTGAGCAAAAGTACATCGCCACGTTCTGGGTAGGCATGGAAGGCTGGAGCGACTACCGCCGAACAGGCTATCCTGAGCTTACCATTGGGCAGGGAACCGACCCTAACGACAACATTTTGCCCACCCGAATGGGCTATCCTAACACCACCGTTGCTACCAACGCCACCAACGCTGCTGCAGCTCTGCAGAACATGAGAGCCAGTGCCAACGACATGAAGACACCGTTGTGGTGGAGCAAGAAAGCCATTGAAGGAGGACACTAAAACCAATAACTATGAACAAAAAGAATTTTTTCGTCTCGCTGCTGGCTCTCATCGGACTTATGTCCCTTTCAGCATGCTCTGACAACGATACCGAAACGGGCGACCCTTACCTTAAGTTTGACATGCCCTCTACGACTATAAACGTCAGTGTTTCAGGTTTAACACAAGAAAACCGCAAGCAGGTAACCGTTCGCTCAAACCGTGCATGGAAAGTGCTTTACGCCAATCCTGCTGACACCACATGGCTGCATCTCTTTGTCGACGAGGGCGTAGACGACGGCATTATTCACTACTGGGTTGACAAGAATCCTGCCTTCAGAACGCGCGAAGGCAAGTTTAACTTCGTTGCAAAAGATGGCTCAACGCTTAACTCGCTCGACATTGTACAGGAGGCTAACCTGCCTTTAGTGCAAATCGTCAATGGCGAACAGGGCTTCAATTTGCTGCCGGAAGCCGGAACCTTAGCCGTTGCCATCAGCCACAACGTGCCTTTCGAGGCAAGCCTTTCAGCAACCACCTGGGCACGAATTGACCGTCAGACCGACGACTCGGTGTATATTTCATACGACAAGAACCGTGCAACCGAACGCACCGTCACGCTGACAGTCAGAGGCACCGGCGAGCAGAGCTCCCTCGTCTCAACCGCAACCATCATCCAGGCAGCCCCCGGACTCGTCATGAACGAAGACTTTACGTGGCTCAGCGAGGGTGAAGAGAAGCCGTATTATGAATATCCGGAAGAGAACTTCTCGAAGTGGAGCGCTGCCGAAAAGGCCCACGGATGGACCACCATCAGCGGTTTCCTCTACGGCGGTATAGGCTATATCAAGCTTGGCAAGACCAAAAACGCAGGTGATGCAGTGTCTCCGGCCCTTACCGGACTGACAGGACCTACCGACGTTCAGGTCGATTTCAAGGGCGTCGGATATACCGCAGGTAACGGCAAGAAGGACGACGGCGTGCTGAAAGTAGGCATTATTGGCCCGGGCGAACTGGTGAATGACAACAGCACCATCGAAATAGACGGCGCCACGTATAAGTGCATCCGCTTCGAGCTCACGTCGTATCCGAAGGTGGTTCCCAACAGCGAGTATAACCCCTTTGCACAGCCCGATGCCAACTTCACGTTCCACATCAAGGGTGCTACCGGCGAAACCCGCCTGGTATTCATCGGCGGTGAGGTATGGGGGGCTGCCTTGAAGAACGTAGGACAGGGCAAGAACCGCTGCTATATTGACGATGTAAAGGTGATGGCCGAATAAGCACGGGGCCATGAAACCACAAAGAACAAAAGCTCTTGCACGCCGGAGCAAGAGCTTAAACAAGAACGTTTCAACATTAAAAACTTTAATATTATAAACACAATGAACCATTCACATTTAAGTATTAAGCTGGTTTTATTCGCAGTAATGGCCCTGATGGGAACTGCCGCACAGGCCCAGACCAGGATTATTGCACACCGCGGCTACTGGGATTGTGCCGGCAGCGCCCAGAACTCGTTGACTTCCTTGCGCGCCGCTGACGCCATAGGAGCCTACGGTTCCGAGTTCGACATCCACCTTACAAAGGATAATCAGATAGTGATTCACCACGATCCGAACGTAGGAAAGCTTCAAATCCAGACGTCAGACTATAAGGATTTGAAAAAATGCAAGCTGAGAAACGGCGAGAAAATACCCACTCTTGCCGAGTATCTTGATGCGGCAAAACAGCTGAAGACGCGCCTTATCCTCGAGGTCAAAGCCCAGTATAGCCAGAGCCATGAAGACTCATTGGTGCGTCAGGCTGTCGAAATGGTTAAGGCAAAGGGGTTAGAGAGCCGCACCGATTACATATCGTTCAGCGGAAATGCCTGCCTTCTGCTCAAGAAACTCTGCCCCAATTCGTCGGTCACTTACCTGAACGGCGATTGGGATCCGCAAACCATCAAGGACAAAGGACTTGACGGAATCGACTACCATTACCGCGTATTGGCTTCCCATCCCGACTGGATCAAGCAGTGTCACGACTTAGGTCTTACCGTCAATGTGTGGACAGTCAACGACCTGAACGATATCGACGGCTTCATTAAAGCGGGTGTCGACTTCATCACGACGAACAAACCGGTCGAGGCTATTAAGCTGGCAAAGTAAATTTAAAAGGCTAAAAGCCTGCATTATTTAATACCAAGGGAAATCAACACCATCGCTAAACTTTTGCGTTTGGCATGCTATTGGTTTCCCTTTTTTTAGTATTCCATTTTGTATTAAAACATACTACATCAAACTTATAAATTATGAAGACCACTAACGCCATAGCCATGAAAGTTATAAATTTTCAGAATCTTATTGTTACGATGATGTGGATTATGTTAGGTAAGAGGCAAAATACCGGTGTTTTTCATACGGTCATCACTCTCTTTTTACTTATTATTCTACCTCCTTTACATCTTAGAGCCAGTACCTTATCATCAACCTTACAGGAACTGGATGCAAGGAAACAATCTGCTGAACAATGGATCTGGCACAATCCCATGGCCGAACCCATACCGCCCCTGCACGGCAGGGCGTGGAATAAAGAGATTGGAGACGCGGCGTTTGCACGCATGCCCGAGCGTCTGAAGCCCGTGTTGCCGGCCGCCGTATACAAGCTTTCACGCCAGAGCGCAGGCTTGTCGGTGCGCTTTGTCACCAATTCGCGCAACATCTGCGTGCGTATGAAGACCGCCGGAAGGTCGGCATTGAGCAACATGAGCGCCCTGAACGAGTCGGGCGTTGACCTGTATGCCGTCATGCCGCACGGCATATTCCACTGGCTAGGCACCCATCAGCACTATCGTTTCGGCCGTACGGAGGCCGATACCGCGACGTTTTTCTATCGCGATATCGACGTAAAGGGCCCCACCGAATACCAGCTTTATTTACCCAATTACAATACCGTCACCTTCCTTGAAGTGGGTACCGACGCGGGCGCGGCGTTCCGGTTCGTCACCCCGTCGGCTGAAAAGCCCGTGGTTGTGTACGGTTCGTCCATCATCCAGGGCGCGTCACCGTCGCGCACGGGCCTCGCCATCACCAACATCGTACAACGCAAGCTCAACATGCCCGTGATAAACTTGGGCTTCTCGGGCAACTGTTTCATGGAACCCGCACTGTTCAAGGCTCTGGCCGAAATTGACGCACGGGTCTACGTCGTCGACCCCATCCCCAACTCGCACCGCTTTTCAGAGGCCGAAATCATGAAGCGCATAGCCGAAGGCGTCGCCATATTGAGGCAGAAAGACAATACACCGGTCGTCCTCGTTCAGAACTATGCGGCCAGCGACAGCGTCATGATGAAGGCGTCGTATGCCTCATATCTTGCGGCCAATGCAAGCCTGCGCAAGGCTTACAAGGCGCTGAAGCAGCAGGGCGTACAGAACATTTATCTGCTCGAAAAAGAGAAAATATTGCTCGGCGAGGAGGGAATGATTGAGGGCGCCCACCCCAACGACCTCGGCACAATGGTCTATGCGCGTGCCTATATCGGCATGTTGCGGAAAATACTGGGCTGTAAAAAATAACCTGCAAAAGCTGAACGGCAGAACGTCTACCTGATTCTGACAGCTGCCGTCCCACCTCATTGTGCCCCGTTTCAAGCATGAGGCCGGTTGTACGACGGCCGCCACACAATCGTACGGCGGCCGCGGGAAGCTCGTGTGGCGGCTGTCGCAACGCCTGTACCGCGCCCGCCGTAACGTAACCTGTAGCCGTAAACAGCAATACGCTGCCGATGGAATCAACACTCCACAAGCCCGCCGTAACGCAACTTAATGGCAATAAACGGATGAAAAAACAGCAAAAGAGGTCGGATTCCTACATCAGAATCCGACCTCTTTTCTTGATAAACCTCCAAACGGTTTACCTTATATAATATGTAAGAAACCGGCGTTTAGAACTGGTTTTCTACAATATCGGTCAGCACATCCTTGATGTCAAGCCCGGCCGCACGCACCTGCTGGGGTATGAAACTCGTCGCAGTCATCCCCGGAGTAGTGTTGATTTCAAGCATGTTAACCTTGTCGTCGCCGTTCTCGTCTTTCGAAATGATATAGTCGATACGGATAATTCCGTTGGCCCTCAGGATGTCGTAGATGCGGCTTGTTTCCGCAGCCACCTTCTCAGCAGTTGCTGCAGAGAGGCGCGCCGGGGTTATTTCGCGCACCTGTCCATTGTATTTCGCATCGTAATCAAAGAATTCATTCTTCGTCACTACCTCGGTAGCGGGCAGAACTACCGACTTATTGCGCGTCTTGTAAACGCCTTGCGATATCTCAACGCCGTCGAGAAAAGCCTCAATCATCGCCTCATTGCTCTCCATGAAAGCCTTGCGGAGGGCGGGCGCAAGCTGGTCGGCGTTCTTCACTTTGCTCACACCAAAGCTCGAACCGTCGGCTGCAGGCTTCACGAAACAAGGCATACCGATGCGCGCGGCAATCGCTTCGGTGTCGTATGGCTCGCCTCGATGCAGCAGGATGCTGTCGCCAACGTTCACGCCAAAGCCGCGCAGGTAGTTGTTTAATACGTATTTATCGAACGTCATTGCCTCAACCAGCACCCCGCTTGTCGAGTAAGGGAGGTGGATTAAATCAAAGTATCCCTGCATCGGTCCGTTCTCACCGGGCTGCCCGTGTATCGTAATGTAGGCGTAATCGAAGACAACCGCCTTGCCGTCCTGCCCGATAAAGGAGAAGTCGTTGCGGTCAATAGGCGCCACTTCACCATTGTCAAAGTTCACGTTCCAGTTCTGACCCTTGACATCTACTATGTAAACATTGTAGCGTTCCTTATCGAAAAAGGAGTAAAGTCCTTGCGCAGAGCGCAGCGATACGTCATGTTCCGATGAATCGCCACCGCATACGATGGCAATGTTTCTTTTAAGATTCTTCATATCTTTAATAAATAATATTCTTCCTGTCTTCCGGTTTTATCACGCCTTTGTTGAATTCCTCCGGCTTAAATTTTACTGTTTTATCACGACCCTATTGAATTTTTGCACCCTCAATCTTCCAGTTTCGCCGTGGTTCCCTTGATGAATCCGCGCCACTTCCCGATGAGACTTGCAAAGTCCTGCGGCCATTCCGAATCGAAATCCATCTGTTTTCCCGTCTCGGGATGGACGAAACCCAGCGTCTTTGCGTGCAGAGCCTGCCGCGGACAAAGTTTGAAACAGTTGTGGATAAAGGCCTTATAGGTAGAGCTTCGCTGCCCGCGGAGAATCTCCGTACCGCCATATCGCTCGTCGCCAAAGAGAGGATGGCCGATGCTTCGCATGTGAGCGCGGATCTGATGCGTGCGTCCGGTCTCGAGAATACACTGCAAAAGGGTGACATATCCAAAGCGTTCTATCACGCGATAATGGGTTACAGCCGGTTTCCCGATGCCTGATTCGGGCGAGAAAACCTTCATGCGGAGCCGGTCTTTGGGGTCACGGGCAATGTTCCCTTCGACGCAACCTTCGTCCTCTGTAAGGTTACCCCACACCAAAGCATGATAGCTTCGGTGCGTGGTTTTGTTGAAAAACTGCTTGCCCAACGATGTTTTGGCCTCAGGTGTCTTGGCTACAACCAGCAGCCCGCTGGTGTCCTTGTCAATGCGATGCACCAGTCCCACCTCGGGATTATTGGCATCGAAGCTCTCCAAATCGCGCAAATGCCAGGCCACTGCGTTAATCAGCGTTCTGCTGAAATTGCCTGCTCCCGGGTGCACTACCATGCCGGCGTCTTTGTTGATCACCATCAGGCAGTTGTCTTCATACACTATGTTCAGTGCAATTTCTTCGGGCAGGATGGACGAATCGCGCTTGGGGCGGTCGAGCATCAGGCTGATTACGTCACCCGCGCGCACCTTATAGTTGCTCTTTACCGGCTTTCCGCCTACGAAAATACAGCCTGCATCGGCCGCCGTCTGTATGCGGTTACGACTCGAATGCTGCATATGCTCGGCCAGAAACTTGTCAATCCGCACCGGCGTCTGACCGGCATCCACCTCCATTTTCCAGTGTTCGTAGAGGCCTGAAGCCTCTTCTTCGGCGGAAGGAATGACGGAATCGAGCTCCTCGTCTTCAATTTCTATATCTTCAAACTGCTCTATCATGGGCACTTTCTCTACTGTCAGGGCAACACTTTCTCCAAAAAATGAGAGGCCGTGCGCCAAAAATCTCATAATCTCACCGAGGCACAGCCACGCCCTACTGGGCAGGCGGAGCCGATTCCGGCTTCGGTTTCTCCTCCTCTTCAGACGAGCCGGTCACCTCCTCAAAGTCGTCAACGTCGCCCTCTTCTTCCTGCTGGAAGACGGGATCCACATAGTTTACCGAATCGTCTGCGGAGCGCATGCCGTTGCCTACCTGAATAATGAGAACGTCGTCTACAGGTATCTTGTCGCCGCTTGCAACGTGGCGGCCTTTCACCAGAATGCCATAGACCCAGTCTTTCTCGCCTGCAATAAATTCAGGTTGCCCCAGTTTAAAGCCCATGGCCGTCAGCTTGGCCATCGCTTCACGCAGCGAACAGTTGTCTATCACATCGGGCAGGGTTATCGTGGGCGAACTTGTGGCGTTGATTGTCACACTGATTACATGCCCCGATTTTACGCGGGCACCCGGAGCAGGCGACTGTTCGAGGATGCACCCGGGGGGCAACGTCTTCACGTATCCCGTGTCGGTAACCTCCATTTTAAGCCCCAGCTCATTGAGAATATGCTCAGCATCAGCCCCGTTTTTGTGGATAAGCCCGGGGACTGCTATCGATTCGCCGTGATGAGTATAGATGCCAACGGCAGCCCTAAAGCCAAAGGCAAGCAGCACGACAACCGCAACCATCGCTGCCAGATTGCCCCAGAGATATCCGCTTTTGAACTTTCCGATGAATTCTGAAACTGTCATTGATACCTTATTTTTCCACAAAGTTAGTGCAAATCGGCTATACTGCAAAATAAATCAACCTGTTTTTGGCCCCCGACAGGCTTTATACGGGCCGGTCCCGCCACAGCCGGAGAGCGCCCATAAACAACAAAAGGCAGCCAGGTTCTCCTTGCTGCCTTTTATCGTCACGCTGTGACGATGAAAGCTTTTACTTTCCGTGGTTCTCGTCAGAGACCGTCAGCTTCTTGCGACCACGTGCACGACGGGCAGCCAGTACGCGGCGACCGTTCTTTGTTGCCATTCTCTCGCGGAAACCATGCTTGTTCGCACGACGACGGTTGTGTGGCTGGAATGTTCTTTTCATTTTCTTATCGTTGTTTTAATTATTATTATTTTCCTGCGGGCTTACGGCGGAGCTCCGGCAAGGAACCATCACTCCGTTTGGGCTGCAAAGTTACTCATATTTTTCGAATCGGCAAAGAATTGTACGGTTTTTCGTGCCCCGTCTGTCGTTTTTTCTCTTCCGGCGGAAGGCGGGGCTTGCCGATACGCAGGCCGTTCACGGCAAATCAATACCGGCTTCGCACAGATTCGGCAACACTCTTACAGTACGAAACCGACGTTACGGCGGCCGCGGTAAGCGTGTACGGCGACCGTCGTACGGGCATCACCACGGCCGCCACACACGCGTGCGACGGCCGCCGTACCCCCACCCCGAGTCCAGAAAGGCGCAGGCAATTTGCCGCAGAAGCGTCTGCCTTCGCGCCTGTCTGCACCACGAATCTACAGTCAGACCCCCGGGCTGCAAAACATTTGGGACAACCTTGCGTGTTTTCAGCAAAAATGTAGTAACTTTGCAGGCGCAGGAATTTGATAATCATAAACTTTTTATACAATAACAATGATCAATTCACAGGACATAAAAATCGGAACTTGTATCCGTATGGACGGTGGCATCTGGAAGTGTGTCGACTTCCAGCACCGCAAGCCAGGCAAGGGCAACACCGTTATGAACACCAAGCTTAAGAACGTTGCCGACGGCCGTGTGCTGGAGCGCACATTCCAGGTTGGCTTCAAACTTGACGACGTCCGCGTTGAGCACCGCCCCTATCAGTATCTGTATGAGGACGGCACAGGGTGCATTTTCATGAATCAGGAAACCTTTGAGCAGATTCCAATTGCCAAGGACATGATTACCGGTGGCGAGTTTATGAAAGAGGGTGACATCGTCGACGTCCAGACTGATACCGCTGACGGCACCATTCTTTCGGCCGAAATGCCGATCAAGACCAACCTCGTCATCACGCACAGTGAGCCTGGCGTAAAGGGCAACACGGCTACAAACGCTACCAAGCCCGCAACCGTTGAGACAGGTGCAGAGGTGCGCGTGCCGCTCTTCATCAACGAAGGCGAAACCATTACCGTCGACACGCGCGACGGAAGCTACGTAGGACGAGTTACCGAAAAGTAAAAAGGTAAAAGGGTAAAAAAGTAAAAAGGGTGCACGAAACGGCATTACCCTTTACTTTTTTACCCTTTTACTTTTTTACTCTTTTACTTTTTTACCTTTCAACCATGAAATATTCCATCATCGTTCCCGTCTTTAACCGCCCTGAAGAAGTGGACGAACTGCTCGTGAGCCTGACGCAACAAACGCTGAACGACTTCGAAGTGATTATCGTTGAAGACGGTTCACAACAGCCCTGCAAGGAGGTTTGCGAAAAATACGGCGACAGAATCAGCCTGCAATATTTCATGAAAGAGAACAGCGGCCCGGGGCAGAGCCGCAACTATGGCGTTGAACGCGCGACGGGTGACTATATGATTATACTCGACTCTGACGTCATACTCCCCGCGGGATATCTGGCTGCCGTCAACGCCGAACTGACACAAAAGCCCTGCGATGCCTTCGGCGGGCCCGACCGTGCACACCAGTCGTTTACCGACATTCAGAAAGCCATATCCTACTCTATGACCTCTTTCTTCACCACCGGAGGCATAAGAGGCGGAAAGAAAAAGCTTGACAAGTTTTATCCCCGTTCCTTTAACATGGGCATCCGGCGCGATGTTTACGAGCACCTCGGCGGCTTTTCGAAGATGCGTTTCGGCGAAGACATCGACTTTTCCATACGTATCGTCAAGGCGGGATATACCACACGGCTGTTCCCCGACGCCTGGGTGTATCACAAACGGCGCACTGATTTCCGCAAGTTCTGGCGGCAAGTATACAACAGTGGCATCGCACGCATCAACCTTTATAAGAAATATCCTGACAGTCTGAAGCTGGTGCACCTGCTGCCTATGGTGTTTACGCTGGGCGTTTCACTGTGCCTGGCCGTGATGCTCATAGGTATAATTCTCTTTTTTTTAGGCCTCTATGGCATGCTTACCCCGTCTGCAAACGGATGCGCTACGGGGCCATTCTGCGCCATGGCAGGCGGCTTCGCCATCGGTTCTTTCGGTTTTTTCCCACTCCTGCTGTACGCATTGATTATTCTTACCGATGCTACGATACACACCGGCAGTCTGAATATAGGCGTATTGGCCGTGCGGGCGGCCTACACTCAGCTCATAGGCTATGGCTGCGGCTTCCTGAATGCCTGGTGGAAACGGTGCATACTGCGGCGCGGAGAGTTCGAAGCCTATAAGAAAAACTTCTACAAATAGCCCGCCCCTACTGCTAACCTGCAACACATGACAAGCCACACCCCCGACACGTTCAAGAGTAAACTGAACATCAACGAATGGGCAGAGGAAGACCGGCCGCGCGAAAAGCTCCTGCGGTTAGGCGCAGCCGCGCTCAGCGATGCAGAGCTTTTGGCTATCCTCATAGGCTCGGGCTCGACACGTGAAAGCGCTGTTGATCTGACGCGTCGCATCTTAAGCGACTGCAACAACAACCTCAACACACTCGGAAAAAAGCAGATTCCCGACCTCATCAGCTACCACGGTATGGGGCCCGCCAAGGCAATAACCATTGTTGCAGCCTGCGAACTGGGCCGCCGCAGGCGGGAGACCCTGTGCGAAGAACGCCCAAAGCTCGGCTCGGCAACGGCTATTTACAACTTCATGCACCCGCTGATGCAGGACCTTGATGTCGAAGAATTCCATATTTTGCTGATGAACCAGCAGTGCAGTCTTATCCGCGAGATGTGCATCAGCCACGGCGGCATCACCGAAACAGCGGCCGATGTGCGCGTCATCATGCGCGAATGTCTGCTCAACAATGCCACCGTACTGGCCGCAATACATAATCATCCCAGCGGCAATCTGATGCCAAGCAGTCAGGATGACGAGCTGACGCAGCGCATCAAACGGGCTTGCGACATCATGCGTGTGCACTTCATTGACCACGTTATCGTCACCGACGGCGCCTATTACAGCTATCAGGAGGAAGACCGTCTGTAACGGGGAAGACATCATTTCAGCGACGAAAGCGTGCGATATGTTGCGCATGTCGTTTTTTTTCTGTAAGTTTGCAGAAAAAGAAAGAAGCTATGACGCAAGAAGAAAGGACGAAAATAGAAGAGCGTATCGTCGATGTGCTGAAGACTGTATACGACCCGGAGATTCCCGTTAACATCTGGGACTTGGGCATGATTTACAAAATCGACGTGTTGGATGACGGTAACGTAAACGTCGACATGACTTTCACGGCACCCAATTGCCCTGCAGCCGACTTTATATTGGAGGATGTACGTACCAAGATTGAAAGCGTAAGCGGCATCAAATCGGCCAACGTCAATCTGGTTTTTGAGCCTGCATGGGACCAGAGTATGATGAGCGAGGAGGCACGTGTTGAGCTTGGGTTCGAGTAATTCCCGCTTTCCCTTGTCATCGGAGCGTTCAGGTGCCCGACGCCTTTTATCCATTTTCTGCCACATTATTTCCCCTATAAGAACACCGCCACATGAGAAAGAACGTTTATTTTTTGTCTGATGCCCACCTCGGTTCGCTGGCCATTGAGCACCGTCGCACGCAGGAACGCCGCCTTGTACGCTTCCTTGACAGCATCAAGGAAAAAGCAGCGGCGGTCTATTTGCTGGGCGACATGTTCGACTTCTGGAACGAATACCGGTATGTTGTGCCTAAAGGGTTCACACGTTTCCTCGGAAAACTTTCGGAATTAACCGATATGGGCGTGGAGATTCACTTCTTTACGGGCAATCATGACATCTGGACTTATGGATATTTAGAGCAGGAATGTGGACTCATTGTGCACCGAAAGCCCCTCACTACTGAAATATTCGGCAAGGAATTCTACCTTGCACACGGCGACGGACTGGGCGATCCGAACGTCAATTTCAAGCTCCTCCGGAAGATTTTCCACAATCATACCTGTCAGGTTCTTTTCAATGCTATCCATCCCCGTTGGGCAATGGCCCTGGGATTAACATGGGCAAAGCACAGCCGTATGAAACGAGCTGACGGTAAAGAGCTGCCGTTCATGGGCGAAGAAAAGGAATATCTGGTGAGGTGGACGAAAGATTATATGAAGACTCACCCCAATATCGACTACTTTATCTATGGTCATCGCCATATCGAACTTGACTTGACACTTGAGCGTAAGGCGCGTTTGCTGATACTTGGCGACTGGATTTGGCAGTTCACTTACGCGGTATTCGATGGCGAACACATGTTCCTCGAACAGTATGTTGAGGGAGAAAGCAAGCCCTGACATGACAAAACATGCCGTTAAACAGCATGCTTTATCCCTTTAAACAAGTTGTAAATAAGAAAAAAGAACCTCAAATCCCTTTAGGTTTCCTGCCGTATATAAGGCCGACATCACTAATCATCCACGGTGCTCTCACAAACTTGGGAACGAAGTCTTGGCGTTCAACATGTGATATGTAATTGATATCGGCATACCCTTCTTTCCTCAAATCATCAAGTAATTCGCTGATATCGCCATACAGTCCTCTCTTTTCAAAAAGATCCTGGAAAGCAAAGTATCCCTCTGGCTTCAATACTCGCAAGGCCTCACGAATGAGCATTGACTTGTTGGATTGTGTCTTCACTTCGTGAAAAACAAAGTTACTTAAAACGGCATCAAAAGTTTCGTCGGGGAAATCAAGATGAGAAGCGTCTCCATGTAAAAACCTTACCCTGTCCTTTACCTGTTCTAATTCAGCGTTCCGCTCGCATTGCTGTTGCGCATAATCCCATTCCTTGCCCCAATAATCTATTCCCACGATATGGCTCTTGGGAAAACGTTTGGCACACTGTATACTAAGAGCACCTGACCCACACCCTATATCAAGCAATTGTCCTTCGCCATTCCACTGTAGATGACTTACAAGGAACTCATGGATTTTTTCCATCAGTCTGCCGCCATTGAAAGAAAATAATCTGCGACACATATACATATATGTAGTCATACCCAAAGCCACAACTACTATTAGACAAAGGATTATATCCAATATTGCAAGATGTAACCAAACGTGCACTACTGCAAACAATACTAAAGCAAGAACGGTCACAGCTGCCAATGCTCTCATTAAAGTCATGGGTACCCAGTTTCCATAATCTATTTGCTGTCTTAAATTTTCTTTCATACGAAATTCTCCTATATTTAATAAAAAACAATTATCATGATAAAAGGCGCGGTTGATAGTTAGATCTTTTAGTCATACCCGGGAATCATTGAGGTTATTGGCAATTCCCAAGCAAATAGTAAAGAATCAATATATACAACACCTGCTAACAGAACTATGATAGAAGTAATCCTTTTCATATCCTGCAATTCTTTCTTTTAGGAAGATTTATAATCAGGGCAAAGTTAACTATAAACGGCTTTATTTACAATACTAAGAAATAATGAAATCTATTGTATACAAAAATCATAAATTAGTGGTATTGCTAAACAACCATCTTGAGTTTAAAGTAGAGGATATACATAAAATATAACTAAAAGACTTGCAACTGCACATCATCAGCAATTGCAAGTCTTTTGGCTATATTAAAAAGTTTTGGCAGACGCCAAAATATCATTTCTGAGCTTTAGTCGTCAAGCGGCTTACCTGTAACCAGAGCGAGTGTATCACGTGCAATGACAATCTCTTCGTCGGTAGGAATCAGCACTACTTTCACTTTCGAATCGTCAGCAGAGAGTATTTGCTCCTTGCCGCGCACGTGATTGCGTTCCTTATCCATCTTAACGCCAAGATAATCCAGCCCCTCGCAGCTGTCCCAACGCACGCCTTCCTGATTCTCTCCCACGCCGGCAGTCCATACAATTACATCTACACCATTCATGGCTGCAGCGTATGCACCGATATATTTCTTTATACGGTAGTTGTACATAGCCAGCGCAAGGTGAGCCATCTTGTCACCATTCTCGTCAGCTGCTTCAATTTCTCGCATATCTGAAGAGATGCCAGTGATACCCAACACACCACTTTCCTTGTTCAAGAAGTCGGCCATTTCCTGAGATTTCTTGCCTGTTTTCTGCATCAAATAGGTTACAGCAGAAGGGTCTATGTCCCCACAGCGGCTGCCCATCATCAAGCCAGCCAGTGGCGTAAGGCCCATAGAGGTGTCAATTACTTTACCATTCTTGACGGCAGATACCGATGCACCATTACCGATATGGCAAGTGATAATCTTTGTCTTACGGTAATCAAGACCTAAAAACTCGCATGCACGCTTCGACACATAGCGATGAGAGGTACCATGGAAGCCATAACGGCGCACGTGCCACTTCTTATACCACTCGTAGGGAACGGCGTAAAGATAAGCATAATCAGGCATAGTGCTGTGGAAAGCATTGTCAAAAACCGTCACCTGTGGCGTGTCAGGCATCAGCTCGTCAACCGCCTTTATGCCGGCAAGATGTCCCTTATTATGGACCGGTGCGAGGTCAATGAGACTCTCTATGCCCTTTTCTACCTCGGGAGTTACCAGACAACTCTTCTCAAAAAGGTCGCCACCTTGTACTACTCTGTGGCCTACAGCCCCTATCTCATCAAGACTTTTGATAGCTCCAAACTCTGGATCGAGAAGGCATTTAAAAACCAATTGCACACCTTCCCTGTGGGTAGGGAGGTCGGCCATAATCTGTTTTTTCTCACCATTATTCAGCTTTACCTTGATAAAAGCTTCATCAAGACCAATACGTTCAACGCCACCCTGTGCCAACACAGCCTCATTAACCATGTCGTACAGCTTGTATTTAATAGAACTGCTGCCGCAATTCAATACCAGAATATGCATCTTTTTCTTTAATTTTTGAGTTATTTTTCGTGATTTATGCGTTAGCTTTGGCATCCTGTGCCTGGCAACTCGTGATGGCTACCATATAATAAATGTCATCAATTGAGCAACCACGGCTCAAGTCGTTAACCGGACGGGCGATGCCTTGCAGTATAGGGCCAATGGCGATTACACCACCCAGACGCTGAACTAACTTATAACCGATGTTCCCAACCTCCAGGTTTGGCACGACAAGAACGTTGGCTTTCCCGGCAATTTTGCTCGCAGGTGCCTTCCTTGCTGCCACTGAAGGCACAAGGGCTGCGTCAGATTGGAGCTCACCGTCCACCTTTAAGTCAGGGTATTTCTCATGTGCAATCTTCGTCGCGGCAAGCACTTTATCGATAATATACACGCTTTTACCCGTTGCTTTATCATTGGCATCCTTAGCCGATCCTTTCGTAGAGAAGCTCAGCATAGCCACACGAGGCTCGGCGAAACCGGCAACACTGTGAGCCGTTTGCGCCGTAGTATATGCAATTTGTGCGAGCTGATCAGCCGTAGGATTTGGTGTAACGGCCACGTCTCCCATAACTACAATGCCGTTCTCTCCATAAGCTTTCTCGTCGGAAATCAACAGCATGGCACCACTCACACAACTGATTCCTGGTGCACATTTGATGATTTGCAGAGCCGGACGCAACGTATCGCCAGTAGTTGACAAGGCTCCGGATATCTGCCCATCGGCGTCACCGGCCTTGATAATCATGCAGCCGAGGTACAGATTGTTCTTTGTAACCAGCTCCCGTGCCTGCTCAAGGGTCATTCCTTTCTTCTTACGGAGCTCGGTAAGCTGCTGTGCATACTCTTCTGTTTTGTCGAAATGGAGCGGGTCTACAATCGTAGCCTTGTCCACATTCTGTAGGCCCCAGCGTTCCGATTCTTTCCTGATGTTTTCGGGATTACCTATGAGTATCAGGTCGGCGATATCGTCGGCCAGCACCCTGTCAGCTGCCTTCAATGTCCGTTCCTCCTCTGCTTCAGGAAGAACAATGCGCTGCTTGTTTGCCTTTGCGCGCGCTACAATTTGCTCTAATAAACTCATATTTGAATTTTAATCGATTAAAACGTCTCTGTTGATAACCACAAAGTTACTTATTTTCTGCCATGCTGCAAAGATAATTTTGCACTTAATCTGTCATTTCCCGGGCCAGAATGCTCTCCAATTCTTCTGCTGACAGCCGCAAACGGAACTTACCTTTTATCGCAATGCCGATGCCGCCGGTCTCTTCTGATACCACAACAGCAATGGCATCTGACGCTTGGGATATACCCATGGCAGCACGATGTCGGAGCCCCAACTCCTTGGGAATGTCCATACTATGACTTACCGGCAGGATACATCCCGCAGCCTTGACACGTCTTTTCGAAACAACCATAGCGCCATCGTGCAAGGGCGAGTTCTTAAAGAAGATGTTTTCTATCAGCAGTTTGTTGACATTGGCATCAATCTCCTCGCCAGTTTGCACAATATCGTCGAGGGGAGTGGCCCGCTCTATCACGATAAGTGCCCCTACCTTACTTCGCGCCATATCCATGCATGCCCAGACAATAGGCATGATTGTCTCCTTGTCTTCGACATGTTCCTTGTCTTGCTTCCGACTGAAAAGGCTCACGATTTTGCGCACCCTTTGCCTTTCGCCAAGCTGGTAAAGGAATTTTCGAATTTCGTCCTTGAAAAGGACTATCAAACCAATAACGCCTACGCTGACCAGTTTATCGAGTATGCTGCCCAACAGTCGCATTTCAAGCACCTGCGATACAAAAAGCCAAACCAGCACAAAAACCATGATTCCGATGAAAACATTGAGCGAACGGCTCTCTTTCATCAGCCTGTAGATGTAATATAACATCAGTGCAACCAGGCAAATATCGATGGCATCTTTTATTCCAAATTCAAAAAACATAATTCAATCCATTTTATTTCTTAGGAGTTAAGGAGTTGAAAGGAGTTATGGAGTTAAGACAAATGTTTATTAATAACCGCGGTTCCTCTCTGAAAACACACCTGAAAATTTCAAATATTATGAGAGTAAGTCAGGACGATGACTTAATTTCTTCACTCCCTTTCTTCTCTCTGGTCTCCTCTACCCGTTCTTTATCTTCTCTACTAACTTCACTGCTTGCACCGCCTCCCTGACGTCATGCACACGCAGAATGGACGCACCTTTCAGCAGCGCAGCGGTGTTTATAACCGTGGTTCCGTTGAGAGCTTCGTCAACCGTCACGCCCAACGTCTGGTGAATCAGTCGTTTTCGCGACACTCCCACAAGCAAAGGCAGTTCCAACGCCTGCAGTTTGTCAAGCTCTGCAAGCAGTTTAAAGTTCTCCTCCGTGGTTTTACCGAATCCGAATCCCGGGTCAAGAATAATGTCCTTACATCCTTCGGCACGCAGCTGTTCAACCTCACCGGCAAAGTTTATCAGCATATCCTTCAGGTTTCCCTGTACGCTCATCAGAATGTAAGGCACCTTAAGGCGTCCCATCATCGTAAAAATGGCAGGCACCTTACATTGTGAAGGCGCGAGCGGTGTGTCTACAATGCCCGTTTTTCCACCCTCTGAAACGTCATTGATGATGTCGGCACCATACTCCTCCACGGCCATACGGGCTACGTCTGAACGATAGGTATCTACCGACACAGCTACGTCGGGCTGTTCACGTTGCACCACCGGGAGAGCACGGCGCAGGCGTGCCATCTCCTCCTCTTCGCTTACTTCCTGTGCTCCCGGGCGTGTAGAGAAAGCCCCCACATCAATGATTGTGCCGCCCTCGGCTACAATCTGGTTGGCACGTTCGGCAATTTCCGTCTCGCTCTGCTTGCGGCTTCCTGCAAAAAAACTGTCGGGTGTACAGTTCAGTATGCCCATTACCTGCGGCTGTTCAAGCTGCAACAGGCGCCCCTTTATATTTAATGTGTAATTCATTTCTGATATATTATTTTCGTCCTGCTCATTAAACCCTTCTCCGGCTATGGAAGCAAGCAGCCTGCATTGTGCACGAATAGCTCAAGCATTGCGGACTTATCTATGTGGTTACAGATATATTCAGGCAACACATTACCGGTTAAAAAGGAGGATTACAGCGTTTTTCCATCCATCAATACCATTGAATAAAACGGTCATTGCGAACTTTTCGCTGCGAAATCTTCGCAATGCAAAGATATCGTTTTTCAAGGAAAGATACAAGCGAATGTACATAATCTTTTAATGTGCAGGCTGTAGTCACGAACCGTTATGTGTTTTAAAAGAACCTAAATTATATACATACGCCCCCTCCTATTTGCCGCAAATATGTATTTTTGTATGCAATAAAGAAAGCTAAAACTCTTATTTGTCATGGATATAAAAGCGTTATACGAGCTGTACAAGAGCCATCCCGTGGTGACTACCGACAGCCGCGACTGCCCCTTGGGCAGCATTTTCATAGCCCTGAAAGGTGCTTCGTTCGACGGAAACAAGTTTGCTGCCGCGGCTCTGGAGAAAGGATGCAGCTATGCCGTCATCGACGAGCCCGAATATTACAAGGCCGACGACCCGCGCATGATTCTGGTCGGCGACAGCCTTACCACCTTTAAAGAGCTGGCCCGCGAGCACCGTCGGCAATTCAACATTCCGGTAATAGGCATCACCGGCACCAACGGGAAGACTACAACCAAGGAGCTTCTCTCGGCCGTGCTGGCTGAAAAGTATAACGTCATGCACACCGAAGGCAACTTCAACAACGATATCGGCGTGCCGAAAACGCTGTTACGACTGCGTCCCGAGCATCAGATCGCCGTCATCGAGATGGGAGCATCGCACCCGGGCGACATCAAAAAGCTCGTGGAATATGCCGAGCCAACCTGCGGCCTTATTACAAACGTAGGCCGTGCCCACCTGCAAGGGTTCGGGTCGTTTGAGGGTGTAAGGCGCACAAAAGGCGAACTATACGACTTTCTGAAGACGCACGAGGGGCTCACCTTCCTCAACACAAGCAACAGCTATCTGGTGGAAATGGCACGCCAGCGCGGGCTTGAGCGCATTATAAGCTATGGTCAGGACGCACAGGCCAACGTGCAAGGACGCGTGATTGGCGCCGACCCGTTCCTGCGAATTGAGTGGACAGCCGACGGCCTTACCTTTAAGGTGCAGCCCGATGAGGCCGTCGAAGCTACGGGCGAAGCCTTTGCAGACGGCCCGACGATGCAGGTACAGAGCCACCTTATAGGCACATACAACCTCGATAACATACTGGCAGCCATCACCGTAGGCCTGCATTTCGGCGTTACGCCCGCCCGGATTTGCCACGCATTAGAGCATTACGTGCCCGCCAATAACCGCTCACAGCTCACCACCACCGCCGATAACTGGCTCATTGTTGACGCTTACAACGCCAACCCTACGAGCATGGCGGCAGCTATCAGCAACTTTATCCACATCAGTGTAGCGCAGCCGAAGATGGCCATTCTGGGCGACATGCGCGAGCTGGGCGCCGTTAGCGGTGAAGAACACCAGAAGATTGTTGACAGCCTTGCGACGGCCGGACTGGACGACGTCTGGCTTGTCGGTGACGAGTTTATGAAGACCCGCTGCAGCTTCCGCAAGTTCCGTGACGTAGAAGAGGTAAAGGCCGCCATACATGAACGCAAGCCGCGCGGCCACTATATTCTGATAAAAGGCTCAAACGGCATCAGGCTTTTCGAGCTTCCCGAGCTGTTATAACAGGCTCTGACGGGGAGAAGCTGAATAAAAAACGGATTCTTTGGACAGGCATTACCTCACGGTACGCAAGCCTTGATGGAAAAAAGCCTAATAAAAAACGGGAGCAGGAGGACCTTTTTACATCCTCTTGCTCCCGTTATTTCATCATCCGGCTGACGCCTTTACAGAAAAGCGTTCATTGTACGGCGGCTGCCGTACGATTGTACCGCGACCGTGATACACATGTGACGACGGCCGTCACGCAACGTGTACCACGGCCGCCGCACGGCTGACGTTACGCCATAAGAGTTATTCGAAGTGGTCAACGACATATCCGTCTTGCGGTGCATCCTTGAGCTGGCTATAGCCTTCCGGCACAATCTGCAGGCCGCCGTTACCCATGCCCGACGTGCCACTGTTGGTGCGGATAAGGTCGCCACACACGGCAATATCCCAGTCGGTGCGCTGTCGCCAGTCGCTGTCGGCCGCGCCGTCACCAAAGGCACTCGTGCCCACAGCCTTGCCCTGCTCCAGCGAATAGTAGGTCCATACGGCGTCGTTAGCCGTCACGCTGATGTCGCCGCTTTTGCCAACGGAGGGCGTGGGCTTTGAATCGTCCGTCCCGTCACTGCACGATGCCAGCAACGCAAGGGCGGCAAGGGCCGTCAATATAATATGTTTCGTCATTATTTAAGAATGGTATAGGTAAACTTCGACGCCTCCGGCGTGCCTGAAAAACGCAGTTTGACGTAATGCCCCGAAGCGGTACGAACCACGAATGTGCGCGTATCTATACTGCCATCGGCCTTAACATAGCTCAGCTTATTGGCCGAGAAATGCCCCTCGTGGCGCATTTGAACACCAAACAGATTGCGTCCGAGCGCCAGCGGTGTGCCTGCAATGTTACGGCAAACATACTCTTTCGGGTGGCCAGTGTTGCCGCGGTAGTCGAGCACCGAGAGGTATTCGATAACCCCTTCGCCGTATTTCTGACCGTGCTGTGAGCGTATCACATTGAGGAAATATTTCTTGAAGTTATGCGACGGCGACGGCAGAAGCTCCGAACAATCGAGTGCAAACTCAAGCTCGCCGGCCTTATCCGATGTATAAGAGCCGCGCATGGCATGGTCGCCACCCTGATTATAGAAGATGACACTGTTGTAGCGCTGCAACATCGACTGTGCATAGGCGTTGTCGGAAGCACCGTAAGTGAGCGAGAGATCGTCACGCGACGAATAGTTCAAGCGCACTTTGTAAACTATAGAAGGCTGGTTTATGTACACGTCGCAGCCCATCATGGTGCTGCCCAAGACAAGCTCGGAGGCCGACTGCCGATGGGTAAAGAACCTGTAAGGCATGTAGAAGCGACCTCTGTCACCCCAGAATCGTCCCCACGAATTGACTACAATGAACGCCCCTTTGCGAAGAATGCCGTTCTCATCACGATATTCTACCTTGTCGTCGTAACCGGCAATGGTCATGGCATGCGCCCCGCTGGTAGCCAGATTCTTCAACAAACAATGGTAGTCCGTGGCACTGGGGCCCTGGTAATTGTTGTCAAAGGTCCAGCCCACACTGCGTGTAGAGAACGTCAGTACGCCGCCCGTGGCGGTTCCGTCGCCCTTATTGTAGAGATATTGCTTTATCTTTTGTATGTCGGCTTCGGTGGTACAGTTGAACGTATTCACGCGGCGCACGCGATAACGAGTGGCATTAAGGTACTTTTCGAAGCCTGAAACCCACTTGAACTGCACCGCCGAGGCATAGCCATAATCGGCATTTGTCATGACGCCGTAGTTCCTGGCAATGCTCAATCCTTCGTCAACGAAGCCGCCATTATCGGCTCCTCCGCTGACGAAATTCCAGGTAAAGAGATAGGCAAACGTGTTGGCGTCGCCGTCAGAAGCATTGCGTTTGAGCAGCCTGTTGACCTCGTAGGTAAACATGTAGCCAATGCCCGAAGCCTGTGCACATGAGCCTCCCTTCTGGTTGATGATGGGCGGAAAAGCTGCCAACGCAGAATTGTCGACGGCCGGAGGCAGCGAAAGCACAGGAGATGCAGAAGTAACGGCCGTCAGTACCCACAACAGGGGAAAGACAAAATGCCGTTTCATTTAAGCCTGTTGTAGGTTTTCAGCGCCTCCTCACGTACCGTTTCCGGATATTTGCTGTCCTCACTGCAAGCCTTTGCAAAGGCTGCAATGCGCGGCGCCATGTAAGAATAGCGACGCCATCCCAGCGACTCGAAGATGGCTGTCTGCACTTCAGGGTCGGTGCATGTCTTGATATAATCCATTATTTGTGGAATATAATAAGGCGGACAATAGTTGCGCGACATTCTGATACTCATGATACGACGCTTCTTCGGCGTCTCGGCACCGATGATATTCTCCATGTATTCGGTCCACTTTCCGGCATTCGAATTGATGGCTTTTTCAATAGTTTTCCGCACATTCTCCTTATTAATATAGCGCACATCAGGATTATCGAACTGCTTTTTAAATTCGCTCATGAGCACATCCTTCTTAAACATGGTCATCGCATTCATGAGACTGAAGTTGCATCGTTCCGAAGTGTTGTTCGAAATAGACTTGTGAATGAGCACAGGAACGAGGCGTTCGTCGCCGCTCTTGCCAATAAAGTTGATGGCAAAGCGCTGTACAAGTTCGTAGCTGTCGTCCACACCGAGCTTCACAGCTTCAATAAAGTTGTCGTCGTGCTTCTCTGAAAGCAGTTCCAAGGCCTGCAAACGAACAAGCGCTGACGACGATGTGCGGAAGATATCCAGCAGTTGCGACGTCGACAACTGGCCGCTTTCGAAAAACCTTGCCATCGCCATCGAACGCATATCAGGCAGGTTTTTCTCCGAGAGATAGCGCTGCCACAGTTTCAGATTAGACGAAGCCAGAAGCTCGTTTATGTCTTCTGTCTTCACGGCCGGGGCAAAAGCAAAGGTAGGATCGCCAATACACTGCGACTCTAAATAGCCGCTGAAGCGCACGATATCACCGACGTAGGCACCCAATCCCAACAGACCGACGTAGCGATCGGCCCATTTATCCTGTAGCACATTGACCGAATTGGCAATACATGCAATGGTATTGCCTTCGCTAAATATGTATTCATCTGCAATGCAATCGTCCAAATGGAACGAGCCGTTGAAGCAGGCGTCGAGCACAATCACACGGCAATTGGGACGGTATTGGTAAACGGCGAAGTCCTGTAACACAAGATTCTTGTTGGCGTCTGTGGCAGAATCCTTGAGGATGACGTCCTTGTCGAAAGCCTTTTCCAGCCATGTAGCCGGAATATCAAAGCGTTTGCACAACACCTGTGTGACGCTATCCCTGTTCTTTCCCTTTGCAACCTGATTGCGAAGATAGTTGCGACAGTAGCCGGCCATCATTGCCTTTGCCTGCTCTGACGATTCTATCTGCGGGGCTCCGTTCAGGTATTGCGTGTCAGGGGCACCGTGATGATGAAGCATTGCAAAGTCAAGTTCGGGACGTTGAAGCTCATTCATCAACAGGAACTTGACGTCATCCTGCTGACTATGGTCAATATAGCTGATGCCCTCACGCTGTATCTTGAGCCACGGGAAGTGCTCATACCAACCTGATTTCTCGTCCATGCGCGCCACCATAGAGGCAGAAATGTAACCGTGTCCGCTGAAATACATCAGCTGGTCAAGTCTGTTCGCACGGCGTTTCTCGGCTGTAGCTTTGTGCAGATAAGCGCGAAGCTTGGCATAACGCGACGTACCCCCCGCGTCAGTAGGACGTATCCGGCCGAGGAAAAGCTCTGGTTTAACCTTCTGTACTGACTGTGCAGCCAGCGAATAATAGAAGTAAGGCGCATCGTTATCCCTGCCAATATAATTGAATTTTAGGTCAAAATCGTCATAGAATCTGTCGGAAGGTACCGACGATTCTTTCCTGTCGTGGCGCTGATCCATCTTGAATGCACTCGTGAGATGTTGCGCATCGCGAATCATTGCTACCGGAATATCACCCACTAATACGGCTCCTTCAATGCCGTTCTTCTGGTAATAAAGGCGTTTTAACTCTGCTCTTATCGAGTCTGGCACGCCCCATTTGTCAACGACAAGGTGCACCTGCATACCCTGTAACGTCTCAATGGCACGGGCATATTCGTCTATTTCGGTTCTGGCTTCGGCATAACTCTTCGGGTCAACTACAATAGCGAACCCGCGTTTAGCCAGGGTAGTCTGCGCGCTGCCTATAAAAGACAGGCATAACAGCAGCAGGCTGATAAAGAATTTATTCATATCTTGTTTTTGTTTTATGTTGTTTTTGAAAACATTTAATGATACAGACAGCTGATAGCCGCTACGTAATTTACAGCGTAAGACTTAGTCCTGCATCAATGATACTGCGCGATGTGCCTTTGTATAACGGCGAAAAGCGGTTGCTTCCTGTATAGAATGTATGGCGGGTTTGCACATAAATGGCGAACCACGACGGCGTGGAATAAAGACGAAGAGGCAATGCTACCGACAGGCGTGTGTTGAAACCTGCACACGATGCCGTCGAAAATTCGAATTCAGGACGTGAGTAAATATCGACCAGTTTGTCACGAACCGAGTTGTAAACAGGCGTACCGAGCGGTACTGCATAGTGTGAACCCAACGCCGCTACGATGTAACAGGCTTTCAAATTCCATCGTCGGGTAAAGTCGATTCCGGCGTGCAAGGTGTTGAATTTCTGCTTATAGACGTCGGCTTCATAGTGTGTAGTTTGCTGCGAAACGATGCCACCGTTCACACTTGCCGTCCATATCGGAACGCCCTCATCACGCCGTTTGTCAACACGATACTCCAAATCGGCCTGTGTGTACGACGCATTATGTACTTCCGACTTATTAAGAATCTCATAATAAACCCTATTGGCGTGTTGCGTGTCAACCATCCGACGCTGGTCATACCAATAGCCTTTGTCACTGATATAAGCGGCACGAACCATGAATTGATGCCAAAACACGTCAGGAGTCTTGAACGAAAGGCGGTCGTACACAGCTATCTGACGAGACGAATAGTCGCCACCCTTGTAAGTATAAGCCGCTCCTCCATCCTCGGCCACTTCGCTATTGGTCGAGAAACTCGCTTCTATCAGGTTGTCAAAAGCTCCAAATTTTGTGTTCCACTGGGCAGAACCCGTAAAGCTTGTGCCCCGATAATCGCGCGGATAACTTAATATATCGCTGATGGTAAACTGCGCATTGTCGCCCATTCCTTTCATCAGGAAGTAAACATTATTGACTAAATTACTTACTACCGTATGTGAAATGTCAGATTTGTACAGCCCAAAGTTACCGGCAATACCCAGGTTATTGCGATCGTCCATACGCCAAACTACACCAGGTCTGGCCTCAAAACGCATGGCATTTGTTTTTGGACGCGGGTCAGTCTGGTCAGAAAGATTAGTCGTTATAAACTGCAGCTTCAGGGCTGTAAACAGTTTTTCCGACATCTTCAGCGAAGCAGCAGCATGCATCGAGAAGCTTTCCTGGTTGACATTACTGGCCACAGAGTCGCCTAAAACAAAGGGATTCTGGCGTGTCAACAGCGCGGTATTGTTCCAACGATGGTCAAAAGCCTTAGAATTCATGTAAGAAACATTGCCCGAAAGGCTCAATTTGCCTATGCGCTTCAGACCGAAAATATCGGCCGAAAAGTCGTTATAGCGCGGCGATCCATCAATAGGATGGAAGTCGCCACGCTTAAAATGCACATTCACCGTGGCACGGGTGAGTGTTTGAACCGTGTTAAACGATAACACCGCAGGGTTTGCTGTACCCGTAAAAACGTTGTCAAGAAAGTTAATTTCCTTATCGTTCAAACGGTCTATGAAACGCAGCTTGTCGCTCTCCTGAGCATAAAGCCCGTGCCCTATCGTGCTTAATAAGACTAAAATCAGGAATCTTCTCATCATGAATAAAGGCTGAATTGCTAATCGTTACTGTTCATTGCTGCAACTACTGCAGTGTCACTGGCTCCACAATGCATCTATTACTTGTCGGCTGCTGTAGGTGTAACCCCAGGCGTAAGCTCCTGATTGTTCAGGAAATCATTTGCCGAGTTGTTGGTATCCTGATAGTAAGGACGACCATTTACAACCTTTGAAACTTTACGGCGCACGCATTTGCCTTCCCAAGCCTTGCTTGCAAGCACGCCCTCTGCGTCGTCTTTAGGCAGGAAAGTAGGATAGTGAACCGTTGCCTTTGCGTCCCAAATATCAACTGCATCAAGCACATACTTGCTCGGAATCAGCAAGTATTCCATTGTCGCTGCAGCGTTGTTAGGTTCCGTCTTAATATTATTTCTGTCAGCTGCAAAGGCTTCGGTTGTTACGCCTTGGGGCAAACGAGCCAATACATAGGCACGACCGAAGAAACCTAAACCAAAGGCTTTCATATTCTTATTGTTGACAAAGATTACATCTAAGTTCTTAGCGGGATAGTCAACCTCACCATTTGCATACTTCAAATAAACCTCCCAGTCGGCCTTTGACAGGTCAGGGCACTTGTTTCCATCGCCTGCAAGGTCTTTGTGATTAGCGGCATCGTTGGCTATCAGCACGCTTTGGCCGGGCTGTAAAGGATAGTCATGGCCCGAGCCCGGGAAGGCAAGCACCTGTCCCTGGCCGCTTGCATACAAATCTTCAAAGCCATTTGCCTGCCAGGCATTTTTAGATTTCTGCTTCCCTGCCGGTGCCGAGAGAATCAAACCATCAAGATATTGTATCTCGTCACTGTTGTTGGCAATCTCAAAATAGCCATCTTTCATGTATCCCTGCTTGCCTCCAGTAGTATAGATAGCTTTGAAAACGAGCGGCGAACGCAACACCTTCGACAGCGATACGTTTACTGTTGCCGCCTGAAAAAGGCTTGTGTTGGCAGCACCCTGCACATAAGCGGCAGCCTCATCCTTCACTTTACCCGTTACGGTAAAGTTATACTGTCCCTGTACAAAGGTAATGGTGGTGTCGCCCTTTACGCTGATGGTATCGTGCAAACCCTTGTCATTGCTGACAATAAGCTTTGCATCCGAGATATTGTTCCACGCCATTCCGTCGTTCAGCATGAACTTTACGGTCATGGGATACGACTTTATCTTCACGTCATCGTCATTATTACACGAGAAAAACGCGGCTGAACCTGCTGTCAAAAGCACCGCAACCAATAGTTTACTTGCTAAGTTTTTCATTTTGTTTCTAATTATTGTTTGAATTAATTATTG
>JABCNV010000061.1 GCA_013333935.1 Prevotella sp. | reverse complement strand
TCGACCGGATTGGCAACGGTCTACAATGAGGTCACGCTCAAACTCGGCCAGTGATGCAAATATGTGCATCATTAACCGGCCACTTGCGGAACTCGCATCAACATGATCTTTTTTAGATAAAATGCCAATCCCTCTTTGTTGCAGGTCGTTTATTGTTGTTATAAGATCTCGCAGGGAACGGCCAATGCGATCGAACTTATAAACAATGAAGATATCATCTTTTCGGAGATAGGCAAGGGCTTCTTGAAGTTTCGGACGTTCGCGAAGCCTGGAACATTTTTCTACAAATATTTTCTCGCGGCCGGAGGCTTTCTGTTCTGTAATCTGAATGTCGAGATTTTGCTCTTTTGTCGATACCCTTGCATACCCTATTCTACTCATTCCCTTGTTTCTCTTTATCACTCCATTTTGAATGGCCGTTATGTTTCTTTTATTCTTCTTTGAATTTGGCCATTTTATTGATGAATATATAGAATAGCAAAGCAGATTTTAATCTGCTTTGCTCTGTAATGCCTATTATCTTCTTCGAATAGAGTCTATGGATAGTTCTACATTATCTGTAAATCTGTCATTTTGTATAATAGAAATTAACGAATCATTTTCAAATGTTAGTGCTGTTGTTATTATGAATCCTGTATTTTGGATGCGGGCGGGCTCTTTATAATATAATATTTCTACTTTCTTATGGTTTCTTGTAAATATATCTGTACGAAAAGGATATCCGCACCGTTTTTCTACATCAGATTTCTTGGAGCCAAGATGGATTTCGTTTAAAGGAAACATAGAGTATGTAGGAGCAACAGCACAAGAGCTAATCCCCAAGGCAATACAGAAATATATTATATATTTTAATTTGCTCATTTCTATTCTAATGTTATGGCTTGTGAGTCTTAATCATTTCATCTGTTATAGGAAAGGATTTTGCACCAGTAGCGTTTCCATTTATAGGTTTGGTATTGATGTATCCTGTTGATAATTCTACGGATATGCCGTTCCAAACACCCTTAATTTTTATTTTTCTGCCAGATATTTTCCCAATACAGATCGCGGTATATGGAACAGCCATGCTGAATGTGTATAAAGTAAAAGATACATATGCTATGTGATTTGCAGGAACTGTAACTTTTACGTTATGAGTTAAAGTTTCAGAATGTTCTTCTGTTTTTCCGTAGAAGAATTCTTTTCCCGCCGATACCGATGTGGTAACTTTCCCTGATGCAATGAAAGGTACTTTTACCTTAAATTCTGTAGAAACATTTATGCTATAAGATGTTCTTTGACTGAAAGAGGATGTCGTCTTATAATTTTTTGAAACAGAAAAGGAATGCTCTTGAATAATAGGACTGTTGTTAGTGAACTCATCAGAAAAGATAACCGAGGGGTTTTTTGTTAGTATTGTACTTGCTTCTATATCGAATACAACATCTTCTACTTTAAATTCTTCTACAGGAATTATTTTAAATTCCTGTCGCGGTGAATTAGAATATTTTGAAAAAGATATCTTTTATCCATTTATAGTTATTACATTATAATAAGTATCAAGCCAAAATCCACTATTCCCTTTTTGTGGGAGATCTCTATTTTCTATTATATATGATTTTGGTGAATATTGTGCACGGAGTATACCCCAAGAACAACCAAAAAGATCTTCAGGAATATCTTTCCTTGCATATAATACTTTTATATCAGGTTTTTTCTTGTAAAATCCTATACTAATCGGTGTGCCCGTTTTTTTCGAGTAAATAAGATATGGTATTCCAAAGAATGCAGAAGGTTTTTTCAAATAGAACTGTTGGTCTTCGGATTTCTCATCAAATTCTTCGACTGTAAGTTCTTTTCCTTTTCCTGCAGCACTTAGGAATTGTCTTTTGTCAGAGTTTCCTTGAACTTGCAGGTATATGGGTATTTCATCAAGTTGATCTAATTCTTCTTGCATTTGTTGATCATCATCTCCGGGATAATCGGGAACTGCTCTCTTAGATCGTTGAATACTTGTGCGCGTTCCTTCAATAGGCACAATAACACTATCTTGAGCATTTTGCATATCTTGCTCTATATTTGTAAATTCCCCCGAATGGATAATAAACTCCTTTCCTTCATCGGAGCAACCAAATAAACAGAATGCTATGCACATTACATATTGTAGAAAGTAAGGATTTTAGTTTCATATTAGAAAGATTTAAAGGTCTATATTACAAATATAATGTTTATCTTTCTAAAGCCGTACTTTTTTTTGTGTTTTATTATGAAATATTAAGAACTTATACTCTCCCACTTTGTCCATCCCTGATATGTCATATGTCTCTGAAAGAATATCGTATAGATTGACCAGAAGAAGTTTGGCTATATAGAATAAGTTTCATTTATTTATTTCTGCAAAGATAAATAATTGCGATTTGATGTAGAAACAAGAAATGAAGTAATTTATACCAAGTTTCTTAAAAAGGAAGAGGATTTGTCATCTTATGTAATTATAATAATGTGTCTCCCGTCTCCGGCCCCTTCCTTTCTTCTGCTTTCACAATATTTTGAATAAATCTTTCAATTTTTCCCGCAAAATCTATCCTCAACGGTCAAAAAATGAGCGGACATAGCAAATGATTTGTGAACTAGTCAGTTCTAAATGTTCGACCATTCGGGGGAAAAACCGCCCAAAGACGGACTTTTGCCAACTTTGGACAGAGCAGCGTTACTAAAACATTACCCTATATCCAAGTAGGTAAGAATAGCAAAAACGGTAACGAACAGGCTGAACCCGAACCGAAATCTTCTGCAAAGATAGCCCGATTAAGGGAGAACGGGAAGAAAAAAGGCGAAAAAATGAATGCTTGGAATCTTTCCCGTCAAAGTACAATGAATTGCGTACCAACGGATAACCTGACAATAAATAGTTTTGTAACTTATAAAAGGTCAGAGTTATGCGAAGTACGTTTAAGGTTCTGTTCTACCTCAAAAAGAACGCCCCCAAGAAAGACGGTTCCGTTCCCGTGATGTGCCGTATCACTATCGACGGAACCATTGCACAGTTCAGCTGCAAATGCGATGTCCTCCCCAATCTATGGGACGTCAAGAGCAACCGGGCTTCGGGAAAGAGTACCGTTGCATTGGAAACCAACCGCTTCTTGGACAAGATTCGGGTGGGTATCAATGCCAAATACAAGGAGATCGCCGAAAGGGACAACTATGTCACGGCAGAGAAAGTAAAGAATGCTTTCTTGGGTCTGGAGATGCGGCACGAGACACTGCTGACGGTCTATGCCCAACACAATGAGGATTTTGCCAAGCAGGTGGATGCAGGCTTACGAAGCCAATCCACCTACAACAAGTACTGCACGGTCTATCAGCACTTGGAAGAGTTCATCAAGACACGCTACCGTCTGAGCGACATCGCCCTGCGAGAGCTTACCCCCGCCTTTATCACGGACTTTGAGATTTTCCTCCGCACGGAGAAGCAGTGCTGCAACAATACCGTATGGATCTACATGATGCCTTTGCGCCGAATGATTACCATTGCCCAAAATCACGGCTGGATTGTTCGAGACCCATTCGTGGATTACAGTATCTGTGCCGAGAGTACGGAAAGAGATTATCTGACCAAGGATGAGATACGTCAAATGATGGATTTGAAGTTTCGCTGCAAGTCGATGGAGTTGGTTCGGGATTTGTATGTCTTCTGCTGCTTTACGGGCTTGTCCTTTACCGACATGAAGAACCTGACCAAAGCCAATGTGCAGACTTCATTCGACGGCAAGTTGTGGATTATGACCAAGCGGCAGAAAACGGGCGTGGAATCCAACATCATGCTGATGGACATTCCATTGAGGATTATCGAAAAGTATGACGGGATGGCAAAGGAGGATTACCTCCTCCCCGTTCCTCTGTATATTACCGCCTGCAAGAATCTCAAGACAATCATCGGGCTTTGCGGCATAGAGAAGAACATAACATGGCATACCAGCCGCCATACCATGGCGACGGAAATCTGCCTGACCAACGGAGTCCCCATCGAAACACTCTCCAAGATGCTCGGGCATACGAATATCCGCACGACACAAATCTACGCCAAAATCACCCACGAAAAGGAAAGCCGGGATATGAATACCCTTTCCGACAAGTTGAGTAAGATAGAGCAATTCAGCGGTATCACCATATAATAACAAGGAGGAAAGTCTATGAAAAGAGAAATCATAACCATCAGTGAAAATGGTAAAGTACATATCCCGATGACTGCCGTTTGGATGTCAGCTTGCGAGATAGACGACCTGCTCGGGGGATTTTCCGGCAAGGTGAACACACAAATCAAAGCGATATTCAAAGAGGGGCTTTTGATGGAGGCGGAAGCAATGAGAACAATCCGCTCTGAACGAGGATTTATTGATTTGTACAGTATTGAAATGATAACGATGTTGTTGTTTCATATTGCCACACCACAGGCAAAGACTTTGCGAAGGTGGATAATCGGCAGGCTTTCGGAGAAGACAAAAGCAAGTCCTCTGATACTTGTCTATTATGGCAAAAACGGATTATGCAATTAAGGAAAAGCAGGTAGTAAGACGCATTTACCTTACTGCCTGCCTTAGTGTTTTTGATAAACGATCAACCTTGTGCCAATGCCGTCCAGAAGCGGTCTTCTTCGTCGATTTGTTCTGAGAACAGCAAAATCTCCTTAATCAGCCCATCCTCAAAGCGAAAGAGATCCACACCTTTCATCTGCATCGAACGTCCATTTGTCGATACTGCAAATCCAACCGCAGCCACGACCAAATCGCCGTTTTCCGTAATGTAATCCACTTGGTCGATGGCGAATGTGCCATTGCTCAGTTGAGCCATTCTTCCCAAATGGGCGAAAACATTCTGCTTGCCGTTGTAAACGCCCGACAATGTACCCTTTCCCGGCTGATGCCATACCAACTCATCGGAGAGCAATGCTCCCACCGTTTCAAAATCACCCTGTGCCAAGGCGGTGTAAAATTGACGCACTTTTTCGATTTTCTTTTCCATAAATCTGTATTTTTAATTGTTAGAACCACTGCAAAGTTATATCTTTGCACTACAATCTGCAAGTACCTACAATATTGTAGGATACATACCGTATTATTAGATTTATTGATTATCAAGAATAAAAAAGTTTGTCATGGAGAGAAAAATTTCAGACGATAAATGTCCCGTACGAAAGTCTATGCAGATTTTCACCGGAAAGTGGACACTGCTCATCATCTTCCAAATCAACCGCAGAATAATCCGTTACGGAGAACTCAAACGTGCCATTCCCGGCATCAGCGAGAAGATGCTTATCGACGAGTTGAAATTCCTGTGCGGTAAAGGACTGGTTAAAAAGAAACAGTACCCCGAAGTTCCTCCACGAGTAGAATACTCCCTCACGCCATTGGGCGAGAAAGTCTTGCCGATTATAGACGAGATAGCAAAGTTTGGTATGGAGAATCTGTAAGTGTTTAGTAGGCTCAGCATCCCTCATAATAATAAACTAATGATACTTGTAATATGAACGAATTAATAAACCCACGAAAGTCTGTCTTTGAACAGATTAGACATGTTGATGAGAATGGCGTAGAATATTGGTCAGCACGAGAAATGGCAAAAGTACTTGAGTATTCTGAATACAGACATTTCCTACCGGTAATAGAAAAGGCTAAAGAAGCGTGTGCCAATAGTACCAACAATCCCTTAGACCATTTCGAGGATATCCTCGAAATGGTCAGTATCGGATCTGGAGCAAAACGCCCTTTGGAATCTGTAAAACTATCCCGTTATGCCTGTTACTTGATTGTACAGAATGCTGATCCGGGCAAAGAGGTAGTGGCGAATGGACAAACTTATTTTGCCGTTCAGACACGGATTGCAGAGATAAAGCAAATGGACGAGTACAATCGTCTGACAAGCGAAGAAGAAAAACGTCTCTTTTTGCGTAATGAACTGGCTCGCCACAATAGTCAGTTAGCTGATGCTGCCAAGAATGCCGGTGTCGTTGAATCTCGTGATTATGCAATCTTCCAGAATCATGGTTACAACAAAGGTCTTTACGGTGGATTAGACGCAAAAGCGATTCATGCCCGAAAAGGTTTAAAGAAAAGCCAAAAGATACTTGACCACATGGGAAGTACCGAATTAGCTGCTAATTTATTCCGTGCCACACAAACCGAAGAAAAACTACGCCGTGAAAACATAAAGGGAAAAACAAAGGCAAATCAGACACACTATGAAGTGGGGAAAAAAGTTCGCCAAACCATTCAAGAACTTGGAGGAACCATGCCAGAAGACTTGCCTGTGGCTGATAGTATAAAAAGTTTGGAAAGCAAGGAGAAAAAGCAGCTGAAGGGGAAAGGCAACAAGTAATAAGAGGAATGAATTTATTATGAAACAGAAAGTTATATTTATCCTGTTAAATGAATACACAGATTGGGAGGGGGCTTTTCTCTCCACGGCTCTTCATGTGGGCGTGATACCGGGCGGTGAAATCAAGTATGAAGTGCATACCGTTGCCCCGACGTCGGACACAGTCTGTTCCATCGGAGGTTTCAGAACCTTGCCCGATTATTCTTTCGAGAATATGCCGAAAGATTATGCCGCCTTAGTGCTTATCGGTGGCAACCGCTGGGACTCGCCTGAAGCAGAACTTGTCGTACCATTGGTACAAGAGGCTTTGGATATAAGTAAAATCGTCGGGGCGATATGTAACGGTGCTTCGTTCCTATGTTCACATGGTTTTCTGAACAACATAAAACACACAGGCAACGGTCTTGACCAACTTAAAAAATGGGGCGGTCCCCGTTATACTAACGCAGAAAACTATGTGGAAGCGCAAGCCGTCAGTGATAAGAACATCGTTACAGCAAACGGTGTAGGACATTTGGAATTCACTTGTGAGATTCTTCTATTACTGAAAGCCAACAGTCCCGAACAGATAGATGCTTGGTACGATTTCTATAAAAATGGTTTCGTGAGATAAAGTTATTTTTCTGAGATACTAAACTTTATGTTCGTAAAGTCAAACATAAGAGCCACGTTTCTGTGCAATTTACAAAGCGTTTGGCAAGTTGTAACATCGCTAACAGACTATTCGTGGAGAAGTGATGTCGAAAAGATAGAGGTCATATCAGACACGCAATTTGTAGAGATGACGAAGAGTGGATATAAGACAACTTTCACGGTAACAAGACAAGAACCTTGTTGTCGATGGGAGTTTGACATGGAGAATGACAATATGAAAGGACATTGGGTCGGTGTTTTCTGTGGCAATGAAAAGAATGCTACGATTGACTTTACAGAACACATTGAGCCTAAGAAATGGTATATGATTCCGTTTGTGAAGATTTATTTAAAATATCGGCAAGCCAAGTATGTCAGAGATTTAAGAAACGTGTTAAAAAGAGTACAGCCATAGATTTTTGGAAACCATTATGATGAAATTAGAATTAATAATGCTGCTTCTCCCTGTTGTGTTCATGCTTCACGAATACGAAGAGATTATCATGTTTAGGCATTGGCTTGACAAAAATAGGGACGAATTGAAAAGGCGTTTCCCGAGATTCGAGCAGTTTCTTGCACACAGAGGACATTTTGATTATTCCACAGCCACATTTGCCATTGGGACTGCCCACGAGTTCATTCTGATTTCACTCATTTCTTTCTGTGCCGTGTGGATAGATGCTTCTCAATGGTGGTTCGCTGCATTTGCAGGGTATTCCGTCCATCTTGTGGTACATCTTGCACAATGGGCAATATACCGAAAATATGTACCTGTCATCATTACCACAATCTTGACATTGCCTTATTGTATCTATACCTTTGCTGAATTTGCAAAGGCTTCCGTTCTATCTCCTTTGCAGATGTTCTTATGGGCAGTTGTTGGGATTATCCTAACAATGCTTAGCTTACTCTCCGCTTTTTTCTTGATGAGTAAGTTTCAACAATGGCAGAATAAAGGATAGAGAGTGTTGTCAATCATGAAATAACAGAAAAACATGCCCCAGTTACCCATCCATAGAAGTTCACAACTCACAGAAATTGGAGTCTATCTGAAGACGATTATATCTCAAACATCGGCATCTTCAGACAGATACGCCTTTTCCCATACCGATGATTATTATTTCTTCGGCTTCATAGAGGATGGGCAATGCCGTCTGAATATTGATTTCGAGGAATACGTTTTCGGGAAAGGAAGTCTGGCTATCATCCGTCCGGGACAAGTGCATCGTATCATTGACGCTTCCAATCTTTCCGCAAAGTTCTTGGTTGTCGACTCGGTATTGGTGGATAAGGAGGAAAAACGAACGCTTGAGAGATATGGTTGCTCCAGAATTCAACTATCAGACATATCAGAATTGAAACTATTACTATCGCTTCTCGACCGCAAATTGAGTTGCATGGAAAATCCATCTGCCAAAGCAATCGTTCAACGACTGACCACCGTCATTGTGGGATTGGTCGTGGAGAACGTTGCAAATGCGATAAAGGTTCAATCCGAATTGCAGGGAACTGTGGGTCGACACAAGGAGATTGTATGGGAATTTCGGGATTTGCTGGAAAACAATATTCGAATTAACCGTTCGCCATCATTCTATGCCGGACGGCTGAACATTACCGTTGCCTATCTGAATGAAGCGGTAAATGCCGTTCTGAGGACAAGTGTGGGCCGTCATATCCAAGATGAGATTATTTTACAGGCAAAGCGGAAGTTGGTCTATACGACAGCCTCCGTCAAGGAGATTGCGCATAATCTGGGCTTTGACGACTACTCCTACTTCACAAGACTGTTTACAAAGGTTGTAGGCATTTCCCCCACGCTTTTCAGGAGAACTTACCACGAATAGTGCTATTATCACAGTTGTCCGTCTATTGCGACAGCCGGTATCCCACCGTACCTTTGCAGCGAACTTTATTTACTTAAAAAGATACGGATTACAAGGATGAACAACGCTGCGAATATTCTGCAAGAAGGAAATACGATGAAGGCCCTGACAAAGTTGGGGATACCTATTGTCATCGCAATGCTGGTGATGGCAATATACAATGTGGTGGACACTTTCTGGGTTGCACGTCTGGGAACTCTTCCCGTTGCCGCCGTATCGGTCGTTTTCCCTCTGTCGCTGTTGTTTCTCGGGATAGGGCTGATGTTCGGTGTCGGAGGCGGAGTGTACATATCCCACTTGTTGGGGGCGAAGCAGGTTGTCAAGGCAGGTCAGGTCGCTTCCGTCTCGGTGATTACTTCTTTGATATTGGCTATTTTCGTTGCCCTTGTATGCAATGCGTTCCTGCCGGACATCCTGTTGTTTATGGGAGCAAACGAGGGAATGACGCACTTGGCAGAAGCATACGGAAGACTTTTCATCATCAGTTGTGTCATAGGGGCGTTGAATGTGTCAATGTCCAATATCATCGTTTCGCAGGGTGCGTCGAAAACATCTGCGTCGGCAATGATCATCGGCTCTATCGTCAATGTCGCATTAGACCCTTTGTTTATCTACACTTTTAATTGGGGCGTGGAAGGTGCAGCATGGGCAACTATCCTTTCGAGAATCATCACAACCGCTATTTACATCCGTTTCCTTACGAAAGCAGAAGTAAAAGTTTCGGTTGCCCTGTTTGCTCCCACGATAAGAATGTACTTGGACATCATCAAGATAGGTATCTCGATGCTCTTTCTGCAATTGCTCCAAACCCTTTCCATCAGTTTGTTGCAGAAAGCCGCCGTGAAATATGGGGCAGAGGCTGTCGCAGCTGTGGGAATAGTCCTGAAAATCGTTACGTTGGGAACAAACGTGGTTTTCGGGTTTGTCAAAGGGCTCCAACCGATGGCAGGCTATAACTACGGAGCAGGCAATTTTCAACGATTAAAGGAGGCAGTACGTTGTTCCTTGATACTCACAACCTCGTTTTGTGTGCTTTGGAGCACTTTCATACTCGTATTCGCTTCTCCTATTATCAGTTGTTTCGGCAAAGACGAAACAATGCAGGGAATTGCAAGGATAGCCCTTCGAGCCAATACGATTATGTTCTTCACTTTCGGATTTCAATTTGTGTATTCTACGCTATATATGGCAATCGGAAGGGCAAGGCAGAGCCTTCTGCTTAATATCGGACGGCAAGGACTCTTTTTTATCCCTGCCATATTACTGCTTCCATCGTATTGGGGATTGAACGGAGTACTCTATGCCCAGCCTGTCGCCGATGTCTTTGCAACCTTGATGACGCTGCTCTTTGCCGTCCGAATTCACAGGGAGATAGGTCATCAATCACATCTCACAACAGAGAATTTATAATGTTGAACTTAAAAGATATGATTATGCTAAGACTTACTCAAACGGAAGACTTTAAGACGATAAATTCGTCTTGCTCTACAAAAGAACAAGTACAAAAAGCATCGGAGAACTTTATGAAGAGAATCATTGCTCTATGTGATGCAGAAGACAACGCCATCTCTCTGTTCCGTATTCTCCGCTATACTCGTTTTCGTTTACAAACCTTGCAAGCGGTGTCTCCGATGAACGGAGAGGGGAAAAAATGTATCAGAGCTGCTCTTTGTCATTGACACGGAGCTGGAATTATTGAAGATGTGAATGCAGGGGCTTCTTCCTGCTTTACCCGTCAAACCAGTTCAGAAACTCCGTTGGACAGGCAAGGCGACAGATTTAGTTGAATTGCTTTACGCACTCGACACCTGTGACTGTATCAACGATGGTGAAATCGGTATAGAAGAACTGGCTGACGCCTTTTCTAGAATCTTCGGAGTAGAAATCAAGAACTGCTACAATGTTTACATGAACATGAAACGCCGCAAGGATGACAGCCGTACCTATTTCCTTGACGAACTTAGGGAGAAGCTGAACAGGCGAATGAAGGAAAGCGATCTAAAAGGCGGAAAATTCAAAAAACGGTAGTTGCATTCAAATAATCAATCAGGCTTCCTCAAACGAGAGAGGAGCCTGATTTTTTACCCATAAAGAACAATGCGATGTAAAATGGCTACTGCCGTTGTTGCCATTTCTCTTGAAATTCACTAGTCAATTGCACGATTTCACCTCCGATTATTGCCAATTCGAGTGTCAGTTTCTCCAATTTGGCGAGCATTGCAAAGGCTTTTTTCTCCGTGAAATTGCTTTTCAATGTAACTACTGTCTGATTATAATTTACTCCCACACTGCGGAATTGTCCATACAAAGTCGTCAGCTTTTGGTAATAGTCAAGCAATGAACGATCGACTTTTATCACCCGAAATGTCTTGTTAAAGCCCCTTGCTTTGATGAAAGCGGCTCTGTTTTGAAGCCCTGATTGTTCGAATAACGTCAGGAAACGAGCAAATTCAGTGTCCGTAAACCGAACCATACAACAATGGCTGGCTCGTTCATTCTTGGGAGGTCGTCCCACATTTCTCTTTGTCATTACTTCTGATTTTAATGGTTTATAATTCTCTCTTCGGGAAACAGAACGTGCCAATTCCATTAGAGAGCGTTTGCGATAAAACAACCTGTCAAGACAACGAAAACTTCCATCCGAGAACACCGACTTCGGAGGTGTTCCGCCCTCTGCCAAGAGCAAGGGTTTTGAGTTACCGAAATAATTTCGGGTAACGCAAGACATATCTTGCTATTTGCACGGACGCAAATAAATCCGTCCCGAAGGACGGTG
>JABCNV010000013.1 GCA_013333935.1 Prevotella sp. | reverse complement strand
CAGACGGAAGCACAACCCGTTCCTGTGGAGGAAATAACAACGGACGTAGAAATAAATGAGGACAGTGTTACTCAAGGAGAAGCGGATATCACTTCTGGGAAATCCGAGCATACACGGCATACTGAGAATATGGCTGTTCAAAGACGCATCAGCTCCAAAATGAGGAAGAAAACACTCGAAGCCTACAAGCAAGCCTATCTTGTGCCAACCAAACTGTGCAACCGAAAGGCGGTCTATCTGAGCCGAGAAACGCAGGAGCATGCCGACTTCATCGTGCGCAGGTTAGGCGACAGGGGCAGCAACCTTTCAAGTTTCGTGGAGAACATCGTGCGTCTCCATTTGGAAGAGTACGGTGAGGACATAGATAAATGGAGGAGATTATAAATCACAGGAAAAGGGTCGAGGACTTTTGGGAAAAGGGGCTATTATTCCACTCAAAACTCTCAACCCTTTTTTAGAGAACATAGCAACAGAAATTTGTCAAACATACTGAATGATGAGAACACCACGAACACAGTTAAACACGGAATGCACAGCATTCACTTTCAAGCAGCAAAACGCCTTGTGCGTAAACGTTTCGTTAGCTGATATTGCAAGACGTCAGTTTGTACCCACAAACTGCCCTTGCTCCCCTCGTCAGACTATCGGGGAGATAAGACCGTAATCACTCCGTTCTCATCGGTCAGTATTTAGGAATTAAGGTAATAAATCATCTACAATGATAAACTTTCAAGGAAACTTATATGAACAGATATAAAGGAAAAGCTGCCCGATGGCAGCAACAGGATAAAGAAGAACAGCGGATGAACAAAACGGAGTTCATCAAGGTAAGATGTACCAGTGAAGAGAAGAAACGTATCAAATCAAGGGCGGAAAGCACGGGACGGAAATTCTCCGATTATTGTCGGGAAATACTCCTTAACGGAGAAGTAACAGCCGTTCCCAAGATGACAGACAATGAGAGGGAAGCCATTGCCATTCTCCAACATACAGGAAGGTTCTATGGGCAGATTTCCAATCTCATCAAGCTCAAGGACGAGGATTGGCTACATATCACCAAGAACCTTTCGCTATGTGCCAAAGAGGCATTTAAGCGGTTTTACGACCCGCATTTTCGGGTGGATGATGAAATATATAAGGTCTTAAATCTAACAAGAAATGATAGGTAAATGCAAGGCGATAGCGCACGGAAGCACAGCTTTGGACTATATTTTCAGGGAAGGCAAACTCGGTAGTCGGCTTGCATTCCACAATCTTTGCAGCAGAGATCCAAAGACTATCTATGAGGAAATGAAAGTGGTCAGTAACTACAACAGCCGTTGCAGGAACAAGTTTCTCCGTATCGAAATTGGCATCGCACCGCAGGACGAGAAAAAGCTGTCTGTGTCCGAATATATGTGGATAGCACATTTGTTTGCCAAGCAAATGGGACTTGACAACCACCAATGGGTGGCAGTAACGCACAAGGACACCGATAATAGACACATTCACATAATTGCTAACCGTATCAGTCTGTATGGAGAAGTCTATGATACCACCTTTGTGAGCAATAGGGCTGCAAGGGTGGCAGAGGAAATCAGCAGGGAGAAAGGCTTGACCATTGCAAAAGAGGTCAAGGCAGAAAGGAAACACCAAAAGGAAAAAGCCAGCCCTACAAGAGAGCAAACAAAGCAGCAGGTGCAGAAGATTTGCTACACCTTGCTTGACAAGTACAAAGGAACAGGCGTCACGGGGCATTCCATGTTCCTTTATGAATTGAACAAAAACGGCATTACCATAAAGCGTATGAAGAACAAGCAGGGTAAGGTATATGGCTTGAAGTTCTCATACGCAGGGCAATCCTTCAAGGCTTCCGAAATCGGCAGGGAGTTCGGCTACCATTCCTTGCAGAAGAACTTTGAAACAACCAACAAGGAAGAATCAAGGAAACCACATCTAACAGTACAAGAGCCTACAGAAAAGAAAGAACAATCTGATACAGGCTACCAACTTGTACCTCCAAGCCGCTCCTCTATCTCACGAGACAATGATACCTCACAAGTGCAGAATCCCATTGGTGCAGTGGCAGACACCATCGTTAGCGCAGCCGATGAAGTGGTGGAAGGGTTAGGCGATTTAATTACACCAAGTACACAAGGCAATGACTTAACCGAAGCTGCATGGCAGCGCAAACTCAGATACCAAGCTAACAGAAAGAAGAAACGTGGAAGGGGAATATAAACATAGCATACAAAAAGTGCATAATAAAGAATATCTCATCAAAAACGCTTGCTATTCGGTAACAAAGTATTATCTTTGCAAACAGAATAACAAGCGTTCTTTGTTAGGCAGAAAACAGCGAAGCCAAGTAGTTCGCTCGTTTCCAAATCGTTACCAGTTTAGTTGTACAAACAAGGTAACTTCTTTATTTTCAGACAGATATATTTTTATAATTATCTTCGGCAGCGTTTACATCGTAATCATAAACTTCTCTCGCTGTAAAGATGTTTTGCCGTTGATAACAGGGCAAAACTGGGATGGCAGAAATGCTTAGTCCATCTTGTCGTCGAGCATCTCGAAACCGCAGTAAGGCACCAGCACTTTCGGCACGCGGATACCCTCCGGAGTCTGGTTATTCTCCAGAATTGTGGCAACAATGCGTGGCAATGCCAGTGCAGAGCCGTTCAGCGTATGGCAGAGTTCTATCTTCTTGTCATCAGCATGACGGTAACGACAGTGCAGGCGGTTGGCCTGATAGCTCTCAAAATTTGATACCGAACTAACTTCCAGCCAGCGCTTTTGTGCCGCAGAATATGTTTCGAAATCGACGCAAATGCTTGACGTAAAGCTCATATCGCCTCCGCAAAGCAGTAGTAAATGATAGGGAAGTTCGAGCTTTTTAAGCAGGCCTTCAACATGATCGAGCATCTCATGCCATGATGTATATGAGTGTTCAGGGGTGTCAATGCGCACTATTTCAACCTTGTCGAACTGGTGCAGGCGGTTCAGGCCGCGCACATCCTTACCGTAAGAGCCTGCCTCGCGGCGGAAACAGGCCGAATAAGCACAGCGTTTGACAGGGAGATCTTTTTCGTCAAGAATCTCGTCTCTGAAAATATTGGTTACGGGAACCTCGGCTGTAGGTATCAGGAAAAGGTTGTCGAGGTTGGCATGATACATCTGTCCCTCCTTGTCAGGAAGCTGTCCGGTGCCGTAACCTGAAGCCTCATTGACGACATAAGGCGGCTGGATTTCGAGGTAACCAGCCTTGCGTGCCTCATCAAGGAAGAAAGCTTCAAGGGCACGCTGCAGGCGGGCCATCTTACCAATATATACGGGGAATCCGGCTCCTGTTATCTTAACGCCGAGGTCAAAGTCAACAAGGTTGAACTTTTTCAGCAAGTCCCAGTGGCAGAGTGCGCCTTCCGGAAGCTCCGGAATCGCCCCGCCCTCCTTGATAACTACGTTATTTGACGCGTCGGCTCCTTCGGGAACCTTGTCGTTTGGTATGTTAGGGATATCGAGAAGCACATGTGTCATGTCTTCGTTGGCCTTGTCGTAAATCTCCTGCAAGGCCTTGTCGGCTGCTTTCAAATCGGCTACCTGATCCTTGATAACCATAGCTTCGTCTTTCTTACCTTCTTTCATCAGACTGCCAATCTGCTTTGACAGCTGATTCTGCTGCTGCTTGTTGGCATCAAGTTTTTGCTGCGCTTCACGGCGAAGCTTGTCATATTCGAGAACTTTCTCTATGGCCTCGCGGGCACCTTTGAAGTGCTTCTTCTCAAGACCCTTTATAACACGGTCGGTTTCCTCACTGATGAGTTTAAGTGTAAGCATAAAGCTGTATCTTTAATATAATGGTTTATTTCTCGCAAAGTTACGAATATTATTTCATTTGAAAACAATTTATATAGTTTTTGTATACCTTTGCAGGAGCAAGGCTTCGTGCCGAAGAGGTCGCGAGACCGTTGGTAATTATCAGTCTTGTTCTGTCAATTCCAAGCACTTATATCTCATCATGAAGAAAATTATTTGTGTCCTTCTCCTGCTTTCTGCGGCTACTGTAGCCATGACTGCCCGCCCGAAGGGAACCATGACCTACATGGGCAAGAAAGTTTTTCAGTATCGTGTCTTCCTGACTGATAAGGAAGGGTCGCCTTTCACTTTGAAACATCCCGAAGCATTCCTCTCACAGAGGTCGCTCGAACGCCGCTCACGTCAGGGCATTACGGTTGATGAGACCGATCTTCCTGTGTCTCAGAAGTATCTTGCAGCATTGGCAAAGATGGGCTTGAAGGTCGTGGGCAAGAGCAAATGGCACAATACAGCCTGGGTTCAATCGGCGACGGATGATGTTGCCAAGCGCCTTAAGGGAGTGAAGTTTGTCAAGGATGTTGTGCGCATTTATGCCTCTCCGGACAGCTTTCTGCAGGTTTCTCGCACGGCTCTTAAGGACAGTATGCAAACCGATTCTTTAGCAAAGGGGCGGTATGGCGAGGCTTATGACCAGATTTCACAGCTGAACGGCATACGCCTGCACGATGCCGGCTTTCGTGGGCAAGGCAAGTTAATCGCCGTCATGGACGGCGGATTTCATAATGCTGACCGCATAAAGGCCCTGCGACATGTACGTGTTCTGGCTACGGCTGACTTTGCACCGCGCCGCATTCACTCTATTTTCGATGATACTTATCACGGTACGATGGTGCTGTCGTGCATGGCAGCCGACAGTCCCGATACAATGATTGGTACGGCTCCGGATGCCGATTTCGTGCTGATTCGTACGGAAGACGGCACCGCCGAAACCCATGCCGAGGAAGATTCGTGGACAATGGGGGCAGAGTTTGCCGACTCCATCGGCGCCGATATCATCAATGCGTCATTGGGTTATCATAAGTTTGACGGCGATTCTACGAGCTATCGCTATCGTGATCTTGACGGGCATACGGCATTTATCTCGCAGACAGCCTCGATGCTGGCTTCGAAAGGTATTGTGCTTACCAACAGTGCCGGCAACGAAGGAGAGGAGGTTTGGCACAAGATTGGCGTGCCGGCGGATGCCTCTGACATTCTTGCCGTAGGCGCGCTGAACCGCAAGGGCATCAACACATGGTTCTCAAGCGTGGGGCCTTCGCAGGACGGGCGCGTGAAACCAGACGTATGTGCCATGGGCGGACAGACGACAGTGATTGACGGAAGCGGCAGTATGACCAAGGCTAACGGCACATCGTTCGCCTCGCCTGTGATGTGCGGCATGGTAGCCAGCCTCTGGTCGGCACTGCCAAATTTGAGTGCGAAGCAGATAATAAGCCTTGTCCGGCGCAGCGCCGACCGTTACGACTATCCGGATAATGTATTCGGATACGGAATCCCCGACTTCTGGAAGGCTTATGAAATGGGAAAGGGCGAACAATAATTCCGCCCTTCCGATAATGTTTTTGTGCTTAGCAGCTTGTTCTTTTCAAGAAATAACTACGGCTTATTTCTGTGCCTTTCCGTCCCATTTACCTTCCATACCCAGTTTGATTTGCATGAGAAGGTCCTGATAATGTGCCCGCGTGTCAGCATCGGCAGGATGTGCGGCCTGCAAGCGGCTTCTTATTTTCTGCAGGGCTGCAAGGCAGTAGGGGCGCTGTTCGTCTATTAAAGTGACGCGCCATGCTTTGACAAAGTTGTTGATTGCGCGGCGCTGGAGGGTCTTTGTCCATAGGTTTACCTTCTCTCCACTGGCTGTAGAGCTGAAGAGATAGCCCACAAGGTCGTTTACATACTCCATGGGTTTGTAGCTGCCGGGCAGATAACTGTGCTTGCTGATGAGGTTAATGGTCATGGCTGACGTAAGGTCATCGATGATGTCGCAGCCGGTATTGAGAATCAAGTTCTCCGGCACGCGGCTCAGTCGGCGTACATAGGCCGGGCTGATAAGCCATACCGGTTCCTTGAAAAGATTCCTGTTGAGCCACGCCAGAGCACGGCGTTGTGTGGTTCGGTCAACGGGAGTGTAGACCGGTCCTTGTTCTTCGGCACTCTTATAATTATGGTACATGCCGCCGATATAGCTGCGCACGTGATCGCAATAGCGTGCAAACTGCGCACGCAGGCTCTTGTAGGCCGTCTGAAGATTGACGTCCATGTCGCCCTCTTCATAGTTCCACTCGGGCAGTTTACTGATTTCACGCTTGAGGTTCATGATGCCATAGTCGCTGGCTTTCATGGCATCGTTGCCCAAATCCTCACTTTGTGCCCTCGGGTCGTTGTCGTTACCTTCTCCGCCAAACCAGTATCTCTGGCTCTTTGCCAGCTGTGCAATGGTAAGCTTGTTGAGCTTGAGGCGTTCTTCTTTCTCGCTCTGCGCATCGGGGAAATAGCGGTAACCCCAATTGATGGCCCACTTGTCATAGTCGTTGATACGCGGAAAGATTCCGGCTTCACCAATGTTATCCTCGGGCTGGGCTACGTAGTTGAAGCGGGCATAGTCCATAATGGACGCCGTATGACCGTATTTTTCGACCCACGCCTTGTTGCGCAGACTGTCGACGGGCGTTGCCCACGATGCCCCCTTGTTGTGCCGGAGCCCGAGAGTATGGCCAATCTCGTGCGAACTTACAAAGCGTATGAGCTGCCCCATCAGCTCATCATCAAACTTCGGCTTGCGGGCACGGGCGTCAACCATGCCTGCCTGAGTCTGGTACCAATCGTGTAAAAGGCTCATCACATTGTGGTACCAGCCCACATGGCTCTCTATAATCTCGCCCGAACGAGGGTCACTTACATGAGGCCCGTAGGCGTTGGGGATGTCGCTTGCCAGATAACGGATGACGCTGTAACGCGCATCTTCAAGGCTCATGGTTGAGTCGTTAGGCCACTCGCGCGCCTCGATGGCATTCTTGAAACCGGCTGTTTCGAAGGCCTTGTTCCAGTCGTCCACGCCAAGGATAAGGTATTTGCGCCACTGTTTCGGTGTGGCAGGGTCAATGTAAAAGACGATAGGCTTTACCGGTTCAACCAGTTCGCCACGTTTGTATGCTTCAACATCTTTCGGCACGAGCCGCCAGCGTGTAATCACCTTGCGGCGTTTCACGTCCTGCTGCTTGTCGTTGAACTCGGCAAACTCTTCGGTAAAATAACCCACGCGCGGGTCAAAGGTGCGGGCCCGCATGGGTTCCCGTGGCAGCAGAACGAAAGAAGTGTTCATCCGCAGGGTAACATTGCCTGCCAAACGGGCCGCAGGAAGCTTGCTCGACGCCTTGGCAGAGAACGTCTTGGTGGTGACAACCTCGGTGTTGATAGGGAAAGTATGTATATAATTAATGTATGAGAGGTCCTTCTGTATGGCGCTTACGCCCAGGCGTTCCTTGGCTGCATTGCGCAGTGAAAACACGCTGTTGTCGCCGTTGAACCAGCTGGTTACGTCAATGCTGTAGAGTTTTGCCCCCCGCTCATCGGTGATGGTTGAGTCAATTTTCACCGAAGCCATGATGGGGTCCTCGGTAGAATTAAGCACCGCCTTGTAGATAGCATCAGTAGAATCGGCGCGCACGTCATACATATTGTCGCGCAGGAGCATCTGTTTGCCGTTCTTCTCGAAATACAGCACCTGCTCATTGGCCAGCTCGCCGCCATACAGCCCCGCATCGACGGGCGTAGCCACGTAACGCGTAGTGACCATGAAGAGGCGGCCTAAAAGCGAGTCGGGTATTTGAAAATAATACTTGTCTTTCCAGAACTGCACGTTGAAGAGCCCCTGACGGGCGGGCGTCCGCACCTCTTTCTTGACGGGAGGTGTCGCCTTTTTCTTTTTGGCGCCGACCGGCATAGCAGTCATAAGGCTGAGTGAGAGACCAAGAATTAAGGTTCTGTTCATAATAAAAAAAGATGGAAAATGATTAGATGAATATATATTTGCAAAGGTAGTGCTTTTTCTTTATTTTTGCAGATATAACATCAATAAACCTGTAAAAATGAATATTGAGCAAGTCAGAGCCTATGCTCTCACCCTGCCGGGCACGACCGAAGACATGCCTTACGGACCTGATTGCGTGGTTTTCCGTATCGAAGGCAAGATATATCTGCATATTGCCCTGGAGTCTTCCGAGCCAAGATGCGCCGTAAAGCTCGACCCTGCCGTCGGGGCAGAGCTTCGCGAACGTGAGGATGGCGTGCGCCCTGCGTACCACATGAACAAGGTTCACTGGAACGACCTCTATCTCAACAGCCTTAGTGACGGTATGGTTACGGAGCTTATCCGTCATTCATACCGTCTGGTGCTGTCAAAACTGCCCCGGCGTTTACGGGCGAAATATGAGGAAAACCACTGACCTGGATGAGGAAACTGACCAGCCTGCGTGAGGAATCCCACTGCCCCGCCCACGGAACAAATTCCGCCCCTTTACGCCTAAATGGCACCCCACTTTCACGAAGCTTTTGTCCTTACGCCGTAATCGTCTGACGATTACATCGTAAAGGCAACGCGATTACGGCGTAAAGGCCGGACGATTACGACGTAAAGACAAAACGATTACGACGTAAAGACAAACCACCTGCCACGGAAGGTCGAGAACAGCAGTGTTTACGGGCTATCCGGGCACTATATGGGGGTACTCACACCGGAACATGAGAAAAGCCCCGCCATGGAATAAAATCCGCAGCGAGGCTTCATCATTACAGAGTAGTATTAACTTAAAAAAATATCAAAACCAGGGGGCTAAGCAAGATATCAGAAAATAAAGCCCCGCTGGTTTTGAAAAAAATCAAGGAAAATTGCAGCAGAAAACGCACTTATTGCCTGACAACTTCCTTGACTGCATAGTTTTTATAACGTTTGTCAACTATCAGAATGAAGATGGGTTGCGTAGAGTATGACCGCCTCTCGCCTGTCTTAAGCCGGTAAGTCAGTTCAAGCTCGGCATGGCCCGTCTTCGCTAATTTCATGGGGCTTAGCTCTGTATCCCTGTCGGTTACGGGAAGAACCTTTGCGATAACAAAGCTGCGACGGAAGTCGATGGGCGTCACCTCACCGCCCTTCCCCATAAAGGCTGCAGGCGAAAAATGGCGGTAAAACTCTTCTTCCGTGGTTATTTTCAGTTGCCCGGGCAGCGGGGCGTTGTTGTTATGGAAGTAGTTTCGTGCCTCGGTATAGCTTACGGCGTTCTTCTCTGTGGTGCATGAGATAATGGCAAAAGCCAGCATGCAAATAAGAAATACGATTCTTTTCACCGTGCTTATTGATTTAAATTGATTCTGAATCCGACGTTAAGATTAAAACTTGTAGGCGTGTCCTTGTAGATGTTATCCACTGCACTGCCATTGTTAAAATAATGGCTCACGCCCGGTTCAGCATAAATACTGACGTCCCTGCTCAATTTATATTCGGCTCCGACGGCAGCGTTCACCGAGAATTGCAGCCTTTTCTCCTTCACCGTAACACTGTTCGGACCGGCCTCCTCGGCGGTTTTAGACGAATGTTTCATCACGCCGCGCACTAATTTCTCAGCTTCTCCTCCGGCCGTGGCATAGACGTTTACGCGCTTTGTCTTGACAAAGTTGTAGCTTGCAGCCAGAGGAATGCCCACATAATGAAGGGTTTGCTCGTCCTTATTGTTCTCTTTGCCCTTATGGAATGAGAATTCAGACGAAAGCCAGCTGTAGGTAAGGCCCGACTGTAAGCTCCATCGGCTGTCCAGATTATACCTGACTGACAACCCCAGCTTGACCGGCTGACGGTGCTTGCTGGTGGTTTTCATGTCTTCGGAAGCCGTTACCTGATGCAGGTTCTTGTCGCCGGAGAACTCCGGTTCGTGCTTACCGTAGGGATCGGAAGAGGTCATCATCATGCCCTGTGCATTATGCGAAGCGCCCGATGCACCGCTATAGGAAGCGCCTATGCTGAAGTGCGACTGATGGTTTCCGGCCATGGCAAGCAACGGCTGCGGCTCACCGCCACTACGACGCGAGGGCTTTCCTGCAGACCGTGGGGTAACGGGGGCAGGCATTGTATGCGTATTTGCATCCGTTTTGTTATCTGATGGTTCAACCGCAGCATCGTGATGGTCTGCAACATCCGGCGTGTCGGGTTCTGTATTGCCCGTGTCTGGCATGCCGTCTACGACGTCGGTCACAGCAGGTCTGAGAACAGATGCTACCATATTAGCCGAATTTTGCCCGGTCTGCTCAGGCTGCCCGGCAGGTGTTTCCCCTGTCTCCACATGGCCTGGACGAATGGCTGGGGTTCGGCTTTCCATCGAAGTTGTCGGCAAAAAAGAGGGTGACGGGTCAGTAAACGCACCGCCCAGATAGAAACACACGGCAAGAACGGCAGCCACGGAAGCCACACTATACACCCATAAAGGGACGATGCGTGCACCTTTTACCGCAGTGGGCGCAGGAGCTACTCCACGGCGGGCCATCTCCTTCTTGATGTCGTCAAGAAGACCTTCCGGTGCCTTCACATGGTCAGAATTCTGAACACGTGTGTGCAATTTATTGAGCCAATCTTCTTTCTTTGTCATGTTCGCCGTGGTTTTGTTCCTTGAGCATCTTTGCAAGCAATAGCTTTGCCTTGTGTAATTGCGACGCCGACGTATCGGGTTTTATATTGAGAAGCGTCGCAATTTCGCTGTGGCTTTTGCCTTCAATCACAAATAAGTTGAAGACCGCCCTATAGCCAGGCGGGAGCTTAAGTATCGAATCGGTTATCTGTGTAATTGATAGGTTGTCTATATCAGGCTCATTGTCTGCGACGTCAGGGATGTCGGCATCTACACTTACCGAAATATTTGTATCCCGATTTCTGATGAAACGCAGCGCCTCGTTGATGACAACCTTCGTAAGCCAAGCCTTCAGAGAGCCGTCACCCTTGTATGTAAATGTATCTATTCGGGTAAAAACTCTGATGAAGGCCTCTTGAAGCACGTCGTGTAAATCGTCTGCACAGCCCACGTATCGGGCACAAACCGAGGCCATATAGTCAGCATATTCCGCATAAAGCTTGTCCATAGCAAGGGCGTCACCCTTAGAAAAAAGGCTTAAAATGTATTGTTCTCTGTTGTGTTTGAACAAGTTCATCAATGCGGTAAAACTGCTTTGCTATGCTGTTACTGGCGGCTTTTATACTTGAATTTTACACTCTTCGGACCTGAAAACGACTGCCATTTCAGCGTTAAATCCACCGTTTTCCCGTGGGTGTCGGGCAAATCGTTGAGCCGGAAGGCAACATATCCGTCGCGAACCACGCCTCTTACGTCGCCCTTTGCATCATGATGGAGCACCACTTCATACGGATTGGCACCCTTTACAAGGTTGATAACGTGCGTCGTGCCATTGCCAAAATAGGTGCGAAAACATAGTGTAAGGTACCCGTCTTCGACAACAGTTGTCCAGCTTTTCACAATTTCAACAGGGTCCTTACCGTATTTGCTGTCATTCTGTGCACCCAAATCGGGAGCCATTTTCTTTGTCCGTATGGTATCAACCCAATGTACGATGGCGCTCTTTGTATAAATACCGCTCGGGCCTTTCAACTGCATAAGATGGGTAAAAGCCCGCACCTCCTTGCCTGCAAAACGTGAAATTGAGGAATTGGTCGGAAGAATCGTCGTCGAATCGTCTAATTGAAAATAAACCTGTCCGGTGGCACTGTTGGTCTTGATCGTAACAAGTGCATTGGGATAATTAATGGAAGGGTTGTTAGATTCGTCGTCGTTGATACACGACTGCAAAGCCATCGAAAACGCAACCAGCAATAATCCTGAAAGATAATGTACATATTTCATTTTCATTCCTCCTGTCATAATCAATACTACAAATGTATATAATATTATTGATAAATGCCAAATGAAAAGGGGAAGAACAAGGAGAACCGGTTGAATTCTCCTGTTCTTCAAGGTTTTCTGTCAGAAATCTACTTTACAAAAACATTTATTTGTCCAGAGGTATTGTCGCTGTCGACAACGGTTATCGATGTTTTCCCAGCCTTAAGACCCTTAACTGTAACGACATCGCCATTTACAGTGGCCGAAGCTATGGCCTTATCCTTTACGGTTACCTTAAACGGAGCCTTGCCTGCTCTGACATGGAAGCTCTCTGTCTTGTTCGGAGCCACCTTAACTTCCAACTTATCAAAGATAAGCGGCAGGAAGACTTTGACAGGTAATGTGCCCGAAAGCTTGTTCTTATCACTTACGATAATAGAGGTCTTGCCCGGCTTAACACCCGTGATTGTCATCACCTTTCCGTCAACCTTTACCGTTGCAGTGGCTTCGCTTACCGACTTTGCGGTGAACGGTTGCGTTCCGTTTTGGATGGTTACCTTAAATGTTGCTGTCGGCGAAAGCTCGAGTTTGTCAACACTAAATTTCAGTTTTCCTGCCTCGTCATCATCTTTTGAACACGACACAAACGCAGCAACACCAAGGCAGCACACTGCCATCAACACAGTTCTCAATAAGTTTTTCATCTTCATTTTTGGTTTGTTAATTTGTTATTTAAATTAATTTGAACAACTTCTTTTTGCATGTTGTACGCCTATTAAAACCCAAAAACATGAAACCTTGCCTGAAAGGATAATAAAAATATGTTAAAACTATATAGCCTTAACGGAAGCAACAAAAAAGCCCGCCGGACGAAACGTGCGTCCGGCGGACCGTATGAAGCAAAATATTACTGTATTTTAGTCAAGCCATTTCACGTAGCAGAAGTCCTGACGATGGGGTAACTTGGCATTCTTCGGGAACATACGGACACACGTTTTAAAGCTGCCGGCATGCTCTGGAACCACTACAAGTTCAAAGGTATAATGGTTACCCTCGTGCCCTGTCATCTTAAATTCGTGAACGCTATAGACCCTTCGGTCAGACGTATCAGAGTCTGGCTTCAGCGTAACAAGCTCAAGGCCTACGGCATTATCAAGTCCTTGCTCGTCAATGACGTAGCGAATCTTCACCTTCTCGCCCGTCATACCGCCCTCGTTCAGAAATCCTGTCTCCTTGCTGACTACGTTGATGGCATCCCAACGCTCGGCAACAGTCTCCTTCCACTGGGCTATGGCAATAGCCTCACGGTTGTTATTGGCCGACAATTTGGCAAAGCGGGCAGCCTGCTTATTATAGAACTTGTCGTAGTAATCGTCAAGCTGACGCTTCATTGTATAGTGGGGAGCAATGGTTGCAATGGAGTTTTTGATGACCTTTATCCAGTTTTCGCTGTAGTTTTCCTTGTTCTTTGCGTAGTAAAGCGGAATAATTTCATTCTCCAACAACGAGTAAATAGTTGCGGCATCCAGCTGATCCTGATAGTTCTGCAGCTCGTAGGTGCGCTCCTGTGGCAGTGCCCATCCGGCACCCTTACGATAGCCTTCTACCCACCAGCCGTCAAGAACCGAAAGGTTTACAACGCCGTTCATCTCGGCTTTCTCGCCTGATGTACCCGAAGCCTCGAGCGGACGGGTCGGCGTGTTCATCCAGATGTCGACACCCGAAACCAGTCGGCGCGCAAGCTGCATATCATAGTCCTCGAGGAAAATAATCTTTCCGAGGAACTCCGGACGCTGGCTAATCTCATAGATTCTTTTGATAAGATCCTGTCCTGCCCCATCAGCAGGATGAGCCTTTCCGGAGAAGAAGAACAGCACGGGGTGCTCAGGGTCGTTCACAATGCGGTTGAGACGGTCGAGGTCGGTGAACAAAAGGTGTGCACGTTTATATGTAGCGAAACGGCGACAGAAGCCTATCATCAGCGCGTTGGGGTTGATACGCTCGAGCAATGACATCACACGGGCCGGGTCGCCCTGATTGCGAAGCCACTGCGTAGTGAACTTATCGCGAATATATTTAATCAGCTTCTTCTTCAAAGCCATACGGGTTTCCCAAATCTCCTTGTCTGAAACCTTATAGATGGCGTGCCAGATGTCCTCGTTGCTCTGGTCTGACATGAAAGTCTTGTCAAAATACTTATCGTACAGTTTGCGCCATTCGGTTGCGCACCATGTAGGGAAATGCACGCCGTTTGTGACGTAGCCCACATGGTTTTCTTCTGCAAAGTAGCCCTTCCACAGAGGCGCAAACATCTTCTGGCTCACCCAACCGTGCAGCTTGCTGACACCATTTACTTCCTGACATGTGTTGCAGGCGAAGAGGCTCATGCAAAAACGCTCGCTGTGATCTTCCGCATTTTCACGGCCCATGCCGATGAACTCGTCCCACGAAATGCCCAGCATCTGAGGGTAACCACCCATATATTTGCCGAAAAGGGTTTCGTCAAAGTAGTCGTGTCCGGCCGGAACGGGCGTATGAACAGTATAGAGAGACGATGACCTTACGAGCTCAAGTGCCTGGTTAAACGTCAGTCCGCCTTGGACATAATCTACCAGACGCTGCAGGTTACACAACGCTGCGTGGCCCTCGTTGCAATGGTAAAGCTGTTTCTTGATGCCGAGTTTCTTCAGCATCAGCATGCCGCCGATACCGAGAAGAATCTCTTGTTTCAGACGGTTCTCCCAGTCGCCGCCGTACAGGGAGTGCGTAATGGGCCTGTCAAACTGCGAGTTCATGTCGTTGTCGGTATCGAGAAGATACAGCTTGATGCGTCCAACGTTCACGCGCCATACCAGTGCATGCACCTGATAATTCATGTAAGGCACGTCAACCACAACCTGATTGCCGTTTGCGTCAAGCTCACGTTCAATGGGCAGCGTACTGAAATCCTGCGCATCATACTTAGCAAGCTGCTGTCCGTCCATGCTTAAGCTCTGACGAAAATAACCGTAACGATAGAGGAATCCTACACCGCAAAGGTCAACGTTCGAGTCGGAAGCCTCCTTCAAATAGTCTCCGGCCAGCATGCCTAGACCGCCTGAATAAATCTTAAGAACCTGATTAAGCCCATACTCCATCGAGAAATAGGCAACCGAAGGACGCTTTTTATTGGGCTTGACATCCATGTAAGCCTTGAACTTAGCGTAAACATTCTTCACCTGTTCCATCAGTTTCTTGTCCTTGACAATGGCCTCCTTACGGTCATATCCCAGCCTGTCGAGAAGCAGAACGGGGTTATGTCCCACCTCTTCGTAAAGCTTTTCGTCCAGACTCTTGAACAGGTTGCGGGCCTCGTAATTCCATGCCCACCACATGTTGTGGGCAAGTTCGTTCAAACATTCCAACTGCTTGGGAAGCGTCGACTTGATGTTTAACGTCTTCCACTGGGGGTTGTTGGTGTAATCTGCTTTAATTTTCATAAGTCGTTATAATCGATAATTAGTTTAATTCGTTTTATTTTCTTGCCGCAACTCTGTGCAAAGCCACGTCGTAAGCTTTAAAATAATAGGCTATAAAATGCCGCCAGAGGGCTTTCTTTGAAAGGCGGAAGGCCCGTTCGCGTGCCTTTTTCAACCCATCATTATTTAATAAAGAGAAATGCACTACGGTGTTTTTGACACCTTCGGCCACCTCATTGTAGTACCATCTGTACGGTGGACCACCTGCACACCCTCGTCAATCACACTGCTGTGCCCCACTTCGCCATTCACCCACAGGCCGAAACCTGCCAAATCGGTAGTGATACAAGGCACCTTAAAGGCTATGGCCTCGAGGGGTGTATAGCCCCAGGGCTCGTAATAGGAGGGGTAAATGCACAGGTCGTGCCCGGGAAGCACGTCGTAATAAGGCAAGTTAATAATGCCGTCATCGCCCATCAGGTATGACGGTATAAAGATAATCTTCACCCTTTCGGTCTTGTCGTTGGTCACGTCCAGCTGGCGCATCATGCCGAGCACACGGTCGTTATCCTGATCGTTAAGCCAGTGGGTAAGCAGCGGTTGTGGCAGCGGGGTGTCGAACTGGCGTCCGCTTGCCAGCCTGTCCTGCAGGTCGCGGCGAGGTTCTTTCACCCATGCGGGCACCTCTATAAAGGCTACTACTTTACGCTGAAGCCTGTCGTCGTAGCGCAAACGGTTCATGGCGTCGATGAAAACATCGAGTCCTTTATTTCTGAACTCGTAACGTCCGCTTGTTGATACAATCAGCGTATTGTCATCAAAACAGTCGCCTGTCAGCGCATTTGCGATGGCAAGCATTCGCTGTCGCGCCGTACGTCGCTTGCGTGTAAAGGCTGATGCCCTCGGCACAAAGTCGTCTTCAAATCCGTTTGGCAGCACAACGTCGCAGGGTTTATCCAGCAATTCGGCACACTCGCGGGCCGTAATTTCGCTCACCGTCGTAAAGCAATCCACGTTCTGCGCGGTCTGCTTCTCGATAGAATGCTTGCTCTGCATGTTCAGCTCTGCGGCCATCTGGTCGCCGTGATAGGCAAAAAGATAATCGTAAAGGGGCTTGTTGTTGCCCGCAATACTGCGCCCGATACTCGTGGCATGGGTGGTAAAGATGGTTCCGATGGCCGGAACGTGCTTGCGGATATAAAGTAAACCGAGGCCCGTCATCCATTCATTGCCCTGATAAATAACCCGTTTCGTAGCATCAAGACAGCAGCGATAGAAGCTCTCGACAACACGGCCGGCTGCATACGAGAACATCGATGCCTCGTCATAATCGCCGTAGGCATGCAGACTGTCAACCTGATAGTCGACCCAGAGGTCGGTATAAATCTGATTCTTATTCGCAAAAAAGGATGAAAAATCAACCAGCACGGCAATGGGTTCGCCCGGAACCGTCCACCGTCCCGTCCTTACCGACAGTCCTTCGGCGGCAGCCTGTTTCCGCCACAACGAAAACAACAACGGATCTTCCCTGAAGTATGGGCAGAGCTTGCCTTCCCAGCAGTCCGGCCCGATAAAAATAATGCGATCCTTAAAATTATCCTGTAATGTTTTTGCGCGGGTTGAAAGTACCGCATATATGCCTCCTATCTTATTGCAAACCTCCCAGCTCGACTCAAAAATATAGTCGGGGAGCAATTCGTTCTTATCCATAAAACAATCTTGTACGCTCGCAAAGATAATATAAAAAAGGTAAAAACCAAACCCAAACAATTATATTTTTCAAAAATGCTCGTATTTATTGATGCAATCGATTAACTTTGCATCAATCAGCGAGTTAGTATTGCTGAGCTCGTAAATATTGACAAAAAATACGCAAAATGCACAGAAAAAGTCTTACATCCATATTGGCTTTCCTCGCCCTTTCCATGTCGGCGCAGCAGAATGCCGGAAAGAAGGCAGTTATGCCTTCAACAAACAGGGTGACCGTGAACGTAGCCGGGGCGCACGCCATGGAGGCTGACGCCACCGACTCTACCACATTCAAGGGCACCCTGTACAACAAAGAGTATAATGTTTACATCCGTATGGACTTCTACCATAAGCAGATACGCATTCCGGGGCAGGACATCTTCGGGGATGTTCCGGGCTTTTTCGGCGATTACGAAGACGGGCGGAAGTGGCTGTTTACCGATGCCACGCTTGCCGATTCACGCACGGCAAAGCTGCAGATTGTGAACGATTACGGCAGCGAAGACCTCGAAGCAACACTCACGCTTGAAAAGGACGGCACCTATCTGCTGACACAAGGCTCGGGCAGCACCCTCAAGATAGCCCGCAACCGCAAGTGGGTAAAAATGCCGAAAAAGATTGTCTTTACGCGGCAGTAAACCGGTATTTTATATATACATATCTTTGTTTTCCGGCCATTCAGAGGGGAATCTTCCAACGTCCGGCATGCGCGGTCGGGCTTTCCGTGTCGGAAACCTGCCGCCTTGTCGGCACAATACTGGCATTACGGCGCTCGCCGTACGCATCGTTACACAGCCGCCGTACGCGCATACTGCAGCCGTCGCACGCGTGTATGGCGGCCGTCGTAACATGGCTCCCACTTCGTATAGAGAGAAAAATATCAGAGCCTTAATATTATTCTTTCTCCTAAGCAAAGTATTGGTGAATATGTGCCCCTGAACGCTTCACTTACAAAACAACAGGTATAAACGTAAGCAAAGCAAGGAAAAATACACCTCCGGATTATATAAAAATTAAACGGAGGAAACACTAATACGATTTGAAAATAACACGGAAAATAAACAGAAACAAAATAAACACAAAGCAAGAACAATACAAACACAAAAGGGCTCCGAAAGCAATTCTAAAGAAAGGCAGAATAGACACAAGAGTATTCCGAAGGTAACACGGAGAAAAGACAGGAGCAACACCAAACGATTCCGAAGGCAACACGGAAAGAAGACGGGATAAAGCAAAAGGGATTCCGAAGGCAACACAAAAGAAAGACAGGATAAACACAAAAGAGCCCTGAAGACATCTCTGTCTCCAGGGCTCCAGTTTATAAAAGAAGGCGGCTGCCTACTCTCCCGCATTGCTGTGCAGTACCATCGGCGCAAGTGGGCTTAACTTCTCTGTTCGGAATGGGAAGAGGTG
>JABCNV010000054.1 GCA_013333935.1 Prevotella sp. | reverse complement strand
ATTATAAAGCTCATCAGAAGCTGGTGAACCCTGCCAATAAACGTAAGCTTGATATCATTGTTGTGGGAACGGGTCTCGCTGGTGCCAGTGCTGCTGCCTCCCTTGGTGAGATGGGGTTCCACGTTATTAATTTCTGTATTCAGGATAGTCCTCGTCGTGCTCACTCTATTGCTGCACAGGGAGGTATCAATGCTGCCAAGAATTATCAGAATGACGGTGATGCAGTTTACCGTCTCTTTTATGATACAATCAAAGGCGGTGACTACCGTGCTCGCGAGGCTAATGTGTATCGTTTGGCTGAAGTAAGTGCAGCAATCATTGACCAGTGTGTTGCCCAGGGCGTACCTTTTGCCCGTGAGTATGGCGGTATGCTGGCTAACCGTTCTTTCGGTGGTGTTCAAGTAAGCCGCACATTTTATGCAAAGGGTCAGACCGGCCAGCAGCTGTTGCTGGGTGCTTATTCTTCGCTGATGAAGGAAGTCAACAACGGAACCGTTGAGCTTTACACGCGTACAGAGGTTGAGGACATCGTTGTTGTAGACGGTCGCTGCCGTGGTGTCATTGTAAAAGACCTTGTTTCTGGTAAACTCCAGCGCTATTCTGCCCATGCCGTTTGCCTGGCGACGGGTGGCTATGGCAACACATACTTCCTCTCAACTAATGCAATGGGCTGTAACTGTACGGCGGCCGTTCAGGCTTATCGCAAGGGTGCTTATTTTGCAAATCCCTGCTTTGTACAGATTCACCCGACGTGTATCCCCGTTCATGGCGACAAGCAGTCGAAGCTTACCCTTATGTCAGAGTCGCTTCGTAACGATGGCCGCATCTGGGTTCCCAAGAAGCTTGAGGACGCAAAGAAGCTGCAGCGTGGCGAACTTCAGGGCCGAGATATTCCTGAAGAAGACCGTGATTACTATCTGGAGCGCCGTTATCCGGCCTTCGGCAACCTCGTTCCCCGCGATGTTGCCAGCCGTGCAGCCAAGGAGCGTACAGACGCAGGTTTCGGTGTAAACAACACAGGCCTGGCTGTATTCCTCGATTTTTCTGAAGCGTTCCAGCGCTTAGGCCGTCAGCGTGTCGACGAGCGTTACGGCAACCTCTTCGATATGTATGAAGAGATTACTGACGTAGACCCGCACGATAACCCAATGATGATTTTCCCCGCCATACATTATACCATGGGTGGTCTGTGGGTAGACTATGAGTTGCAGACCTCTATCAAGGGCCTTTTTGCTCTTGGCGAGTGCAACTTCTCTGACCATGGTGCCAATCGTTTGGGCGCTTCTGCCTTGATGCAGGGCTTGAGCGACGGTTACTTTGTTATTCCTTATACCATGCAGAACTACCTGAGCGACCAGATTCAGGTGCCTCATATCTCAACCGATCTTCCGGAATTTGCCGAGGCCGAGAAAGCAGTTCAGGCAGAAATGGACCGTATTTACGACATACAGAACCAACAACAGGACAAGACCAAGCTCAAGAGCGTCGACTCACTGCACAAGGAACTGTATAACATTATGTGGAACTACGTCGGTATGGCTCGCAGCGAAGAGGGGTTAAAGAAGGCTCTTGAAATGCTGAAAGAGGTGCGCAGGCAGTTTGATACTTGCGTACGCATCCCGGGTTCTAAGGAGGGGCTCAACGTCGAACTTGACAAAGCTATCCATCTCCGCGACTTTATCACGATGGGTGAACTTATTGCTTACGATGCACTTGAGCGCAACGAAAGCTGTGGAGGACACTTCCGTGAGGAGAGCCAGACTGAAGAAGGAGAAGCGAAGCGCGACGACGAGCACTACATGTATGTGGCTTGCTGGAAGTACGCAGGCTCGGACGAGGCCGCTCCCGAGCTGCTGAAGGAAGACCTGAATTATCAGTATATCAAGGTTCAGACACGCAATTACAAATCATAATAAGGAATCAAGACAAATGGATACAAACATATCATTCACACTGAAAGTATGGCGTCAGAACGGTCCTACAGCAGAAGGCCACTTTGATACCTTTGAAATGAAGGATATCCCTGGTGATACTTCCTTCCTTGAAATGCTGGATATTCTCAACGAGCAGCTTATAGAGGGCGGCAACGAACCCTTTGTTTTCGACCACGATTGCCGCGAAGGCATCTGTGGTATGTGCTCACTCTACATCAACGGCCATCCTCACGGTCCTGCTCAGGGCGCCACAACCTGCCAGCTTTACATGCGTCGTTTCCATGATGGAGATGTAATTACCGTCGAGCCGTGGCGCTCGGCTGCTTTCCCTATCATCAAGGACTGCATGGTTGACCGCTCTGCTTTCGACAAGATTATTGCCGCAGGTGGCTATACTTCTGTCCGCACGGGCCAGGCACAGGATGCCAATGCAATTCTCATTTCCAAGGAGAATGCCGACGAAGCCATGGATTGTGCCACCTGCATTGGCTGTGGAGCCTGCGTTGCTGCCTGCAAAAACGGTTCTGCTATGCTCTTTGTTTCGTCCAAAGTCAGCCAGCTGGCTCTGCTCCCCCAAGGCCGTCCGGAGGCTGCCCGCCGTGCAAAGGCGATGGTTGCCAGGATGGAAGAGCTCGGCTTTGGCAACTGCACGAACACCCGCGCTTGTGAAGCCGAGTGCCCAAAGAATGAGAGCATTGCAAACATTGCGCGCTTGAACCGCGAGTTTATCACTGCCAAGTTAGCCGACTAAAAGGCTTCTGCCCAACATTTTACACCGTGTAGGTGTGGGCAGAACGGTTTAAAACTATATTGTCCGCGTTGTGACTTTCGGGTCATGACGCGGATTTTTTATTACCTATGTTTCCTGAACCTTTTTCCCTTGTTCCCTGTTTACTCTTAGAATAAACCATTTCCGTTCTTGGGTTATACTTTCTTTATTCTTGGGTGACACATTTTCTATTATTTGATTATACCTTCTTCATCCTTTGATTACATCCTCTTTGCGTGTCCGGCGTTTTCTTATTCTATAACGGTCGCTCACTTCCGGTGCTTCCTTTGCCTCTGTCCGGTGCTTCCTTTGCTACGTCTTGTTGCGTCCTTTCGTCTTTGCTGTTCAGGCTATGGCGGCCGTCACACGCGTGTGCGACGGTCGTGGTACATCTTGTATAGCGGCCGCCGTACACCTGTGTGACGGCCGTCGTACACACTGGGGAATGCTGAAAAGGAGAAAGGAGTGTGTGGGGAATGTTGCAGGATTTCAGGCTAAAGAGTGTTCCGCAGCATGGTAATTGAGTTGCTTTTACGGCGTAATCGTCTTGCTTTTATAAGAAGATGGAAGGCGTGCTTCTGCGTAAGCGACGGGGGAATATAAGACGGGGAAATGTCTCCGAAATCATCAATTTTGTTAGATTTCATCGTAATTTTACCATCTTTTCTGGAATTTTGTTATCTTTGTAACATGATGACGACCGCAGATTTTATTCGCGAGCATTTGCGAGATGATGTCAGGACGCTGGCCTTTCAAAAGGAACGTTATCCGGATATCGATTTTCCCTATGCTCTTGACCAGATAGAAGGCTATCAGACGGCGTTGCACAAGCTCCCCTCATGGGCCGCGGTAGAGGGGCTTGTATATCCTCCTCATCTGAATATGGAGCAGTGTTCGGGAGAGCCGGCCGCCGTCTATAAGTCCCGTCTTGCGTGTAGGCTGATGGAGGAAAAGGCTTCTGAAGCGGCTAATACAATGGGAACAAAGCAGGAAAAAGGCACGGAGACTGCGACTATGGTTGACTTGACGGGTGGCTTCGGCGTTGACTTTTCGTTTATGTCGAGCCGTTTTCGCCATGCCATATACGTTGAACGCAACGAACACTTATGTGCCATCGCCCGCCATAACTTCCTTTTGTTGGGCATGATGAATGCTGAAATATGTTGTGCTGATGCCGCGGAATATCTGCAAAACATGTGCCATGTGGACCTTATTTTTTTGGATCCGGCTCGCCGTGACAGTCATGGAGGGCGCACTTATGCGTTGGAAGACTGTAGTCCTAACGTCGTAAAGATGTGCGCAGAATTGTTGAAAAAAGCCCATTTCATCGTGCTGAAACTTTCTCCTATGCTCGACTGGCATTGTGCCGTAGCGCAGTTGGAGGGCGTCGTGGAGGTGCATGTGGTGAGCACCGGCGGCGAATGCAAGGAGCTTCTGCTGGTGCTTGGCCATTCCGGCAAGCCGTTACGTCTTTTCTGTTCCAATGATAAGACGGTATTCAGCTGTCCTGCAATTGATAGTATGACGGTGCCTTTGTGTGACGACGTGCCCGTGGCGGGCCGGTATTTGCTGGTTCCTGATGCGTCGGTAATGAAAGCAGGGTGCTTTGCTGCCGTAGCTTTGCGTTTCGGTTTAGAGCAGGTTGATGTAAACTCGCACCTGTATGTGTCGGCCGTCCCCGTTGAAAAGTTTCCGGGAAAACAGTTCATTATACGTTCCGTTTCCGGTATGAACAAGGCCGAACTGCATCGGGCACTGCGAGGAATAATGCAGGCCAATATTGCCGTTCGCAATTTCCCTTTGACGGCTGTAGAGCTTCGTCGCCGACTGAAACTGAAAGATGGTGGCGGCCTTTACATATTTGCTACCACAATCAAAGGACGCCATCTGCTTTTCCTTACATCGTCTTTAGCGGATAAATTAAGTTGATATTATATAAAGTGAGGCTTATCTTTTGCCATGTCAAGCTTTTTTTCTATTTTTGCAAATTATGTTTTAATTCGTATTCAAACTAGTAATGGCAATTGAAATTAAGAGGGTGGAGACCAACAGGGACCTGAGAAGGTTCATCGATTTCCACTATGACTTATACCAAGGCTGCCCGTATGATGTTCCTGCGCTTTTCCTGGATGAGATGAATACGCTCAGAAGCGACCGCAACGTAGCCTTTGATTTCTGCGAGGCTGCATACTTTATGGCCTGTAGGGATGGCCGGATGGTGGGTCGTATAGCCGGTATTGTGAACCATAGGGCTAATGAACGGTGGGAGAAAAAGGACGCCCGCTTCGGGGGGATTGACTTTATTGACGACATCGAAGTGAGCCGTGCACTGTTCAAGGCCGTCGAAGACTGGGGACGCTCAAAGGGTATGACCGCTATCGTGGGCCCGCTGGGTTTTACCGACCTCGACCCAGAAGGCATGCTTACCATGGGTTTTGACAGATTGGGCACCATGGAGACCATTTACAATTATGAATATTATCCGCGACACATGGGGCAGCAGGACGGTTGGAAAAAGGACAACGACTATGTTGAATACTACCTGCCCATGCCCGACAAAACGCCGGAAAAGTTTGCCAAGCTTGCCGAAATGATAGAGAAACGCTATAATCTTCATGTTAAGAAGGTGACGCGCAAGGATATCCGTAACGGCTATGCACGCGAACTTTTCAAGATTATCAACGAGACGTATAAAGATATTTACGGCTTCGTTTCGCTCACCGAGCGGCAGATTGACCAGTATGTAAAGTTGTACCTGCCGGCGCTGGACCTGAATCTTGTAACGGTTATCGTCGATGGAAACAAGGACAATGCCATTGCCGGCGTGGGGATAACCATGCCCTCGCTGGCCCATGCCGTTCAGAAGTGTCGGCGCGGACGTCTCTTCCCCTTTGGCTGGTGGCATCTGCTGAGGGCAGTCAAGTGTCATAAAACAGACGGTGTAGACCTGTTGCTTATTGGCTTTTTGCCCGAATATCGCACTAAGGGCGCCAACGCCTTACTGTTTGCCGATCTTATCCCGAGGTACATTGAATATGGCTTTAAGTGGGGTGAGACCAACATTGAAATGGAGGATAACAATGGCGTTCAGGGGCAGTGGGATGCACTGGAGCACATCAACCACAAACGCCGTCGCTGTTATCGCAAGGAGCTGACACCGCAAGGGGCCGCATCGTATGTCGGAGAGACAGCGAAAAATAATCAGCAGAATTTGCTTTAACTACAATAATTATTATGCCAGATAACGAAGAAAAGCTTTCATCATCGCAAGAAACCGGCTCGCAGTCGGCTGCCGTCAAGTACACAGATGATAATATCAAGCACCTCAGCGACATGGAACATGTGCGCACCAGGCCTGGAATGTACATTGGACGACTGGGTGACGGGTCACTGCCCGAGGACGGAATCTATGTGTTGTTAAAGGAGGTTATCGACAACTCTATTGACGAATTCAAGATGAATTCGGGCGATAGGATAGAGGTAGACATAGATGAAAACCTGCGCGTTAGCGTGCGCGACTATGGTCGTGGCATCCCGCAGGGCAAGCTTGTAGAGGCTGTTTCAATGCTGAATACCGGCGGAAAGTATGATTCGAAGGCCTTTAAGAAGAGCGTCGGACTGAATGGAGTAGGTGTGAAGGCGGTTAATGCGCTAAGCTCGCACTTTGAGGTGAAGAGCTTTCGCGAGGGTAAAGTGCGATCGCTGGTGTTTGAACGGGGCGAGAAAAAGAGCGATAAAACGCAGAAAACGCAGGACGAGAACGGAACGTTCGTGTTCTTCGAGCCCGACAATACGCTGTTCAGGAACTACCAGTTCCACGATGAATACGTGGAGACTATGCTGCGAAACTATACCTATCTCAATTCGGGGCTTACCATTATGTATAACGGACGCCGCATCAAGAGCCGCAATGGGCTGGAGGATTTGCTCGTCGACAATATGACCGTAGACCCACTTTACCCCATCGTTCATATTAAAGGCGAGGATATTGAGATAGCTTTCACCCATACAAACCAGTATGGAGAAGAGTATCATAGCTTTGTCAACGGTCAGCATACTACGCAGGGCGGTACGCATCAAAGTGCTTTTAAGGAGCATATAGCCCGCACGGTCAAGGAGTTTTTCGATAAAAACTACGAGTTTACAGATATAAGAAACGGTATTGTTGCAGCTATTGCCATCAACGTTGAGGAGCCTGTTTTCGAGTCGCAAACCAAGATTAAGCTCGGTTCTACGCTGATGGAACCGGGCGGTGAAACCATAAACAAGTATGTTGGAGACTTTATAAAGCGCGAGGTTGACAACTATTTGCACATCCATAAGGAAGATGTGGCCGACGTGCTTGAGAATAAAATACGCGAGAGTGAGCACGAACGCAAGGCCATGGCCGGCGTAACGAAGCTGGCTCGTGAGCGTGCAAAGAAAGCCAGT